>CAZTDG010000076.1:0-12950 GCA_964612655.1 uncultured Acidimicrobiales bacterium | reverse complement strand
GGCTCTGGACCTGGTCGTTCGCGATCCCAGAGAACGCTGAGAACACCGCTGCTGCTTGGGAGTTCATCTCATGGGCAACCTCTGAGGAATACATCAACGTTGTTGGCGAGAACGACGGATGGGCAGCTGCCCCTCCTGGATCTCGCGTTTCGACCTACGAGAACCCTGACTACATCGCTGCTTCCGAGTCATTCGGTGACGTTGTACTCAACCAGATCCAGGTAGCAATGCCTGAGAGCCCTGGTACTACTCCTCGCCCAGGTCTTCCTGGCGTTCAGTACGTAGGTATCCCAGAGTTCCAGGACATCGGTACCCGATGCACCCAGGAAATCTCGGCAGCAATCGCTGGTCAGCAGAGCGTCGATGCCGCTCTTGACGCTTGCCAGGCAATTGCCTCTGAGGTAAGCCAATAGGCTTTAGTGTTAGGCGCTTAGCGCCTAGCGCAACGAGATAGATAGGAAAGCATTAGCTTTCTGATTCGTATGTACCAGCGGGTCGGCGACGGCCCGCTGGTACAACTAATTTGTGGAGCCAGCGCATGTACGCGCTGGCTCGAGGGATGTAAGGGCAACGTGACCACCGAAATATCGAACGTAGAGACGCAAGTTGACGTGGCTGGAGTGGATCCAGCTGAGGTCAAACAAGCCGAACGTCGAGAGAGGTGGTTAAGGCGGCTCCCCCTATTGCCAGCGCTGATCTTCACGATCATCGTCACCCAGGTGCCGTTTGTTATCGCACTCTGGATTTCTCTTAACGATTGGGCGTTCCTCACCCCGGCTCCAATCGAATTCGTCGGTCTCGATAACTACTTCTCGATTCCAGACAACAGCCGTTTCGTTGATTCGATCATCAACACCTTCTGGATCACGTTCGGAACGGCCTTCCTCTCGACGGTCTTGGCCACTGGCCTAGCCATCGCTCTAGATAAAAAGTTCATCGGGCAATCACTCGTCCGAACGCTTCTGATCACGCCATTCCTCACCATGCCGGTAGCGGCATCGTTGATTTGGCGAAACAGTATTCTCGACGTCCGCTTCGGCTTCGTGAACTTCATTCTCACCGACCTTGGGTTTGAGCCATTCGAAACGTCAGCCTCGCCGCTGTTCACGGTCCTCGTGTTCTCGATCTGGCAGTGGACCCCATTCCTGATGCTCATCTTGCTCGCAGGTCTCCAGAGCCAGCCGCCATCGGTACTCGAAGCGGCTCGAGTCGACGGTGCGAGTAACTCGGCCATCTTCTTCCAGATCACCCTGCCGCACCTGCGCCCATACCTCGAACTCGGTGCGCTGCTCAGCTCGATCTTCTTGATTCAAACCTTCGATGCTGTCGATCAGCTCGTCGGTGGCGCAATCGGGGCCCAGAACATCCCGTTCTTTGTCCACCAGCGAGCAATCGGTGGCGCATTCCAATTCGGTGAAGCATCCGCCTTCGGTGTCGTCGTGGTGATCGCATCGATCATCCTGGCGACATTCTCGCTGCGTGTGCTTTCAGGACTACTTGATGGAGAAGACCTATGAGTGGAGTAAGCGACGAGATTGTCGGCGTAAATACTCGCTGGAGCACACTGACCGCATCCGTTGTTGGTTGGGCCGCTGCAGTCGTCTTCTTCTTCCCGATCTTTTGGATGGTTCACACCTCCTTTAAGACCGAGGAGGACGCACAGAGCCTCGACCCGGTGTTCTTCTTTAGCCCATCGCTGGACCGCTACCGAGAGGTGAGCGCGGACTTCGGCGGCAACCTCAGCGCAGTGGAGGCTTTCACCAACTCGTTGAGCGTGGTGCTGGTTTCCACGTTCCTGGTGTTGTTGATGGGAATCCCGGCTGCATACGCCCTGACCATTCGCCCGGTTGAGAAGTGGCGCGACGTGTTGTTCTTCTTCATCTCGACGAAGTTCCTGCCTATCGCAGCGGCCATCGTGCCCCTCTTCTTCTTCGCTGACGCAATCCCGTACCCAACGCTCGGGTTGCCATTCCTCGACACCGACGACCTTCTCGGCACGAGGCTTGGCCTCACGATCGTCTACACGGCGTTCAACCTGCCGTTGGGTGTCTGGATGATGCGATCGTTCTTCGAAGAGGTCCCCCGGGAACTCATCGAGGCCGCACAAATCGACGGTGCATCGATTACTTCGCAGCTGCGTTCGGTGATCTTGCCGATCGTTTCGCCAGGTATCGCCGCAACGGCGCTGCTGAGTTTCATCTTCGCTTGGAACGAATTCTTCCTTGCGCTGAACCTCACCGCAGCCGATACAGCAACCGTTCCGATCTGGGTCACCGGTACGGTGGACGGACGTGGACAGTTCTTCGCAAAGCTGTCGGCTGCAGCAACAATGGCTTCAATCCCCGTGATTGCAGCCGGATGGATTGCACAAAAACGCTTGGTCCGTGGGCTCGCCCTCGGCGCCATCAAGTAAACATTTGTATCTGCCAAGTAGGCATGGACGGAGGAAATAGTGGCTCAGGTCACCTATGAGAGTGCGAGCCGAATCTACGGGTTTGGTTCTTCCCTGGAAGTTCGCGCAGTTGACAAGCTCAATCTGCACATCACCGACGGCGAGCTACTCGTGCTCGTTGGTCCGTCGGGTTCGGGTAAGTCGACGGCACTGCGAATGCTCGCAGGCCTCGAGCCGATCAACGAGGGTCGCCTCGTAATCGATGACCGTGACGTGTCGCTCGTCCGCCCCCAAGACCGTGACATCGCCATGGTTTTCCAGAACTACGCCCTGTACCCACAGATGACCGTGGGTGAGAACATGGGATTCGCGCTCAAGCAGCAGAAGATCCCTAAGGACGAGCGTCGCACGCGCGTCGAGGAAGCAGCTCGCATCCTTGACCTCACGCCGTACCTCGACCGTAAGCCAAAGGCGCTTTCGGGTGGTCAGCGACAGCGTGTTGCTATGGGTCGTGCCATCGTGCGCGAGCCCAAGGTGTTCTTGATGGATGAGCCGCTGTCGAACCTCGACGCCAAGCTTCGTGTACAGACGCGTACCGAACTCGTTGATCTCCAGGCTCGCCTCGGAGTCACGACCGCGTACGTTACTCACGATCAGGTCGAAGCTATGACGATGGGTCACCGCGTGGCCGTGCTCGATCATGGCGTGCTTCAGCAGGTCGACACTCCAGGACGGCTCTACAGCCATCCGGACAACCTCTTCGTAGCTGGCTTTATTGGTTCGCCGGCCATGAACCTCATCGAGGCCGACCGCTCCGGTGACGACCTGCTGCTCGGCGAGAACACCGTGCCGTTGACCGAGTCGGTTCAGGCCGATCTTCGAAGCTCTAACGCGAAGAAGTTCGTGATCGGTGCTCGCCCAGAGCACCTCGTCACCGTTGACGGTGGAACTCCCGCACGTGCCAACGTGATCGAGGATCTCGGATCCGAAGCCTTCGTGCATGCGATCATGCCGCACGAGGGTCGTGAAGAGACCATCGTGATCCGTGTCCCTGGTGAGACGGCAATTACGCGTGGCGACAACATCAACATCAGTGTTGGTGGCCCGCTCCACATCTTCGAAGCAGAGTCCGGGCGCCGCCTGGGTTCTGAGGACTCCGAGTAGTTCGCCCACATGTTTGCTGCAGTTGAGGCGGGCGGTACGAAGTTTCGCGCCGCCGTCTTTAGCGACGAGACCACAGTCGAAGATCAGGAGTGGATCCCAACGACCACGCCTGACGAAACCCTCGACGCCGTTGAGTCATTCTTTGCCAAGCACAGCGGGATCGAAGCTCTCGGTATTGCCTCGTTCGGCCCGCTGGTCGTCGATCGATCGTCGCCGCAGTTCGGTTCGATCGCCAAGACCCCAAAGCCAGGTTGGAGCGGCGCTCCACTCCTGGAGCGTCTAGCGAACACACTCGGCGTGCCTTCCGACATCCAAACCGATGTTGAGGCTGCTGCTGTTTCAGAGTGGCGCCACGGGAAGGGCCAAGGCCATTCACGAGTGGGTTATGTCACCGTCGGTACCGGCATCGGTGCTGCGTTGGCCATCGACGGTGTTCCGTTCCGGGGCCGTGCACACACCGAAATGGGCCATATTCCGGTGCGTCGTCATCCTGACGATTCGTACGCCGGACGCTGCCCGTTCCACGTCGATTGCCTCGAAGGTATGGCTAGTGGTCCTGCAATCGGTGATCGTTGGCAAGCCGACCCAAAGACGCTGCTCGACCGTGACGATGTGTGGGACCTCGAGGCCTATTACCTCGCCCAACTCGTTCGTGTGTATGCGTTGACCTTCGCTCCCGACATCGTGTTGTTCGGCGGTGGCGTCGGCACGCTGCCTCACCTTGACGACCGGATTCGTAAAGCGGTCGTGATCGACCTCGCCGACTACGCAGTAGATGGCCCGCCTGAGGTCCAGACAGCCGGACTCGGCGAAGACGCGGGCCTTATCGGTGCCGCCGTCGTTGCTGCTGGCCTCGTCGCCTAAGCAACCAGATAGCCGTCAGGCGTCTTTCCAGCGTTTCCGAGCTTCAGGAGCCATCAGATGCTCCTCGCCGTCCCGAGCGCGGCTTGAAGACACGCTACGGAGCTCCTGTGAGGTCTCCAGCGTGTCGACACCGATCACTGCCGTCCCATGTCGTTCAGCGACGACCACGGCCGGCAGGCGAGCAATGGCGGCGTCTCGGTGGGCTTCGTCGTCGTAGTACGCAACATCGTTCACCTGCGACCACTTGTCGGCTCCCATAATTACTAGATCGAAGCCGTCTGCGATGTCGGCGATGAGCTGCAACCCAGTCGTCGCGACGAACAGCCAATCGTGGGCATTCGCGTCAGCTTCGAGCGCAGCGATTCGCGTTTCGAAGCTCGGGCCTGGGGGATGTGGCTTGTCGAGCGCCGTCTCACTCACGATCAGGTGGACCTCGTCGAGACCATGGCGCTCCCGAGCGAGGCGGGCGATTTCGAGGTGCGCAACGGTCAAGGGGTTGAACGAACCCGGAAACGCCCCACGTCGGAGATTGGTAGTTGCCACACTGCCATGTTGCCTTGAGGACGGGTTCTTGGGCATAATCAACAGCGTGTTTTCGCAAGCCTTTCTCGTCGTAGTAGTTATGTAGCGCACGGCCTCCCCGCCGTGTGCCTCGCCTTCCCAGCCGGGAAGGCTTCTTCGTTTTTGGCCCACGTTAGAAACCACTCATCGACCTAGGAGCAAATCATGCAAATGGATGGAGGAACGGCCCTCTTAAAGGCCCTCGAGTACGAGGGTGTTGACGTCGTCTTCGGCTATCCCGGCGGCGCGATCATGCCCGTCTACGACTCCATGGTTAGCGGGTCAGGTCCTCGCCACGTTCTGGTGCGCCACGAACAGGGTGCAGGCCATATGGCATCAGGCTATGCACACGCCACCGGCAAGCCCGGCGTCGTCATGGTCACCAGCGGCCCAGCCGCCACCAACATCGTCACCCCGCTCGCCGATGCCTACCTCGATTCGGTTCCCATCGTGGCAATCACCGGCCAGGTTCCCTACGGCCTCATTGGCACCGACGCATTCCAAGAGACCGACACCACCGGCATCACGATGTCGATCACCAAACACAACTATCTCGTCTCGGACCCGAACGACATCCCACAGGTCGTTCACGAAGCGTTCCACATCGCAACGACGGGACGCCCCGGCCCGGTCCTCATCGATCTACCGAAGAACATCACCGACGTGCGCAACCCGCAGTCGGCGATGACGTGGAAGGATCCAGTGCCCGTCGATCTGCCTGGCTTTAAGCCGGTCCTCGACGGCGAGCCCGAAATGATCGACGCGGCTGTTGAGTTGATGCTCAAAGCTGTCCGTCCGGTGCTCTACGCAGGTGGTGGCATTCTGAAGGCCCGTGGCGCAGCCGAACTTCTTGAGCTGGCCGAGCGGATGAACATTCCGGTCGTCACGACCCTCATGGCCAGAGGCTCAATGCCCGACAGCCACGAACTCAACCTCGGCATGCCGGGAATGCACGGCAACTACACCGCCGTGATGGCGATGCAAGAATCGGATCTGCTCATCGCTATGGGTAGCCGCTTCGACGATCGGGTCACCGGCAAGGTCGACGAATTCGCACCTGACGCCAAGGTCATCCACGTCGATATCGATCCTGCTGAACTCGGCAAGATCCGCATGCCCGACGTTGCTATTCGCGGCGACGCAAAGCATGTCATGCGCCAGATGCTCGACGCCATCGGTACCGCGACGCCCGCTGATCACAGCGCCTGGCGTTCGACACTGTCGGGCTGGCAGGAGAACTACCCGCTCGCCTACGAACCGGCTAAACCAGGCGGTTACCTCAAGCCCCAAATGGTTCTTGAGCGCCTTCGCGATCTTTCCCCCGATGACACCATCGTCGCCTCCGGCGTTGGCCAGCATCAGATGTGGGCCAGCCAGTACTGGAAGTTCGACCACCCGTACACGTGGCTGAACTCTGGCGGTCTCGGAACCATGGGCTACTCGATCCCAGCAGCTATCGGCGCCAAGGTCGGTATGCCCGATAAGACCGTGTGGGCAGTGGACGGCGATGGCTGTTTCCAGATGACCAGCCAGGAGCTCATCACCGCAGCCGTGGAGAAGATCCCGGTCAAGATTGCGCTGCTCAACAACACCTACCTCGGCATGGTTCGCCAATGGCAGGAGATGTTCTACGAGAATCGCCTTTCCGAGGTCGACTTGTCTGGCCCTGTGCCCGACTACATCAAGTTGTCCGAGGCGATGGGTTGCGTCGCGATCCGAGTTGAAGATCCCGATGAGGTCGATGCAGCCATTGAGCGGGCGAACTCGATCAACGACCGACCGGTCGTCATCGAGTTTCTCACCGAACCCAGCGAGAACGTGTATCCGATGGTCCCAGGAGGCAAGGGCAACTCCGAGGTTGTCGTGCCACCGTTCCAGCAGAAGGGAACCGCACAATGAAGCGCACCCAGCTGACCCGTACCCACACGTTGGCCGTGTTCGTCGAAAACAAGTCGGGCGTGCTCGCTCGTGTGGCGGGCCTTTTCGCCCGCCGCGGCTTCAACATCGAATCGCTCGCGGTCGCACCGACCGACGACCGGTTCAGTCGCATCACGATCGTGATCGATGCCGAATCTGCGCCGCTTGATCAGATCAAGAAGCAGCTCGACAAGCTCATCGATGTCATCGACATCGTGGAGCTGTCGCCCGAGGATTCCGCCTTGCGCGAGATGGTCTTGGTTCGTCTGGAACTCGACGACGAGGCCAAGGTCACCGAGGTCGAAGCGTTGGTCGACGGATTCAGTGGCTCGGTGCTTCGAGTCCGAGACGTGCAGATGATGCTTTCACTTTCGAGCCGACCCGAGGACCTCGATTCGTTCCTCGAAAGGCTTGAGCCCTACGGCGTTGCCGAGCTGCAACGTACCGGGGCCATCGCAATCCCAGGTATCCAACTGGCAAACGAGTAGGCCAATCACTGCGTAACCAAGTAGTTTTTGGTCCGCTCGACCGCCCCCAATTTCGATTAGTTCAAATACACAAGGAAAGACACACCCGTGGCAAACATCTACTACGAAAAAGACGCTGATCGTTCGCTGATCGCGGACAAGAAGGTCGCCGTACTCGGTTACGGCTCTCAGGGCCACGCACATGCGCTGAACCTCAAGGAGTCAGGCATCGACGTGCGAGTGGGTCTACGCGAAGGCTCGTCCTCGAAGGCCAAGGCCGAAGAAGCAGGCCTGACGGTCAAGACGATCGCTGAGGCGACCGCCGAAGCCGATCTGATCATGATCTTGCTCCCCGACACCGAACAAGCGGCGATCTACGAAGAGCACATCTTGCCGAACCTCGAAGCTGGCAACGCCCTGGCGTTCGCACACGGATTCAACATCCGCTTCGACCTGATCGAGCCACCTGAGGACGTCGACGTCATCATGATCGCACCAAAGGGTCCCGGTCACCTCGTGCGCCGTACCTACGTCGAAGGCGGCGGCGTACCGGCCATCATCGCTGCTGAGAACGATGCAAGCGGTCACGCCATGGGCCTCGCCCTCGCATACGCGGACGCCATCGGTGGCGCTCGAGCTGGCGTTATCGAAACCACCTTCACTGAAGAGTGCGAGACCGATCTCTTCGGCGAGCAGGTCGTGTTGTGCGGAGGAACCTCCGAGCTGGTTCGTTCTGGCTTTCAGACCCTCGTCGATGCCGGCTACCAGCCAGAGATCGCGTACTTCGAATGTCTGCACGAGCTCAAGCTCATCGTCGACCTCATGTACGAAGAAGGAATCTCTGGCATGCGCTACAGCGTGAGCGATACCGCCGAGTACGGCGACCTCAGCCGTGGACCACGCATCATCAACGATGACGTCCGCGCTGAGATGAAGAAGGTTCTCACCGAGATCCAAGACGGCACTTTCGCTGAAGAGTGGGTCAACGAGTCCCGCACCGGCCGCAAGAACTTCCACGAGATGGAAGAGGCTGGCAAGGGCCATCTCATCGAGACCGTCGGTTCTGAACTCCGAGGCATGATGCCATGGATCTCCGCAGGCAAGCAGTCCGTCAAAGACGCTGCCGGCGGCCAGAACTAGCTAGCAATCGAATAGCTCAGATGAGTGCTTCACCACCTCCGCGGTGGTGAAGCACTCGCAGTTTCGGGCGAGCATGCTTCGGCTGCAATTGACCGATCCCCACACCAGCCGCTAGAGAAGGCCTAGAGAATCAGGGATTGGGGCCGGATGGTATTTGGACGTAAGGACGATGACGGCGAGCCGAAGATGGTTGAGATATCGACCGTCGGTGGCGCTCGCTATCGGATTAGCGCCGTGCCATCCAAGACCATTGGAAAGATGGAGACAGGTGTTCGCTGGGCCAACCTACCGGTGCTGAAGTTTCCGGTTAAGGAAGGCGGAGCGCTCTTCTTTCCAATCGCCAGCATCGACATGTTCTTCATTCGCGACGGCCCGGTCGATGTCCAAGAAGGTGACTACACGTACCTCGAAGGTGACGAAGACGAGGAGTAGTTAGTACGAGCCCTTTTGGAGGAGGACTGCGGGAACGGTGCGCAAGATGATGGTGAGGTCGGTCACCAGCGTCCAGTTGTCGACGTAGTACAGATCGAGCTGGCCGTAGTCGTCGCCATCGCCGTCACCATCGAGGCGTCCACCTACCTGCCACATGCCGGTGATACCCGGCTGCACTCGCAACCGATTACGCAACACTGGCTGCCATTGCTCGACCTCGGTAGGAAGAGCGGGACGTGGGCCAACGATGCTCATTTCGCCCCGCAGGACGTTGATGAACTGCGGGAGCTCATCGATGGAGGTCTTACGAAGGATTCGTCCGATCTTCGTGATGCGGGGATCGTCCTTGATCTTGAAGATCGGTCCCTTGGCCTCGTTGAGGTGACGAACGTTCTCGAGCTGAGCCTCAGCGTCGGTGACCATGGTGCGAAGCTTGTACACCTCGAACTCTTCACCGTCACGGCCAACGCGTACCTGCTTGAAGAAGACCGGCCCAGGGCTCGTGGCCTTGATACCGATCATTGCACCGAGCAGGATCGGAAGCGTTGCCAAGAAAAGGCCTGCTCCGAGCACGTAATCGAACATTTGCTTGGCGGAGTTGCGCCAACCGTTGCGTTCGACAGGCTCGATGTACACCATCGGGAACCGACCCAGCGGACGGATCGTCAAGCGGTCAGATGCAATATCGCAGAGCGTTGACGAGAGTTCGACGTGTACATCGTTCTCGGTCAAGGTTCGGATGAGTTGGTTACTCGTCCCAACATCGATACCGGTAGCTGCGATGATCACACCGCCAGCATTGGCCGATTTGATTGCTTCGAGTGCTTTGACTGGATCGGACACATCTTCAAGTCCGCCAGGCAGTTGATCCTCGAGGTATCCGAGGACCTTGTAGCCGTGGGAGAGGTCTCCATCGAGCATCTCTCGGACGAAGGCACCCTCTTGGTTCTTGCCCACGATCATGACGTTGCGGAGGTTCTCGCCTTGCGTACGGGCCCGCTTGAAGAGATATCGGGCGATACCCCGCTCGATACCGACGATGATCATCATCGTTATGAACGTGATAACGACAAGTGTTGGGGCGAGATCAAACCGAGCGAAGACGGAGACCGCAAAAACACCCATGAAGCCGTAGAAGATGGCTTTGACAACTCGTGACGCCTCGTCGGCGCTGCGGGCGATGTGGCGAGAGCGGTACAGGAAGTTCCGAGTGAAGCTCAATGGCCACACTGGGAAGGTAAGCAAGAAGAACCAGAAGTAGGATGCCGCCGAGACCGGATCGTTCGGGTTGACCGCTCCGTGGATGAGATTTGCGGTCAGCAAAGCAAGTGCAACCGCATTCAAATCCGCGACGAAGAGTGCCGCCTTGCGGGCATTAAACCGCGAAGGGCGATCTTCGTTGTTGCCGAAAACGGTTGAGTTTGGATGTAGAACCACCCGGTTTTCGGGCGTCTCCAATTTGGGGGACTCTTGAGTAGACATTCAGTTTCGTGGGTTCTGCGTCCGCGGGCTTCTCGGTTCTTACCTTAGGCGAGTTTCGGCGACGCTGTTAGCCGGTTGTGTGGCCACAAATATGGCTTGTACTAGATCTTCGGCATTTGCTGACCGGTCCTAACCGATTCTTTCGGTCCTTTTAGGCCAAAATCAGCGGGTCGGAATCCAGATCAGCGCGAATTCATCGATCGAAATATCGGTCTTCTCGAGCGGGACCTCGATCGTGTCGATCTCTTTGGCCTTGTCATCCCAATCGGACTGGATTTCCCACAAGCTGTCGGTGAGTTCGGTTTCG
The DNA here is from genome assembly GCA_964612655.1 of uncultured Acidimicrobiales bacterium. Taxonomy (GTDB): domain Bacteria; phylum Actinomycetota; class Acidimicrobiia; order Acidimicrobiales; family SHLQ01; genus SHLQ01. The sequence goes on along the minus strand of CAZTDG010000076.1, from coordinate 2,224 downwards.
AGTTCGTCGAGCTCGTCGGCCTTGTCGGAGAGGCGGTTCTCCGCTGTCTTCAGCCGCTCTTCTGCGTTGCCCTTCGTCCGACCCTTTGACGTGGCCCTACGGGCCCCACCGAGGATCGATCGGGTTGACCTGCGGCCACCGAGCACGCCACCCAAAACCGACATGCCGATGTCGAGAATCTGTTCCTTGCCGCGTGAATCGACGTCGGATTCGAGCTCGCGGATACGGTCCTCTGACTTCTCCATGGCGGCTCGTACTCGGTCCATCTTGGTCTCGAGAGACTTTCGTAGCTTGGCGACATCTTCGTCGGCCTTCTCGCCGGCCTCGTCGTTGCATCGTTGCGTGAAGTCTTCCTTCGACTCGCCCACGCGTGAGGCCATTTTGAGCTCGGGGTTGTAGAACAACTCAAGGGCCTCGCCTCGATAGAGCTTGTCCTTGAGCTGTGTCTGAGCCTTCGAGAACAGTGTCTTGGTGTGGATCTTTGCGGTGGGCAATACGAAGATTTGGTCCTCGCTGACCTTCTCACGGCGAAGATCACGGTCGTCGAAGTCCACCTCGATGGCGTCGTCGACATCGATTTCATCATCGACAGGGGAGATAATCGCCTCCCACTCGACTTCATGGCGAAGGTCGGCCTTGGTGTCGTCGAACAGCAAGTTCACTCGTGCCGCAACGCCAGCCACCAATCGGCGTCCGTCCGGATCGCCACCGACATCGGCGAGCCACGGTGAGCCCGGATCGATGAAGAACACGCTCGTTCCGTCAGCAACCTCAGGCGCAATATCAGATTCATCGTCCTGTAATTCCCGCTCGTTCCTCGCTCCAGCATTCGCTGCTGCGCCGGAGGCGGCGCCCGGTCGCTCGTCCCTCGCTCCCTCGGAAGGGCTCGTTGCCGCGCTGGTGCTCGCGAGTTCGGTCTTCTCTGACTCCATCAGATCGGCGATCTGGGTGCGGGTAAGCGGGCCGGGAAGGTAGCTCATCGCCCAACGGGTGCCGAACATTGTCGGCGCCGAGGCCCGCGTCTGGTGTAGTAAGAACTGGCGCTTATCGAGTGCCGAGATGATGTCGGAGAGTTCGCTCTTGTTCGCTCCACCGCCCGCTGCGGTCATGCCTTCGAGGAGGCGATCCTTGTCACGCTCCGTCTGGAGGCGGCCGACCATCCACGTACCGGCATTGGAGATCGCCTTGTAGTCGATGTCGACAGGGTTCTGGGTTGCCAGCACGAGCCCGACGCCAAAGGCACGAGCCTGCTTGAGGATCGTGAGGATCGGCTTCTTCGTCGGAGGCATTGCGGTCGGCGGTACGTAGCCAAACACCTCGTCCATGTAGATGAGTGCACGAAGCTCGGGCGTTCCGGCCTGCTTACGCATCCAGGTGACGATCTTCGAGAGCACCAGCGTGACCACGAACTGACGCTCGGAGTCCGACAGGTGTGCGATCGAGATGATCGATGCTTTCGGACCCTGGCCCAACATGGCATCGATGTCGAGGGGCACGCCCTCCATCCACGAACCGAACGATGGCGAAGCCAACAATCCGTTGAGCTTCATGACCAACGCGGTGCGGTCCTTAGTCGGATAGAAGCTCTCCAATTCGAGCACGCCGAGCTTGCGAATCGGCGGGTTCTGAATCTGACCGAGCAGCGTAGAAAGCGAAAGGTCCTCGCCATTCTCCCACGCTCGATGCACGAGGTTCGACAACAGAATGTGCTCTCGGCTCGTGAGCGGGTCGGCTTCGATATCGATCAAGGCCAGCAGCGACGAAACGAGGCCTTCGACCTCGTCGGCCAGCGCTTCTGAATCGGCGCCGTCGGGGGCGGACAGATCGCCGATGATGTCGAGCCCGATACCCGAGTTCGACCCCGGGGTGTAGATCGTGAAGTCGGCCTTCTCGCGCAGGGCGGCGATCCGCTCAGCGCCGATGCCCCAACCGTCGAGCCCGTTCTTCCACATGTCCGCGGTGTTGCCCGCAAGCTCGCCAACGGAGATGCCGTCACGGTCGGCGTCCGCTGGGTTAACCCACGGCTCAAACGACGGACCGTCGAGCTCAGGGAAGGTGAGCAACAGGTTGCCCATGTCGCCCTTGGGGTCGATGATGATCGTCGGAATGCCCTGCATGAGCGCTTCTTCCAACATGATCACCGACAGGCCAGTTTTGCCCGACCCGGTCATGCCCACGATCACGCCGTGTGTGGTGAGATCGCTAGCTTCGAGATGCACGGCGT
>CAZTDG010000075.1:10295-12978 GCA_964612655.1 uncultured Acidimicrobiales bacterium | reverse complement strand
AGAACTTCCAGCTCTTCTGGCCGTGGGCGTGGCCTTCCAAAGACGGCCTTGCCGCCGACAACTGGCATCCAGGGCCCAAGGGCTACGGCTACATGGTCGACCTGATCTGGCCGGGTATTGCCAAGGTGCTCGCTAGTACCGACTAGCTCCAGTCATAGGCTGCGGTCAGCTTGCCGAGAACCTTTCCGGTGAAGCGCCGGGACGCCTGGCCACCGCCGATGCCGTAGCAGACGTGCAACGGCACCAAATGTTCCTCGCGGGGATGGTTGTATCGCGCTGCAGGTGCCGACTCCCAGCCGACGAGCTCGGCTCGGCGGGTCGCTTCGTCCGTGGACGAGGTGCATACGGTTTCCAGCCATTCGTCGAACGCAAGGTTCTGTTCGTCGCGCTCATCGTTACCGAAGCCCGCCATGTTGTGAAAGCTCATTCCCGATCCGAGCACCAGAACGTCACCATCGTCGGTGATCGGCCGCAACGCCTCCCCCAAAGCCACATGCGCTTCGGCATCGAGGCCATCGATCAACGAAACCTGCACCACGGGGGTGGTCGCTTCCGGATACATCAACATCAACGGAACGAACATGCCGTGATCGAAACCGCGCTCGTGATCGAGTTCCGGTTCAAGGCCCGCGGCATCGAGTATCCCGTGGATCTTCTCGGCGAGAGCCAACGACCCCGGTGCGGGATAGCTCAGTTCGTAGGTCTCTGGCGGGAAGCCGTAGTAATCGAAGTACAGATCGGGCTGCGCCGCCGCGGTAATGGTCGGCCGTGGAGCTTCCCAATGTGCACTGACGACCACGATCGCCTTCGGCCGACCAATCTCAGCCTCGATGGTCTTCAGGTAGGCGACCAGGTCGTCGTGTCCGGGGTCTCCAATGAGGGGCAAGGGCCCGCCGCCGTGCGGGATATACAGCGCTCGAGGTGTCATCACTCCAGCGTAGACAGTGTTCGTCTACCAGTCCTCGCAGACGATGACGACGCGATTTCCTCTGGCGTCAGCGAAACCGGCTTCTGCGTCGAAGTCATCGTCAGCTTCGAGATCGCCAAATAGGCCACCACCGCGGGGCACGACTTCCTCGTAGCAAACGCGTTCTGGCTCGTCCGGTGCTGGCTCGATGATGCGGATAATTCGATCTCGTGGTTCGTCGTCATCTGCGAGTCCGTTTTGGATCAGCACCGATCCACCGATGACGATCGTGAGCAATCCAACGATCGCCAGCAGGGTCACCCCCAGACCAAACTCGCTCCCGCGGGCGGGGTGCGGCCGCTTCTCGGTCTCGTTGTCCTCTGTGGTTTCGGTGTCTGTCATTTCGGCTCCTCTGCGGTTCCACCTAGAGCTTCTACGCACACAAGGGCCAACGAGTTCCCGGCTTTTTGTTTCCGCTTTGCGGCGCTGGTCCGACTAGCTTTGGCGCATGGATCTTGGGATTGACGGAAAACGGGCGGTTGTTGCCGCATCAACATCTGGACTTGGGCTGGCTACCGCGATGGCGCTCGGCGAAGCGGGCTGCACGGTCGTGGTCAACGGCCGAACCGAGGAGCGAGTGAACGCGGCAGCGGAGAAGGTGCCGAATGCAGTGCCGGTCGTTGCCGACATTTCCACCCGTCAGGGTGCCAGTGCGTTCATCGACGCCGCGACCGACGCGCTCGGAGGGATCGACATTCTCGTCACGAACGGCGGAGGCCCACCGCCGGGCAACTTCAGCGAGACCGACATCGATGCCTATGATGCGGCACTTGAGATGAACCTGATCGCGATGGCGACCATGGCCAAGGCTGTCGTTCCTGGCATGCAAGCACAGGCATGGGGCCGCATCGTCGCGATCACCTCAACATCGGTTCATACGCCCATCCCGAACCTGATCTTGTCGAACACGGCTCGGTCTGGCTTGACGTCGTTTCTCAAGACGACGGCCTTAGAGGTGGTCGGCGATGGCATCACCATCAACACCGCCCAACCAGGGCTGCACCTGACACCACGACTTTCCGATATTTACGGCGACGACGGTGTCGAGGAGCTCGCGGCATCACAACCCATGGGCCAACTGGGCGACCCAGATGACTTCGGGAAAGCCGTGGCCTTCTTGTGCTCGGAGCAGGCCAACTACATCACCGGAGTGTCACTACCGATCGACGGCGGTCGCTTCACCCAAATGCAGTAGCGAAGCGCTACATGTCAGCGACGAAATCGAGGACCGTTTGTTGCTGATCTTCGGTGAAGCCGAAGATCAGGCTCGAACCCTGTGCGAGGTCTGGGGTGACGACCATCATCTGTGAATTGGCCTGCACTCCCAATGCTTGCCATGTGGCAAACGAGGGATCCCACAACAACGTCACATCTTCGAGTCCCCCGCTTTCGCGGAACTCGCGTGCGAACGGGAAATCGTCTTGGGTTCCAAGTCCGATTACCTGGACGGTGTCTCCGTGTTCTTGCGCAAACTGCGCAACTTCGTCGGCTTCAGCCCGACAGGTCGGTCAATGCGGAGAGAAGAACCAGAGAAGCACCGGTCGATCGCCGGCCACTTCCTCTCGCAATGTCGAGATTGAGCCGTCGGATACGCTGAGCACCTCAAAGTCGACCACTTGCTCGGCTGGCTGGAGTAGAGGCAAGTTTTCCGCTGCCGCAGCTTCAGCAGCGCTCACCTGAACGGCTTCGGCTGGCGCAGCGCCTGCCGAGGCAGCG
>CAZTDG010000075.1:0-10195 GCA_964612655.1 uncultured Acidimicrobiales bacterium | reverse complement strand
GCAGCGCCTGCCGAGGCAGCGTCGCCGCCCCCACCGCACGCGGCGAGCCCGATCGCTAGCGCACCCGCTGTCACCCAAGAGCGTCGAAAGGCGCGGTGCATTACATTTCCAGACACAGTCACGTCCTTTAGTGTGCCACCCTGAGCGATCACGTTGTCGCTCTGTGACCTTTCTCGCATAGTTCTTACCGCTGTGTTCGGCGGGAGCCCTCGAGGCTTTAGGAGTCGCTGGTGACGAAGTCGATCATCTGCTCGACGGCGCCGACCATAGGGATCTCGAGATCTTTGAAGGTCGAGACTCGGCCCAACAGCTTTTTCCAGAAGATGCCCGGCTCTCCGGTCGCGCCGAAGTGCTTCATCACTCCGAGTTTCCAGTCCTGGCCCATCGGAATTTCGGGCCAGTGCTCGATGCCCGCTACCTCAGGCCGGATCGTCTGCCACACGTCGACGTAGGGGTGACCAACGACGAGCACGTCGGGGTGCGAAATCGCCGACGCGATCCGAGTCTCCTTGCTGCCCTCGACGAGGTGGTCGAGCAGGACGGCAAGCCGTCGGCCGGGGCGTGCCTGGAAGCGTGCCACCCGATCTGCCAGATCATCAGCACCCTCGAGTTGTTCGACGACAACTCCCTCGACCCGTAGGTCGTCCCCCCACACCTTCTCGATGAGCTCCGCGTCATGGATCCCTTCCACCCAGATCCGACTCGCTCGAGCCATGCGAGCTGGGGTCGCACCGAGGTCGACCGAACCCGAAGCGGTAAAGGAAGGCTCGGCGGGTGTCTCGTGAACTGTCGGCTGGCGCAGCGTGATTGGTTTGCCATCGATCATGAACGCGCCCGGACGCGGAACGAGCGTGTGATCACGACCATGTCGATCGCGAATGACTACCTGCTGAGGCTTGAACGACAAGATCGCGCCCACACGACCGGATCCTCGATGTTCTACGACCACGCCCATCTTCGCCGCTACCGGCGGATAGACGGGCTTTTCGTGTCGTGGAGCATCGAGATCGATCTCATCGGGAAGGGTGTCGTAGCTCACCTCCGAAACTGTAGTTTCCGAAGCCTGGGACTCGGGGCATGTCGTAGCGCGGTGAACGTTGAGCATCCGAACTTCAGGTCACCAACGCAGGATCCGATAGAGAGGCCATGAGGCGGACTCTCTTCTTGGTGATGGCTGCGGTTGCTTTTGCAGGATGTGGGGGCGAAGCGGACCACAATGTGTTGTTCATCGGCAACAGCTACACCCACTCCAACGACCTTCCCGGCATCGTCGAGACCATCGGTGACGCGAATGGCGTTTCTATCGACACAACAATGATCGCCCCCGGAGGAACCTTCCTTCACGAACACCGCGCTAACCCCGAGGTAGTCGCGGCGATCCAATCAGGCGATTTCGACACGGTCATCTTCCAAGAACAGTCGGTCGCTCCTTCGGTACTCGCGTTCGCCCAGGAGAACACCCTTCCGGCCGCAGAGTCGCTCGATACGATCGCCGACAATTCAGGCGTGCGGGTGATTTGGTTCCAGACGTGGGGACACGTCAACGGGTTTCCGTCCGAGGGCCACTCGAGTTATGAATCCATGCAGGCGGCGATTGTCAACACCTACGACGCGATCGCTCAACGCAACGGTGGCACCATCGCCCGCGTAGGCGAGACCTGGAGCCGGGCACGCGAAACCGCCGGTACCCCGCTCTACGATCCTGACGGCACCCACCCGTCCCCATCCGGTAGTTATCTCGCGGCGATAGAAATCACCGAGTCGATCATGGGACACCCCATTGCTGAGGCCCCAGCCATCGATACGGTCGACGCCCGAACCGCCCAAGCTCTGGCAAACAGCTAGCCGCCAGTAACCTCGGTCCCGTGATCGGGAGAGTACTGGGAACCGACGATGCGACGCCCCTCGAGTTTTGGGTTGCCGTCGCCGAAGGTTCCGTCCTGCAACTCGACGATGTGGTCGCACTCGATCGAGTGCTGCCGACCGGCGAGATGATCTCGATCTACGGCATCGTCAACCAGGTTCGGGCCCGCCATGAGGGCGCCACCTTCGACAGCGACGTGTTCTTGATCGCCGACGGCGTGCTACCTGCCGAAGTTGCTGAGGCCGCGCTGGTACAAGTCACCCGTGTCGTGCCCGAAGTGTTCGTGCCTCCGGTTCCCGGGACTGCCGTTCGGATCGCGGCCGACGACGAACGTGACGCCGCGCTGGACTTCGACAACGTCGAACGCCGCTTGCCTGCAGGCTTGAGCCGCGAGAACGAGCCAATCTTCTTGGACCTCGACTTCATCGACGGCACGAAGGGCGCCCACATCAACATCAGCGGCATTTCCGGTGTGGCCACCAAGACCAGCTACGCCACCTTCTTGCTCTACTCGCTGTTTAACTCGGGCGTGCTCGGCCCCGAGGCGGCCAACACCAAGGGTGTGATCTTCAACGTCAAGGGCGAAGACCTGCTCTTCTTGGATTCGCACAACTCACATCTCACCCCCGACCAACGCGACCGTTATGCACATTTGGGCCTGGAGCCGTCGCCGTTCCGCAGCGTCGGTATCGTCGCTCCGCCTCGACGCGGGGATCCGAACGCCACGCCGGCAACCGGCGCCCGCACGGTCGGGGTGTCGCCGTTCTTTTGGACACTCGACACGTTTTGTCGCTCAGCGCTGCTCCCGTTTCTCTTCGCCGACGCAGAGGACGAACGCCAGCAGTACACGATCGTCGTCCAAGCGGTAACTGCTCAATTGCTCGCCGCCGCCCGTGGTGAGCCATCGCCGGACGGTGCGGTCCGGATCGATGGCACGACCGTGCGAACCTTCCGCCAACTGGTGGATGTCATCGAAGCGAAGTTGCTGCCCGACGACCCGAACGACGTCGCCGACCAGCGATGGACCGGGCGCGCCGTAAGCGGCGGCAGCATCAACGCGTTTGTGCGTCGCCTGAACTCCTCCGTCCGACATCTTGAGCATCTGATTCGAGCCGACATCGCCGACGCTCCGGACTACGCGCTCGATCTCGACCGGAACCAGCTCACCGTCGTCGACATTCATCAACTCCATGACCGGGCCAAACGCTTCGTCGTCGGTGTGGTTCTACGCCAGGCCTTCGATGCCAAGGAAGCATCCGGCGTAGCAAAGCCACTGCAGTTCATCGTGCTCGACGAGCTCAACAAGTACGCGCCCAGAGACTCCTCAAGTCCGATCAAGGAGATCCTCCTCGACGTGGCCGAGCGCGGCCGTTCGCTCGGCATCATCCTTATCGGAGCTCAGCAGACAGCCAGCGAAGTGGAACGTCGTGTGGTCGCCAACTCAGCGATTCGGGTAGTCGGCCGCCTCGACACCGCCGAAGCAGGACGCGACCAGTACGGGTTCTTGCCCGGCGTGCAACGCCAACGAGCGACGATTCTCAAGCCGGGCACGATGTATGTGAGCCAGCCTCGGCTACCGATCCCGCTACTCGTCGAGTTTCCGTTCCCCGCCTGGGCCACCCGTTCGGCCGAAGCAGCCCGCTCCGGCTCGACGCCAGACGACGATGTTGGCGGCGACCCCTTCGACGGCCTCTAACACGAGGCTCTAGGCAGATCGCTCGGCGGCTAGCCGAGCAACTCGACGCCCTCGCCTTCAAGTTCGGCCGACATGTCACGGTCGTTCAACGCCATGAGCAGAGACTCTGCGGTCCCGTGTACTTCGGGGCCTGTCCCCGCAGACCAGTCCAAGTCGTTGGCTACGAATCGAACGGCATTATCGTTCTTCTTCGCGAGTTCACCCACGCTGAATTCGAGTGCCATCGCCAGTACCTCTGGGTCGAGCGGTTCGGACAACCCGAGCGGCCGACGAACGTCGAGTGTGTGCACTGCCGCATCAGCAACCAGTGAAGCCTCGGAGAATGGGCGCAGCTTCTTCCACGCGTGCTCGCGCAAACTTCCGATGAGAAATGGTGCGCCCTTGTCACCAAACTCGATCGCCATTGAGGCGAACCACGCGTCTGGGTCGTTGCGGTTCTTCGTCATCCCTTTCACGAGTGCCATCGGTGAGGTCTCGAGCATGCTGACCAGGTGGCCGCCGACATCGACCATTCGCCACTCGTCGCATAACGACTGGGCGTTCAGCTGCTCGTCGGATAGCCCCTCGAGCATGTCGGCAAAGTCTTGACGGCTCTTGGCGAGCGTGTTCCATTCAGCCATTGCAATTCCCTCCGGTGTCGTACCGGGCGAGAGCCTACCTAGCGGGCGAAGGAGAGTGCGGCAGATTGCGAGTGGAAGACCCCAAAGTCCTTGAAGCGTATGTATGAGGTGGAGTCCGGATACCACACCGAGCCCGAACCGCCCCAGAAGTTTTGGAACAGGATCTGATCTGGGCCTGCGGCGCGGCCGTCGCCGGTCCAGTTCAGGTTTCGGACGAACAAGTTCTCTCGAAGCGGGCCGTTACCGGTCTTGGTCCACGCCTTGAACCAGCCGTTGTCACCATCTACCCGGTAGCCGAGAACAACGGTTACCCATTGACCTTCACGGAGGTCCCAGATTCGAGGATCGCCTGCGCCTTGGCTTCCACCATCGCGGATCCCTTCGAAGGCGGTAGCGCCATGGCCGTTGAGGAAATAGAAGTCCCGTCCGAATCCATGGTTGATGTTCTGATTCTGATACTGCTGACCATAGACATAGGCAGCGAGGGACAGGCCGTCTCGTGGTTGAGCGACCGACCCGGGCGAGTCGAGGGTTCCGCGGATCATCAACCGGCCGGTGAATCCGCCGGCATTGTGGTTTCCGCCGGTGTTCTGTGAAGGGTTGCCAAGGGCCAGGCCGGGGAGCTTAATTCCCGTACCCCATACCGGTTGGCCATCACTGCGGTTTCCGTCCCCGGCATCGAAGCCAGGCTCGAGGAAGAAGCTATAGACGAGATAGGACTCCTGCGCTGGTGCGACCGGCACGCTGAACTGCTTCTGGGAGTTGTTGCCGACGTTTGAACGGGTGCGAATGTAGGAGCCGCTGCTGTCGCGGACGACGGCAAAGTCATCCCAGTTCGTATTGCCTGCGTACGCCAATGAACCGAACTCGCTGGAGAAGGCTCGAGTAACCGCGTCTCGGGATTGCCCGAACCCGAATGGGCTGATGCCATCGACCGACGCGCTCAAGACCGCATTTTGTGCCGGAGCGGGTCGCGGGGCGGCGGTAGTGGTGGTCTGCGGTCGTTGCGTTGTCGTCGTTCGACGTGGCGGTTGGGTTGTTGTTGTGGTCTGGCGCTCGGTCGTTCTGGTCGCTTCGATGACTCGAGTCGTCGTGTTCTGTGCCCGACTGGTCGTTGGTGGGGCCTCGGTAGATGGTGGCCGGGTCGTCGTGGTAGCCGATCTTCCCGAGTCCGAGGCGTCGGTCGTACTGGATGAGGATGAGGATGATGCCGAGGACGATCCGGTAACCGAGCTCGGCACTCGTGACGAGACGTTCGGCGCGGTAATGCGTCCGAGCCGTTCTACGGTCGCGGTCGCGCGATCAACGTCGGGAGCCTCGGTAGAACTCGAGCCATTGCGAGTTGCGACCGAACTACTCGGCGATGGCACACCCGATGTCGACGGGGTAGATGACCCGGGCGTCAGGCCCAAGTCATCGGCAGCCGTCGAGGCCGTTCCTGCGGGGTTGCCCGACGAGAAGGTAGTGGGTGGCGCCGCGAACAAGATCGTTCCGTCATCACCGGTCGGCTCACCTAGGGTCCGGCCGTTCGGCTCCGGTGCTGGCTCTCCCAGAAATCGGCCGGCCATCATGTCGGCGACAACACTGGTTTTGGAGGTCGCCTGAAGCGCGAACAAGGTGACGATGACCAAGCCCAGCAAGCTCAGAGCGAACACACGAACATGCTTCTCAGAGCGGGGTAGAGACTTTCTCCAAACCATGCCCCAGAGGTCGACATCCCCGGGAACCCGCTTTAGGGCGATTCGTCACATTCAGCGCAATGTTAAGGACCTGTACAGCATTACAACCAAAGGTGGTGTAATCTTTCCGTCACCTTTTCGCAACATTCAAAGATGTGATTGTTACGAAAACCTACCGCTGCCCATTCGTAGATTCGGAACTCGCCGACCGCCACTTGAGTAGAAGCTGGAATCCCCACGACCACACAGGTCGATACTGCTCAACCCGACCGGCACAACCGCCGATAAATTGTCTCAAGCGGCAACAAAAGGCGAGACATGCATTCAGATAGTTCGACGGCAGCACCCGGTTGGTATTCGGCTCAGGGCGATCCACCCGGTACCCACCGATATTGGGACGGCGCCACCTGGGCGACCGGACCGCAACCGATCCAGCCGATCCCCGCAGCCACGGCCGCACCAACAACCGGATTCCCTGGCCCACCACCCCAACCGGTCGGACATCAGTGGGCGCCGGTAGAACCCGTTGAGCGCAACCCGTGGGAATGGTTCATGTATGTGGTCAAAGAGAAGTACTCAAGCTTCGACGGGCGAGCAACGCGTGCGGAGTACTGGTGGTTCACAGCGGTTCAGTGGGGACTCTTTGCGATACCGATTGCGCTCCTGCTCGCCATTAGCGGAGCAACAGACGGCGAGTCTTCTCTCATCGTGCTACCGATCCTTCTCCTCGCGGTCGTCGGTTTAGGCCTACTCGTTCCGAGTCTGGGCGCTGCATCCCGACGTCTTCACGACACTGGCCGTTCTGGAAAGTGGTACTTCGTTTCCTTCATTCCCTACATCGGGGGACTCATCTTGATGATCTTGCTTGCCATCGATGGCGACCGGGGACCAAACCAATACGGCCCCGACCCAAAGGGCATCCACCGGTAGCCCATAAGTCGATAGCGTCAGGGACATGCGCTTGTTGCATACCTCTGACTGGCACGTCGGCAAAACGATTCGTGGCCGCTCACGTCACGATGAGCACGTTGCTGTCTTAGGCGAGATCGTCTCGATAGCCGATACCCGCGACGTTGACGTCGTCATCATCGCCGGCGACCTCTTCGAAAGCGCAGCCCCAACGCCGGAGAGCGAAGCTCTGGTCTACGAGACACTGTTGCAACTCTCCGAGCAGGCTCAAGAAGTCGTGGTAATCGCCGGAAACCACGACAATCCGCGCCGCCTAAACGCGGTCGCTCCCCTACTCGCCCTAGGCAACGTCACGGTGCTCACCGATGCGGCCGCGCCCGACGCTGGCGGGTTTCGGCGCATCACCATCGGGACCGAAACCCTCAACCTGGCGCTGCTTCCTTTCGTTTCGCAGCGAGGGATTATCCGCGCCGCCGCCCTGATGGAGGGTGCCGCGTTCGAACACGCGAACGCCTACGCCGACCGCTTGCGCATCCTCATCGAACACCTCACCGCTGGCTTCGACAGCGACTCGGTAAACATCGTCGTCGCTCATGGATTCGTCTTCGGAGGAACCGCCGGTGGCGGTGAACGTGCCGCCCATCTCGTGGATGAGTACGGCCTGACCGCACAAGCCTTTCCGGCTACGGCCTCCTATGTAGCCCTCGGACATCTGCACCGTCCACAAAAGATCCCCGGCGGTACACCGATTCACTACTGCGGCTCGCCGCTTCAACTCGACTTTGGGGAGCAACGTCAGGCCAAACAGGTCAACGTCGTCGACCTTGAGCCTGGGGCACCGGCGAAGGTCACGAAGGCACCGCTGAGCTCGGGACGCGGGCTCCGGACCATCTCTGGAACTCTCGCCGCCCTACGAGAGGAACGAGACGACGTCGAGGGCCACTGGCTACGGGTTCGAGTCGATGAACCGCGACGCCCCGACCTCGCCGACGACGTGCGTGCGCTACTCGGTGACGGCGTTGTTGACGTCGAAGTTATTCACCAAAGCGACGCTGCCCCAGTCGTGCAAGAACGACGCTTAGGCCGGGATCCGCTCATCGCATTCGGCGAGTACCTAGAAGAACTCGGCGTCGATGACGAACGGCTGACCAACATGTTCGTCGAGCTGCTCGAAGACGACGAGGTGCGGGGTTAATGCGTCCGCTTCGATTGGAAATGCGCGGGTTCGGCGCCTTTCGTGAGCAGACCGAAATCGATTTCGAGGGACTCGACCTCTTCGCGCTTGTCGGACCCACGGGCGCAGGAAAATCGACGATTGTCGACGGCATCGCCTTTGCCCTCTACGGGTCGGTCGCTCGGTACAAGTCCGCCAACCTGGTGGCGCCGGTCATCAATCAGCTCGCGAACGAGGCTCGTATCCGTCTCGACTTCACGATCGGGGGCGAGCAGTACACGGCAACGCGCGTCGTACGCAAGACTGCCAAGGGCGCGTCGACGAAGGAGGCGCGGCTCGAACACGGTGATGAGATCCTTGCGGGCAACGCCCGGGAGCTCGACGCGGCGATCGAAGATCTGCTCGGTCTCGACTTCGACCAGTTCACCAAGACGGTGGTCTTGCCCCAGGGTGAGTTCGCTCGGTTCCTCACCGAGAACGCTGAAGCGCGTCAGGCGCTGCTCCGACGACTGCTCGCGATGGAGCGATTCCGCACGATGGGATCACGAGCTCGGGAGCGAGCCCGCGATTGCGCATCAAAGAGCGCCGCCCTCGTCGAGCAACTCGGCACCCGCGACGTGGTGACCGATGATGACCTGAGCAACGCCCAGCAGCACCTCGATTGGCTGGACGGACTTGAAGTCGACCTGCGGGCAGCCGTCGACGAACGAAGCCGAACCGCCGTTGAGGTGGAGGCAACCACCGCAGCTGAGGAGTCAGCCAAGGCCAACGTGTCGCTATTGCGGGCGGTAAAGACTCCAACAGGTTTAGCCAAGATCGGCCAGCGGATCGCCAAGTTGGAAGCCGACCGAGGAACGGCTCGGGAGGCCGCTGAAGCGGCGGCTCAGTCGCTTCAGGAAGCGAGAGACGCGAGGGATGAAGTTGATTCCATTGCCGAACTCGAACGGCGTCGCAACCTCCACGACGAACGCAAGACGCTCGAACGAGAACACAAAGCGGTGGTCAAGACCGAAGCTGCCACAACCAAGGCGGTCGCCGCCACAGCGTCACTTGTGGAGTCCGCGTTGAAGGCAGGCCAGGATGCCGAGGAGGCGCTGGCATCAGAACGCCGCACCGCTGGAGCAGTCGGCTACATCGACCTTCTGGTAACCGGCGAGCCGTGTCCGTTGTGCCAGCAGGTCGTGGAAGCCATCCCAAGCCATGAACACGCTGGTGACCTCACGCAGGTACAACGTCGTTTCGACGAGGCACAGGCAGCCATTACCTCTGCGAGGCAAGATCATCGGGAGGCAGAACGCGACCACGACCGAGCTGAGCTGGAACGAAGCCACGTCGAGGAACGATCCGAACAAATCGCAACGGAACTCGACGGGCACGTCGATGCTGCGGAGACACAGCTTCTGCTCAAAGAGGCGCTCTCGCGCGGCAAGGCGATGACCAAGGCCGAAACCGCGGGCGCCAAGGCCCTCGAGAAGTTGCAGGGCATCGAGGGTTCGCTCGCCGAACTCGATGGCCAGATGGGCGAGCTACGTCGCGCCTTTACGAACCAGCGCGACGCAGTGGTCGACTTAGGACCGCCTACCCCGGGCGAAGCCTCGATCACTGAAGACTGGAATGCCCTTGTTTCGTGGGCCAAGGAAGAGGCCACCTCGATCGCCGCGAGCGCCAAATCCTTGGCCTCCCAAACCAAAGCGGCCACCAAAGCGCACCGCGCGAGCGAGAAAGCCGTTGCGGACCTGCTTCGATCATCGCTCGAAGACGATGCCCTCGAAACGGCGACCGATGAGCCAATGACATGGCTTGCGGGAGCGCGCGGTACCGCTCAAGCGGAGCTCGCCTCGCTTCGTGCTGAACACGAAGCTCAGGCGGGAACCCAAGCTCGAATCGACGACTTGAACCGCGACGCCAGCGTCGCCAGCGAACTTGGGCGACTCCTCGGAGCCGCGGGCTTTGAGCGTTGGTTAATGACCGAGGTAATGCATACCTTGGCCGAGCGGGCTACGGATCGGCTTCTTGAACTCTCCGGCGGCGCATACTCACTGGTCACCGACGGGGCCGATTTCTCTATCCGTGACCACCGCAACGCTGATGAGGTCCGCAGCGCTCGAACACTTTCTGGCGGCGAGACGTTCCTGGCATCGTTGGCACTGGCGTTGGCCTTGAGCGAGAACGTCGCCGAACTCGCAACCGATGGCGCTCCTCGAATCGAATCGATGTTTCTTGATGAAGGGTTTGGCACCCTCGACCCAGAAA
>CAZTDG010000074.1:4974-12987 GCA_964612655.1 uncultured Acidimicrobiales bacterium | reverse complement strand
GTGTCGCATGCACTGGGTAAGGGAACCCGCTGGAAGTACGACCCCTCTACTACCCCCTGGACCACATTCACGAGACCCGAGGTAGCGCGCGTCGGTGTCCTCGAGCGCGAGGCGCCAACTGGATCGAAGGTGGTGGAGTTCCCGCTGTCGCTGGTGGACCGTGCAATCACCGACGGACGAACCGACGGGTTCGTCAAACTCATCAGCGCTCCAAGGCGCCTCACGCGGGGAGTCGCTGGTGGAAAGCTCGTCGGCGCGACGATCGTCGCCGATCGAGCGGGCGAAATGATTCACGCACCCACGATGGCTGTCCGGCTGGGCATGTTCGTCGGGCGCTTGGCACAGGTGACCGTGCCGTATCCGACTTACGCAACGGCAGTGCAACAGGCCGCAGGGGCCTTCTTTCAACCGGTTGCTGGCGTAACGGCGAGACCAGCTCGCCGCTAAGCGATTACTCCGAAGCGGCGTTCGCAGCGATCTGTGAACTGAACTCTCGAAGCCGAGCGAGCGCATCGCTATCGGCGGGAACCGCTTGCGCCGTCAGGTCCTTCTTGATCTTGACGAACGCATCGGCTTCGAGACCGCAGGCGACGCAGTCATCGAGATGAGCACGAATCTGCTCTACTCGTGCATCATCGAGCTCACCATCGAGGTAGCTCTGCAGGCGAAGTCCGACCTCGCGGCAATTCAATTTCTTTACCATGTTTAAACCTCGTCTTCGAAAGCCTCAAGGTGGGTGCGAATATTCCGCCGAGCTCGATGCAATCTTGACATCACCGTTCCGACAGGAATTCCCAACGCATCAGCGGCTTCTTGATACGACAGTTGATTGAGATCGACCAGTTCCACAACACTCAGGAACTTCTCTGGAAGTGCAGCGAGTGCGGACTCGATCGGGGCTTCGAACTCTTTATCCATGAGCTGAGACTCAGCATCAGCGCCTTCGGCTGACTCGTCGGCGACCCGGCCCATTGTTTCGTCGGGGTCATGCATGAGCTCAGGACGCTTGCGGCGAACCCTGTTCACTTGGGCGTTTCTCATGATGGTCAGTAGCCACGCACGCGGGTATTTTCCATCGAAACGCTCGATAGCGCGGTACGCGCGCATCATGGTGTCTTGCACTAAGTCTTCGGCATCGGCCTTGTTTCTCGTAATCGAATAGGCGACTCGGTACATGACGTCGATCTCCGGGACCACGTACTCCTGGAAGCGCGCATCTTGACCGACCGGTTGAGTGGCGGTGCTGTCAGACATGAACGGTCACACTACCTCAGGCCATGAAGTAGCAGATATTCCGAGCGGGAATTCATCGACTTGTCAGTCCTGGTAGCTCCACAACCGGTAGCCAAAATTGACCTTGTAATTTGTCGCCCGAAAGGTCCGGCAAAGCTACAGCATTGAGATTCCAGCAATTTTTGGCGATTATCACCCACTTTGTCGTCAATGTTGAGATAATGTGACGGAATCATGTAATTCGCACATGGCTCGTCACGGAGGCGAGCCGAGGAGGTACCCGAAAATGAACAAGAGTGAGCTCATCTCAGAAATGGCGTCGAAAGCAGGCGTCACGCAAGCTGATGCAGGTTCTTGCGTGGACGCAATGATGGAGATCGTTGCCAGCGAAGTAAGAAAGGGTGGCGAGATCAACATCCCGGGCTACATCAAGTTCACCCGGAAAGACACCAAGGAGCGCATGGGTCGCAACCCACGCACCGGTGAGGCTCGCCTCATCCCAGCTGGCACTGCGGTGAAGATCCAGGCTGGATCCAAGCTGAAGGCTGCGGGCAAGGGCCAATAGCCCAATCCGGTAAACAAACCGAAAATCGAATGGCAGGAGCGGCACAACGCCGCTCCTGTCGTTCGTTTTGATTGCATTTCTTTTTCGCGGTGCCGCTTGGGGTTGTCTGCTCCGAGGTGCAAGGCTTTAACAATGACGTTTCCTGAGCCCTCCGAGGTCCTTCCGCATCGCGCGCCTTTCTTGTTTTTGGACGAGATCCTCGACCTCAAGCCCTGCGAGTACGGCAAGGCCACATGGGCGCTGACCGGCGATGAGTTCTGGTTCCCCGGGCATTTCCCCGGCCGCCCGACCTTGCCGGGTGTGTTGATGTGTGAGGCGATCGCCCAGATGGGCGCGTACACCGTGCTGACCGACCCGGAGCGCTATGCCGGCAAGCTGCCCCTCTTCGGTGGACTCGACAAGGCACGCTTTCGAAAGCAGGTCGGTCCTGGGGACACCGTGCACGTGGAAGCCGAGATCCACAAGCTCTCCGCCCGTTCGGGAAAGGGCACCGGCCGCGTCCTACTCGACGGCGACGTAGCCTGCAGCGCCGACATCATGTTCGTGGTCGTGGACTCGTAGCCGCAACCGCCGAGCGGCTCCGCCGCGATTTTCGGCGGAGCCCCTCGCTTTGCGTCAGCTACGCGACGATGTTGACCAATTTTCCGGGGATGGCGATTACTTTGCGGATTTCTGCGTCGCCTAGTAGCTCGACGATCTTGGGGTCGGCTAGGGCTGCGGCTTCCATTGCTGCGGCATCTGCGTCTGCGGGGATCATGATGCGGCTCTTGACCTTGCCTTTGATCTGAATCGGGATCTCGATCTCGTCGTCGACCAGCTGTGACTCGTCGGCGGTGGGGAAGTCGGCGTAGACCACCGAGGTCTCGTTGCCCATGCGCCGCCACAACTCTTCGGCGAAGTGCGGAACGAGCGGTGCGATCATGCGCACCATCGCGTCGGCAACAGCAGTGGGGGTGGGGCCCTCGTGCTTGGTGAGTTCGTTGTTGAGTTCGGTGATGCGGGCGATCGACGTATTGAAGCTGAGCGCGTCCATGTCGCTGCGGACCGCGTCGATGGTTCGGTGCAGCGCCTTGTTCAGGGAATCCGGGACATCGATGTCGGCGACGGTGATTTCGCCCGATTCTTCGTCGACGAAGTTGCGCCAGATGCGCTGGAGCAGACGCAGGGAACCGATGACCGACTTGGTTTCCCACGGCCGGTCTTGGTCGATGGGGCCCATGAACATTTCGTAGAGGCGCAAGGTGTCCGCGCCGTAGTCGCGATACATGTCATCGGGAGTGACGGCGTTCTTGAGGCTCTTGCCCATCTTGCCGTACTCGCGGGTCACCGGCTGACCCTCGAAGGTGTAGTCATCGCCGGCTTCAACCACGTCGGCTGCGTCTACGTAGATGCCGCGGTCGTCTTTGAATGCGTAGGCCTGGATGTAGCCCTGGTTGATGAGCCGCTTGAACGGTTCGGGTGTGCTGACCACACCCAGATCGAAGAGCACCTTGTGCCAAAAGCGTGAGTAGAGCAGGTGTAGGACAGCGTGTTCAACGCCACCGACGTAGAGGTCGACGCCACCCTCGCTCGGGTTGTCGCCACCCATCCAATACTTCTCCGACGTGGTGTCGGCGATGGTGTCCTCGCTCACCGGGTCGATGTAGCGCAGGTAGTACCAGCACGATCCCGCCCACTGGGGCATGACGTTGAGATCACGGGCGTAGGTCTTGGTGCCGTCACCGAAGTCGACATCGACGTTGCGCCATTCTTCGGCGC
Organism: uncultured Acidimicrobiales bacterium; assembly: GCA_964612655.1. Classification (GTDB taxonomy): domain Bacteria; phylum Actinomycetota; class Acidimicrobiia; order Acidimicrobiales; family SHLQ01; genus SHLQ01. Next base: position 9,431 of record CAZTDG010000074.1, on the reverse strand, counting down.
GACCGAGTGGCGGCTCTGGTTCGGAGTCTTCATCGAGTTGACGGGGAGCCCAATCGATGAGTTCGGGAAGATTGACCGGAAGGTCTTCATCGGGGAGCGAGATTGGATTGCCGTCGTCATCGAAGACGACCGGGATCGGTTCACCCCAATATCGCTGGCGTGCAAACAACCAGTCACGGAGCTTGGTGGTGACCGTACCCTCACCAGCCTCGATTTCTTCGAGGTGTTCGATCATCGCGGATTTGGCTTCGTCGACAACCATGCCGTCGAGGAAGCCGCTGTTGATGGCCGGCCCGTCGCCGGTGTAGGCCTTGCCGGTGTCGAGGTCGAAATCGGCGGATGGCTGGACCGTGCGAATGATGTTGAGGTCGAACGCTTCGGCGAACTCCCAATCACGCTCGTCTTGGCCCGGTACCGCCATGATGGCGCCGGTGCCGTAACCCATGAGTACGTAGTCGGCGATAAACACCGGGATCGACTCGTCGTTGACCGGGTTCACGGCAAAGCTGCCGGTAAACACACCGGTCTTTTCTTTGTTTTCCTGACGGTCACGGTCGCTCAGCTGCGATGTGCGTTGCCGGTAGGCGTCTACCGCTTCAGCGGGGGAGGCGTGTCCGCCGGTCCAGGCATCCTTGGTGCCGTCTGGCCAGGCGTCTTCGGTTAGTACGTCGACGAGGGGGTGCTCGGGAGCTACCACCATGTAGGTCGCTCCGAACAGGGTGTCGGGGCGAGTGGTGAACACTCGAACATTGGCCACTTCGCCGTCGGCGTCTGCGGCGGTCGGTACACCGAAGTCGACGTGAGCGCCTTCGGATCGACCGATCCAGTTGCGCTGCATCGTCTTGATCGAGTCGGTCCAGTCGAGCAGGTCGAGGTCTTCGAGAAGGCGGTCGGCATACGCGGTGATGCGCATCATCCACTGCTTCATCGGGCGGCGGAAGACCGGGAAGTTGCCACGATCGGAGCGGCCATCGGCGGTGACTTCTTCGTTCGCCAGCACCGTGCCGAGGCCGGGGCACCAATTCACGGGGGCTTCGGAGACGTACACCAAGCGGTACTGGTGGAGAACGGCGCGCTGTTCATTGACCGACAGGTCAGCCCAGGAGCGCCCGTCGGGCGTGGACCGGCTGCCATCGGCGAACTGTGCTTCTAGTTCGGCGATCGGTCGAGCCTTCTGGGACTCGTCATCGAACCAGGCGTTGAAGATTTGGTTGAAGATCCACTGGGTCCACCGGTAGTAGGCGACGTCGGTCGTGGCGATGGAGCGGCGGTCGTCGTGACCGAGGCCGAGGCGTGCGAGCTGCCAGCTCATATTGGCGATGTTGGCTTCGGTGTTTTCTCGAGGGTGGACGCCGGTTTGGCGTGCGTGCTCCTCGGCGGGCAGACCGAAGGCGTCGTAGCCCATGGTGTGCAACACGTTGAAACCGGTCATGCGCTTGAAGCGGGCGTAGACATCGGTGCTGATGAACCCGAGTGGATGCCCGACGTGCAGCCCGGTCCCCGACGGATACGGGAACATGTCCATGATGAACAGCTTGGGCCGTTCGGCGAGGTCCGTGGGCCCATCCGATGGACCTTCGGTTAGCGATCCAGAAGGGTTCGGCGTGTGGTAGGTGCCGGACTCTTTCCACCGCTGTTGCCAGGTCGTTTCGATCGAGTCGGCGAGGGCTGCGTCGTAGCGGTGTTGAAGGGCGTCAGCTTGCTGTTCAGTCACCCGTCTAGCCTACGGCCCCGCGAATACGGTGCCTGGCACCTGTTGGGTGGTTAGCAGGCGGTGATGATCCGGATCTGGTCGGTGACGCCGCCGAAACGCATGTCCCACGTCACCGTATTGGCATTCGGCGTGAGGTCGAGGGTCATGTTGTCGTTCCCCTCCATCGGGCCGTACACGTAGTTCACGCCTGGAGTCTCCAGAAAGCTGGTCGCATTGAAGGTCCCGGCTTCGTAGATCAGGCCCAGGACGGTGTTCGTCGAGAACGTCACCGCACCCGTCAAGCGGCCGTTGTTGTCGAGTCGGTCGCCGTGCACGAAGTAGCTGCAGATCTTGGTCCCCGCCGGGATTTGGGTTCCTTGGTTCGAGTTGCCGTTGAACACGCCGGCGGTCGACCGGTCGACGGTTATGGGAGCGGTGAGGATCGTGCACCCCGACTCGATGAAGACAGATGTCGTGGAGTTGTTATTTAGAGGGGCGGTGTTCGGCGTGAGATCCGGGGGAGGGTCGATAAGAACACCGCCATTGAACACCACGGGAATTTCCGGGCCAGGACTTGAGCTCTGTGCGGCTGCGGCGTGCCCGAGTGTGGTCACGCTGGGAGCGGACCATACGGCGACCCCGGCCGCGGAAGCAGCAATCATTCGACGGCGCGAGACCATGCGGGCCAATCGACCCAATATCGCCCATTTTTAGTCAGTATGTCCGACCATCATAAATTTGCTAATTAGAACTCGAAGCAGACCTTGATGGCGCCGCGCTGGCCGGCGTTCGCCGCGTGCTCGATGGCGTCCTTGTAGCGAGAGATCGGATACTTCGCGCTCACCATCTGGCCCAGCTTTGCTTTGCCGACGAGTTCCTTGGCCCGCTTGAAACTGGAGATCTCGGTTCCGTCAGGCCAGATGTCCGTGCCGTAGGTATAGGCCCCGACCAGTTCGGTTTCGCGATGCCACAACGCGGTCAGGTCAACGTCGACCTTGCCCGGCATGCCCACCATGACGACGCGGCCTCGCGGGCGGGTAACGCCGACCGACTGCTCGATCGAGCTGGCGTTTCCAATGCAATCGATGGTCACGTCGGCGCCGCCCGAAAGATTGTCTCCAAGCATGCGACAGCCCGTGGCCCGGCGCACCGCTCGTGATGTCTCACTCGGTGCTACGACCACATCTGCGCCGAGTGCTTCGGCGAACTGCTTTTGGATCGGGTATTTGGCCACGGCGATGATCGTCGCGGGGTTCGTGTATTGGCGCAGAGCAGCGATGGTGGCGAGACCCATGGTTCCTGCACCGAGGACGAGCACGACGCTGCCGTCCAGCATTCCGCCGGCAGCAGCTTTGGCCGCCGCGTGCACACCGCCTGCGGCGGGCTCCATCATCACGGCGTCCTCATCGGACAGCCGCTTGGGAACGGTGTGTAGCTGGCTCTTGTGGGCAACGAACTGTTCGCCCCAGCCTCCGCCAGTACTGGCGCAGAATCCGACCTGAATGCCGTCATCGATGTCGCCACCGAGCAGGTATCCATAATCGGCGCCGTCACCGGGTGCTGCGCCCTTAAACGCTGGTGCCTCACCGCGAGCCTCTGGGCCGAGGACCGGTTCGAGCACCACTCGTTTGTCGTCTTCGGTTACGCCGACGACCTCATGGCCTGGCACAAACGGGAAGCTGACCAGGTCATCGAAATAGCCCGACGAGTGGCCGTCGATGGTGGAGAGGTCTGAGCCACAGATACCGGTGAGGACGGGCGTTACCCGCTTCCAATCGTCTCCCGGCAGATCCGGCTCGTCGATATCGGCCAGCCGAAGCGGCCCGATCCCCGCGCCTGCTCCTGGCCGTACTCGCGAGGCGACGGCGGCAGCGGCGTAGCGGCCTTCTTGGCGTTCGAAAAGTAGAGCTTTCACGCCGTCAGAGTAGCCGTCCAACAGCGAAGGTCCGATTCCGCTCCAATAGAATCGGGACATGTCGGCGACGTGGGCCTTGCAGGTCCAGAACCTATGGAAGTCCTTCGATGGTGTGGCTGCAGTGGCCGGCATCGATCTAGCGGTACCCGCGGGCACGTTCTACGGGCTGTTGGGCCCCAACGGTGCCGGGAAGAGCACGACGCTCGCCATGGCGACTGGTTTGTTGCGCCCCGATGCTGGCTCGATCACCGTCGATGGTCTCGATGTATGGGCCGACCCGGTGGCGGTCAAGGCACGCATCGGTGTTGTCCCCGAAACACTGCTGTTGTTCGAACGCCTCTCGGGCCGAGAGCTACTGGACTACGTCGGACGGCTACGAAAACTCAGTGCCGAAGACGTTGCGGTCCGCAGCGAGCAATTGCTGGCTGTCCTTGGAATGACCGATGACGCACACAAGTTGGTTGTGGACTTCAGCCAGGGGATGCGCAAGAAGATCTCGCTCGCTGCGTCACTACTACATGCGCCTCGGGTGCTCTTTCTGGACGAACCCTTCGAGTCGGTCGATCCGGTATCTGTCCGCCACATTCGAACCGTTTTGGACCAGATCGTTGGCGGTGGCGCCACCATCATCTTCTCGAGCCATGTCATGGCCACCGTCGAATCGCTCTGCGACCACGTGACGATCCTGGACCACGGACAGGTGGTGGCCTACGGACACATGGACGACATCACCGCGCAAGGAACGCTGGAGGATGCCTTCGTGCGGGCGGTTGGAGCCGAGAGCCTCGATGGCGCAGCGCTGTCCTGGCTGGGCGGGTCGTCCACACCGGTCTCGCCGCCACCAACACC
>CAZTDG010000074.1:0-4874 GCA_964612655.1 uncultured Acidimicrobiales bacterium | reverse complement strand
CAGTAGAAACCGTCGCCTTGGACAACGTGTCACCAGATGTTGACGACGGCTGAGCTCACCTCAATCCTGGTGCGGGTCAAGGCTCGGCTGGCTTTTGGGGCGCAGGACAGAAAAACGGCGTTGCTGCACGGCATCGGCGTGGTGATTGGTGTGATTGGCGTCCTTGGCGGCATCGTCTTCATCGTCCAAACCGGTAGCGCTGAAGACACCGCCACCCAAATCATGTTGGTCTTCACGGCGATGTCGCTCTCTTGGGCGATCTTCTCGATCGCGGTTGGATCTGGTGAGGCGGTGCTCGACCCTGGCAAGTTCGCCATCTTCCCCGTCAGTAGCCGCCAGTTGACTATCGCGTTTCTCGCCGCCGCGTTCGTGGGCGTCCTCGCTCCGGGTACCGCCATCGTTACGGTCACCTCGGCGGTTCATGCCCCGAGCGTCGCTGCCGCTGCGATCATCGTCATCGGAGCGGTGTGCGTGACGTTGGTATGTGTACTGTCCGGTCGTCTCGGGTTGGCGCTGATGTCGAGCCTGGTGCGTCGCCGCGGCGCTCGGGAATTCGCGGCCGTGATCGCTGGCATGATCGGCGTAGTCGGCGGACTGGTTCCCCAGTTCGCGATCTCCTTGGGCGCCGAGGTGACGCTGGAGCGTCGAGAACTCGCCCGAGAAATCGTTCGATGGCTTCCGTGGGGTTGGGGTCCAGAAGGGGTCGCGGCGGCGATCGAAGGCCGACTCGTGCGGGCCGTGCTGCTCGTAGGTCTCAGCGCTGTGCTCGCCGTGGTGCTCGGCGAGCTTTGGCGACGGTTGATGTTGCAGATCTTGACGACTCGACCCGCAGCGTCGGAAGCCACCTCGATCGACGGCGGCCTCGTCCCTCGAATCCTGCAGCCGTTGGGTCGATCTCCAGTCGTCGCCGCTGCGTCTCGTTCGCTGCGCCAGCTGCGGCGAGATCCAAGAGAGTTCCTCGAGATGGTGGCCTTCCTGCCGCTCGTCTTCATCACCGCGCTCCCGGCGGTAGAAGCCATTCGCGATGGTGAGCCCGCAGTGGTGCTCTCCACGGCTGGAATTGGCGTTGGTCTCGGGATGACGACCCTCAATATGTTCGGTGCCGATGGGCGTTCGTTTGGCGTCGATGCACTGGCCCTAGGCGACATCACACCGGTGATCTTTGGAAAGGCGATCTCGCGCATCCTGGTCGGGTTGCCGTTGGTGCTTCTCGCCGCAATCGTGTTGGCGGCGATAACCAACGGATGGGCCTTCCTGTTGCCGGGGATTTCGATCGCTATCACCGCCATGCTGGCGATGGCCGCGGTTGGCATGTATGTGTCGGTCCGTTTCGCATTCCCGCTGCCGGAGAAAGCCGGCGCGGCTGGCGCATCAAATGCGGGCGGATGCGCCGTCGGCATCATCCGGGGAGTTTCGATTGCGGTGGCCTTGGTGGTAGCGGCGGTGGGAACGGTACCGGTCGGGCTTTTCTCGGCGCTGGTCTCGCCGATTCTGGGCACGTTCGCCGGGTTTGTGTCCTTGGTCTATGGCTTCGGTGTCTTCTGGTTTCTCGGACGACGCGCAGGGAAGCGGGCGACCGAGGGAACCCCCGAGTTGTACCAGACCCTTTCGGCCGCACCCGGATAGCGGTTACCATCTGGTAATCACCTTCGGTCCTCCTGTCCGCCTTTGGCCGGCACGGGCACCGAGAAAGCAATAGACAAATGAAGATTCTCTGTGCGGACGCCTTAGCGCCCTCTCTGTTTGAGCCGCTCGTCTCAAGCGGCCATGAAGTGCTCATCGAGCCCGACCTAACCGGCGAAACGATTCCGCAGCGCCTAACCGAGCTCAATCCCGAGGTCTTGGTTGTGCGCTCCACCAAGGTGACCGACGATGCGATCAACGCGTCACCGGCGCTCGGGCTTGTCGTACGCGCTGGAGCGGGCACGGACAACGTCAGCAAGGCAGCGGCATCAGCTGCGGGCGTGTACGTATGTAACGTGCCTGGTAAGAACGCCATCGCCGTCGCCGAGCTCGCCATGGGATTGCTGTTGGCGATCGACCGCCATATCCCCGCCGGCATGGCCGACCTAGCCAATGGTCAATGGAACAAGGCCCGCTACAGCAAGGCCGACGGTATCTACGGAAAGTCGCTAGCGATCGTTGGCCTCGGCGAGATTGGGTTCGCGTTGGCTGAGCGAGCGCAGGCCTTTGGCATGTCGGTCAATGGCCTACGTAAGCCAGGACGGTCGGCGAGGTCGCTGCGACGTATACGAGCAGCGGGGATAAGCCTGCTCGACGACCTACCCACGCTCCTCGGCGACGCCGACGTCGTGTCGATTCATGTACCAAAGTCACCCGACACCGTCGGCATGGTCGACGCTGGCTTTCTCGCTCAGATGAAAGACGGTGCGATTCTGTTGAACACCTCCCGTGGGGAGGTGGTCGACGAAGGGGCGCTGATCGCGGCGATGGATTCACGCGGCATTCTCGCCGGGCTCGACGTGTGGCCCAACGAGCCATCGAGCAAAGAAGGCGAGTGGTCGTCGCCGCTGTCAGCACATCCCAATGTCGTTGGCTCGCATCACATCGGAGCGTCCACGGCTCAGGCCCAGAGCGCGGTCGCTGAAGGGACTGTGGAAGTCATCACCGCCTATACCGAGGGCCGGGTGGTGAACTGCGTGAACCTGATGAGCGAGTCGACCGGTGCTGCGCTGTTGACGGTTCGCCATCTCGACAAGGTCGGGGTACTCGCCAAGATTTTCGAGAGTTTGCGAGCTGCCGGTCTCAACGTGTCACAGATGGACAACGAGGTCTTCGATGGAGCGGTGGCGGCGGTGGCATCGATCAACGTCGATGCGGAACCGACCGAGGCCCTCCTTGAAACACTGCGCCAGGACGCCGACATCCTCGATGTTTCCTTCGCCCTACTGGGAGCGAGCTAATGGTTGCCTTCATCCCGTTTCGTGGGTCGGTAATCCGTCCCGAGTTTGTTCGTCGTGTTCCCGCCCCGGCATTCGACTCGATGTCTCGTGCTGAGCGACGGATCTACTTGGAAACTCATCCGGAAAGTTATTCGCTCGTCACCCGTTCGCCCGGAGACGGTGGGCCGCAGGACGATCAGGACTATGCGGGCCTGATCGAACTGGGCAAAGAAGCCCTTGAGCGAATCGTCGCATCTGGGGCGTTCGAACAACGAGAGCAACCCGCCTTTTTTCTCTACCGTTTGACCAGCAACGATCACGTGCAGCTCGGGGTTGTCGGCCTCGTCGAGACCGAGGCCTATATCGATGGCCGGGTAAAGCGCCACGAGAAGGTGCGATCAGCGCGAGCTGAGCACTTGTCGAACCATTTTGAGAAGCTCGGCGTTCAGTCGTCGCCGATCGCACTCGGCTACCGATCTGACCCGGCGATTCGTGCTCGACTCGACGACATTTTGGCCCGCACGGAGCCGACACTGTCCTTCACGTCAGGTGATGGCCTTGAACAGGCCGTGTGGGTGGTTACCGATGTCGACGACTGCGCTGGCCTTACCGAGGGTTTCGCTCCACACGACCTGTACATCATGGATGGTCATCACCGTGCGGCTGCTGCGGCACGTCTGGCGGAGCGAACCGAGTCCGTCGATACCGGTCAGATGCTGTGCGTGCTCTTTGCCGACGACAGAGTGAACATCGACCCGTTCCATCGCCGGGTTCTCGTCGGTGCCGATACCGACTTTGACGAACTGCGGGCGTCACTCGACGACGTTCTCAATCTGGAAGTTAACCCAACACTCGCGACCGAATTGCCGGCTGCTGGCCATGTGGGCGTTTGCATTCAGGGGGAGTGGTTCAGCGGAACGTTGCCTGAGCCGGCTACGGATTCCCCGCTCGATGCGATCGACCCGGTGCGTCTACAGCGCCAGGTCATCGGCCCGGTCCTCGGGATCGATCCCGAGCATGCGGCTGGTCGACTGAAGTACTTCCTCGACGATGCGGATCGGGTTGCCCTTGGTCACGCAGCGATAGACACCGAGGTGCTCTTCGTGCTCGGATCGGTCACCCCGGTCGAAGTATTCGATGTAGCCGACGCGGGTTTAGACATGCCACCAAAGTCCACCTACGTAACCCCAAAGCCACGATCAGGAGTATTCCTCCGCCGCTTCTAAGAGTTAGAAGTCAGGACCGCAGTGAGACTGAATCCCATCCTCGTACCGAGTTGATGGTCCAGATGCGGGTAGCTCGTTTGAGATCGTCGAGGGTGAGGACCGTTTCGGTGATTTGGCCGCGGTCGAGGAGTTCTTCGCGCAGCGTTCCGGGCAAGAGGCCGCTGGAGTGGTGTGGTGTGACGAGTTGGTCGTCGAGTTCGAGAACGAGGTTTGCGATGCAGGTCTCGGTGAGTTCGCCTCGTCGGTTCCACAAGATCACGTCGGGAGCGTCGGGGAAGCGGGCCATGGCGTCTTCGTAGCGGCCGCGAATGGTGGTCTTGAAGACGAGGAACTCGTCGTAGGGGTCGGTCGGTTCAGTGTCGATTGGCAGTGATCGTGGTTCGCCGTCTTCGGCGGGCATTGCGCCGACTTCTAACGTCGCTTCGCCAGCGGCGTCGATGAGGAGGCGGAGTTTGACGGGCGTGTCCGACCGGACGGTGTTGAGTAGGCCCATCACTTCATCCATGTCGACATGGATGCCGAAGTGATCACCGGCGCTCAGCAGGCGATTGATATGGCGTTGACGCAGCGACACCCCGCCGTCGGGCGTCCACGCCATCGTTTCGAGGAGCGATAGTGGCTTGCCAGCGCGAGCGAGCACTCGGGACTTGTGTTCGGCTTCTTCCCATTCGTTCTCGGCGCGGGAGTCCCACACCTGTCTCTTATACAAATCTCCGAGCCCACGAGACCAGAGAGGATCTCGTAT
>CAZTDG010000073.1:11427-13064 GCA_964612655.1 uncultured Acidimicrobiales bacterium | reverse complement strand
TTCTTCGTCACCACGCGGGAGATTGGATCGATGTGTATTCGGGCGGATCCGCCCCGGCGGATTCGGTGAACTCCGTCGCAGTCGAGGCGATGGCCGAACTCGATATTGACATCACCGGCAATCAGCCCCAGCGATGGACTGAGGAGATCGTCAAAGAGTGCGACGTGATCGTTTCGATGGGGTGCGGCGACGAGTGTCCGGTCTATCCCGGCACACGATTCGACGAGTGGGAGCTCACCGACCCCGCGGGCCAAGGCATCGAGTTGGTCCGACAGGTCCGCGATGAAATCCACGATCACGTTCGCCAACTAGTCGAATCGCTCCAGCCCTAATAGCCGAGACTTAAACTCGCGACGATGACGTTCTTCGAGAGTCTGGTCAAGCCATCGTGGATTCCTCCGGACTGGGCGTTCCCAACCGCGTGGTTCACGCTGTGGTTTCTTCAGGCGATCGCCGTTGCCCTGCTGATCGGAAGCGAACGCGAAGGGCGTGAAATTGCGCTCGGTTTCTTGGCGGCGCAGTTCGTTGTCGCCGTGGCATGGCAGGCAATCGTGTTTGGGCCGGGGCGTCTTGTGCTCGCCGCTTGGTGGTTGGTCGCAACACTGGTGTTGGTCGTCATCGCGGTGATTATGGCGTGGCGCGTTGAGCGACTGGCCGGGCTCCTCATCGCACCCACGATCGTGTGGATGTCCATCGCGACCACACTTGGATTTTCGCTCCTACGACTGAACCCTGGGGCGTAGGCGTTCACCGGCTCCGTTCGAGAAATGGATGAACCCCGGTTGTGGGGGGAACTCCCCGGTTTAGGCCGCCTAGTGAGACGCCGATACTTCGGGTATGACAACGCGTCTGTTCACCGTTCTCGCCGCCGTGGCGCTCGTGGCGTCAGCGTGTGCGAGTGGGGCCACGACGAACGCTGTTGAGAACTCCAGCGCCGTCGCATCGGTCGCAGACAATCTTTCCGATAGCCCCGAGAGCCTCGCAATCACCGATGAGGTTTCGGAGAGTTCAAATGACTTCGGAGACGACGCGATTCAGGAAGGCGCCGACCCCAACTCGTGTTCAGCTCCGGCGCTTCAAGGCCATTTCGTAGATGTCGAACTCGACGACCCCGACGGTGGATTGAACCTCCGGGAAGGTCCAAGCGCCGCGCAGCCAATCATCACCACGATCGAACGCGGAAGCCAACTCATTCCGACCGGTGAGTGCGACGTGGCTGGTTCGACCGACTGGTGGCAAGTGACCAACAATGACGGTTCGCTACTCGGCTGGGTCTCCAGCCGATTCCTTTCCGACACCGCCATTTTGAGCCCCGGGCTCGGGCGCAGCGTTCCCGACGTCGACAACGTCGGCATCCTCGCCGAAACCATCGACGGCCTCGCGGCTCAGCTCGCGATCATCTACGGGTTTGGTGAGGACGTCGGCATTAGCCAGGTAGGTGACCTCGATGGTCACGATGCGACGAGTGGCATTGCTACCTATGACCTCACCGGTCTGCAGGATGACTCATCCAACGGGTATCGAGTGGAGATCTTGTTCTTTATCGAACGCGATGAAGCCAACGACGGAGAGGTCATTGGATTCTCGGCCACCTCGATCACTCAGCGGTCACTCTGCAGCCGCGGTGTCACCGACGA
>CAZTDG010000073.1:0-11327 GCA_964612655.1 uncultured Acidimicrobiales bacterium | reverse complement strand
GTGCGTGTAGCTAGGCGTTGACAACTACGGAGTCGAGCACGCTCTGCAAGAGCACGTTTCCGTCGGTCGAGCCGAGCAACTCATGGCTCGCACGCTCGGGGTGTGGCATCAGACCAACCACGTTTCGAGCCTCGTTGCAGACGCCGGCGATGTCGCCGACCGAACCGTTTGGGTTCGGGGTGTAGGTCAACACGATCTGGTCATTGGCCTGTAGCTCGGCCAGCGTCTCGGGGCTGCAGGTGTAGTTGCCCTCGAAGTGGTTGATTGGAATGTTCAGTTCTTGGCCAACGGTCGCCGCGCTCGTGAGCGCAGAGTCCGTGCTCGCAACGGTGAGAATCTGCCAGTCGTTAATGAACTTGAGACCAGCGTTTTTCTGGAGCGCGCCTGGCAACAGGCCAGCCTCGGTCAACACCTGAAAGCCATTGCAGATACCAACGACGGGCATCCCCTCGTTGGCTGCTTCGGTGATCGCACCCATGATCGGCGAGAACCGGGCGATGGCACCGGGACGCAGGTAGTCGCCATGTGCGAACCCGCCCGCAATGATCACCGCATCGACATCGCCGATCGAGTCATCGCCGTGCCACAGGATTTCTCCCTGGCCGCCGAGCGCGTTGATTGCCTCGACCGTATCGAACTCGCAATTGGTACCCGGAAAGCGGACGACGCCGACTTTGGCTGCCATTAGTGGGTTCCTGCGCCTTCGAGCACGCTGATCTCTGCACCCTCGATGACGGGGTTGGTCAGAAACTTCTCACACACCTCAGCCAATTGGGCCTCGGCTGTAGCGGCGTCGGGCGCCTCGATGTCGAGGTGGATGCTCTTTCCGGCGCGCACTTTCGAGATGCCATCAAAACCGAGCGTCGGTAACGCTCGTTCGATGGTGGATCCCTGCGGGTCGGCGATCCCGGCGTGTAGCTGAATGTCGATCACGGCATGGAACTGCATACCTTGAACCTATCCGTTGCCCTCACCAATTCGTCGCATCAGTCCCCTGCAAGATTTGTACGTAATTTCGAACCTATACGGTCACTTTTTACGTACAAATCTTTTCTACGGGCAACCGGGCCAGTCCGCGAATGAGAGCCCCGTGATGGCCTCGTACCCTTCGACATATCGGCGATGCGCGGCGTCGATGACCTCGGCAGGCAAGGTGGGCGGCGGCGGTGTCTTGTCCCAGTCGAGACCGTCGAGGAAATCACGAACGGGCTGCTTGTCGTAGCTCGGCGGGATGGTGCCGGGCTCCCACTGATCCTGGGGCCAATAGCGCGAGGAATCTGGCGTGAGCATCTCGTCTGCGACGACGAGTTCGCCGTCGACGAAGCCGAGTTCGAACTTGGTGTCGGCCAGGATGATCCCTCGCTGAAGCGCCCACTCAGCTGCTTCGCGGTAGAGAGCGAGCGACATGTCGCGTGCTTGTTCAGCTACCTCGATACCGACGAGCTCCACCGCTTGGGCGAAGTCGATATTTTCGTCGTGGAGACCGTCTTGGGCTTTGGTGCTCGGGGTGAAGATCGGCTCTGGAAGCTGTTGGCTGTGAAGGAGCCCTTCGGGCATTACCTCGCCGTGGACGGTTCCTGACGCCTGGTACTCCCGCCAGCCCGATCCGCTGATGTAGCCTCGAACGATGCATTCGATCGGCAGCATCTCGGCCTTGCGGACATGCATCGAACGCCCGGCGAGCTCGGGTGTTCGGGCGCCCTCGGGGTAGTCGTCGACGTTGGTGGAGATGACATGGTTCGGAGCGAGCTGGCTGAGCTTGTCGAACCAGAAGGCCGAGATCGCTGTAAGCACTCGACCCTTGTCCGGTACCGGTTCGTCCATGACGACGTCGAAGGCCGAAAGCCGGTCACTGGCAACGATGAGCAACGTGTCATCGCCCGCGTCGTACATGTCTCGAACCTTGCCCGTGTACAGGTGCGGTAGTTCTAGATTCACGCCTCAGAACCTATTGCCGAACATCTGAAATCGCATCCTCGGCGGAACGGAGATGGAGCACAAATGACATACACCATCTCTCGGCTAGAGACTTAGAGAATCTCACCCGGGCGGTACGCGGCGGCTTCGGGGTTGGCGGCGGCGAGCGCTCCCACTCGAGCCACGATGGCATCGACTTGGCTTTGGGCTCGACCGGCGAGTTCGAGCGGGTTCGACAACACGTCGGCAAGCTCGGCGGGGTCTACTGGGAAACGGTCATCCGCGGCGAGACGAACGAGTAGGTCGTTGTCTGTTCGGCCCGACTGGCGCATCTCGAGCGCTACCGCAACGGCATGCTCTTTGATCGCCTCGTGGGCCTCTTCGCGGCCGGCGCCTGCCTTGACGGCTGCGATCAACAACTTGGTGGTCGAGAGGAACGGCAGGTAGCGCTCCAACTCACGGTCGATGACCGCGGGGAACGCCCCGAACTCATCGAGGATCGTCAGGAACGTCTCGAAGAGCCCATCGATCGCGAGGAAGGCATCGGGCACGGCCACACGACGAACCACCGAACAACTGACGTCGCCTTCGTTCCATTGGTCGCCGGCGAGCGAGCTCACCATGGTGACGTGGCCACGAAGGATCGACTGGAACCCGACCACTCGTTCCGACGACCGAGCGTTCATCTTGTGCGGCATCGCCGACGACCCGACCTGGCCTTCTTTGAAGCCTTCGGTCACGACCTCCTGGCCAGCCATCAACCGCAAGGTGGTACAAAAGCTCGACGGCCCCGACGCAACCTGTGACAGTGCAGACACCACATCGAAATCGAGCGAACGCGGATACACCTGGCCAACGCTGTCGAGGGTGTTCGTGAAACCGAGATGAGCTGCCACCCGCTGTTCGAGGTCATCGACGGTCGCCTCGTCATCGAGGAGATCGAGCAAATCCTGTTGGGTGCCCATAGGCCCCTTGATGCCACGCAGCGGATACCGGGCGATCAGCTCATCGACGCGGGCGTGCGCTTGTAGCAATTCTTCGGCAGCGTTGGCGAACCGTTTGCCGAGGGTGGTGACCTGGGCGGCGACGTTGTGACTGCGACCGGCCATTGCGGTGTCTCGGTACTGCTCGGCGAGTTCAGCGAGCCGCGCGAGTGTGGTCACGATTCGGTTGCGGACGAGTTCGAGGCCCCGCTTGATCTGCAGCTGCTCCACGTTCTCGGTGAGATCGCGCGACGTCATTCCCTTGTGAATGTGCTCGTGACCTGCCAGCGCGCTGAACTCTTCGATGCGGGCTTTCACATCGTGGCGGGTCACCTTTTCCCGGTCGGCGATCGAGGCGAGGTCGACCTGCTCGACTACTGCGGAGTACGCCTCGATCACACCGTCAGGCACATCGACGCCGAGGTCTTTCTGCGCCTGCAACACGGCGATCCACAGCTCTCGTTCGAGCACGATCTTGGCTTCGGGAGACCAGATACCAACCATTCCAACGCTGGCGTATCGATTGGCAAGAACGTTCGGCAGTGTCACCATTCGAGCGTATCGCGACTCTTATTCGGGCGAGGTTTCGTAGTTCTCGTGTAGGAGATGGAGGGTGTACTGCACCATCTCCTCGACGACAGCGAGGTCAACGTCGGCGAGTTTGTTGATGTAGAGACAGCTCTTCCCGATCTTGTGCTTGCCAAGCCGTGCCAACTCATCGTCGAAGTTCTCGTATCCCGGCATGAGGTAGATCACTTGGTTGGCTTTGCGCGGCGAGAAGCCGACCATGAACCAATCACCTTCACGACCGGTGCCGTACTTGTAGTGATAGCGACCAAAGCCCACCATCGTCGGCCCCCACATCTTCGCCTCATAGCCACTGAGACGGCCCATCAGTTCCAGCAACGTCAGCGCGTCTTCCCTGCGGGTGTCGTGTTCGATCGACGCGATGAAGTCCGCGGGGTCAACGGTCGTCGGTTTGGTCTTGTTGGCCACGGATCGAAGCTAGCCCAGCTGAACTAGGCCGGGCCTAGCTCTCGATCGAGCGGGCGAGTATCTCGCGAATAGCCTCGGCGTCGGCGTCGTGCGCGAGCAGATAGCTGGGCCGGGTAATCGACGTGGTCCCGCTGCCGAGCTCGTCGTGGTGCACCAGCTGAACCATGTAGCCCTCAGCCCGTACGGCTTGCGCGAGAATGTCGCTTTCGAACCGATCGTTCGTGAGTGCGATCTGGACTAGGTCAGACATTGGTAGGACACCTTAGCTACTTGTTTGATGTGCGATGTCGGTGCGGTGTTGCATTCCGGGCCAGGAGATCTCAGCGACACCGGCATATGCCCGACTGATGGCTTCGGCCATGGTGGAACCGCGGCCGATCACGTTCAGCACTCGCCCACCACCGGTGATCAGTTCACCAGGGTCGTTGGTCTTTACCCCGGCGCAGTAGACGGACACGCCATCGAGCGCGCGGGCGGCTTCGATACCTTCGATCACATCGCCGGTGCGAGCAGACGCCGGATAACCCTCGCTCGCACACACCACCGTGACCAACGCATCGTCGGAGAAGACCGGGTCGGTCGCAATGTTTCCGCCCGCTGCTTCGGCGAGGAGTTGGCCGAGGTCGGAATCGATTCGTGGCAACACCACTTGGGTTTCAGGGTCACCGAAGCGGATGTTGTATTCGAGCATCTTCGGACCTGCGTCGGTCAACATCAGTCCAGCAAAGAGCGTGCCGCGATAGTCGATGCCTCGTTTGCGAAGCTCGGCCAGGGTCGGTTCGATGCACGACGTCATGATCGTGTCGACCAGGTCGGGATCCGCCCATGGCAACGGCGTGTAGGCCCCCATGCCGCCCGTGTTCGGGCCGGTGTCACCATCGCCGATTCGTTTGTGGTCTTGGGCTGGAGCCAGGGCGACCGCTTTGGTGCCATCACAAATCGCGAAGACCGAAACCTCGGGTCCGACGAGTCCCTCTTCGATCACGACGGTTCGGCCAGCGTCGCCGAACGCGTCGCCCGCTAGGTAGTCGTGAACCGCTGCCTCAGCCTTGGCCCGATCGTCGGTGACCAACACACCTTTGCCCGCAGCCAGACCGTCGGTCTTGATGACGAACGGCGCCGACATTGTGGCGAGGAACTCGAGCGCCGGGGCAGCCTCGGTGAAAGCTCCGTGAGCGGCCGTCGGCACTCCGGCCGCAACCAAGAGCTCTTTCATGTAGGCCTTGGACCCTTCGAGCTGCGCGCCATCGGCGCCAGGCCCAAAGACCAACTTTCCCTGAGCGCGGAGTTCATCGGCCAAGCCGTCGACGAGAGGAACCTCGGGGCCGATCACGAATAGGTCGGCATCGAGTTCGGTGGCTGGAGTAGCTACCGAACCTGGAATGCCTGCGTTGCCTGGTGTAACGATGACCTCGGTCGCCGATCGTCCAAGCACATCCGCGAGCGCGTGTTCCCGCCCGCCCGATCCGACGACGACAACCCTCATGCGGAGAAGTCGAAGACCTGCTTGCGGCCCGGACCGATACCGACGAGGGTGACGGGCAAGCCGCACTGGTCAGCAAGAAACGTCAGGTAGTCGCGCGCCTCGGCTGGAAGCTCTTCTTTGCTGGTGACGCTCGTGAGGTCGGTCTTCCAACCCGGCAGCGTTTCGTAAATCGGTGTGCATTCATGCAGAACGCTCTGGTGATACGGGTAGTCCTCAAGACGCTCACCGTTGTGTTCATACGCGACACAAACCTTGATCTCGTCGAGTTGGTCGAGGACGTCGAGCTTGGCGATCGCCATCTCCGACAGCGAGTTGACGCGTCGGGCGTAGCGCATCATGACGCAGTCGAAGTAACCCGGGCGCCGGCGTCGTCCGGTGTTTGTTCCGTACTCGTGGCCTACATCCACCAGGTGGTCGCCTACCTCATCGAAGAGTTCGGTTACGAACGGCCCGGCACCGACGCGGGTGATGTATGCCTTGGCAACACCCACAACTCGGTCGATGTAGCGCGGGCCAACTCCTGAGCCAACGCACGCGCCACCGGCGGTTGGGTTCGAAGAAGTTACGAAGGGGTACGTGCCATGATCGAGATCGAGGAAGGTCGCCTGGGCTCCTTCGAGCAGAACGTCGTCATCAGCTTCGAGCCGATCGTGCACCAGCGAGATCGCATCGGCGATCAGCGGTTCAAGCCGCGGACGGTATTCGTTCTGGAACGTACCGACGATCTCATCGATGTCGAAGCCCATCTTGTTGTAGACCCGCGCCATGATCGGGTTGAGCTGGTTGAGAACTACTTCAAGCTTCTCGCGGAAGATCTTCTCATCGAGGATGTCTTGCATACGAAGCCCAGTTCGCATCGACTTGTCGGCATAGGACGGGCCGATTCCTCGCTTGGTCGTGCCGAGCTTGTTCTTGCCGAGGTGACGCTCTTGAAGGGCGTCGAGGCTCTGATGGTACGGAAAGATGAGATGGGCGTTACCGCTCACACGAAGGCGTGACGTATCAACACCTTTGGACTCGAGCATGTCCATCTCTTTGAGCAACACCCCAGCATCAACCACGACGCCGTTACCGATGACCGGTGTGATGTGGTCGTAGAGCACGCCCGAGGGCACGAGTTGGAGCGCGAAGCTCTCCCCTTCGACAACGATGGTGTGTCCGGCGTTGTGCCCACCTTGAAAACGCACGACGGTGCTCATATCGCGGGAGAGCAGGTCCGTGAACTTGCCTTTACCCTCGTCACCCCATTGCGTACCGACGATGACGGTCGCGCCCATGTGTGGTGTCCTTCCAACCAGTGAATCCGACCGGCTGACTCTAGCGGAATGGATAAGGTCGACCACCGTGGATCATGAACACGACATTTCAGTGAGCTTTGCTGCGTGCGATCCGCAGAGCCCTGCGGCCATCACCGCGATGACCGCGTACTTCGACGAACTCGACGCGCGTTTCGTTGATGGCTTCGATCCTGGCGACACGCTCACCGCTGATGCGGGGCAGTTTCGCGAGCCATCGGGCCGCTTCATCCTCGGCCGTTCCGGCGATGAGGTGGTGTCCTGTGGAGGTGTCTACGAACTTGAACCGACGGTCATCGAAATCAAACGGATGTGGGTGGCGCCGGTTGCACGGGGAAAAGGTGTTGGCGCTGCGACCCTGGCGCACCTAGAAACAGCCGCCCTCGAACTCGGCGGAGCTACGGTCTACTTAGACACGAACGGTGTCTTGCACGAAGCCATCGCTCTCTACACCAGTCGTGGTTATCTGAGCATCGAGTCGTACAACGACAATCCCTACGCGCAGCGCTGGTTTGCTAAGGAGCTCACCCCTACCCAGTGAAGGTAGGCGTACCGACCCGTGGCTGAGCCGCTGGTGCTACCGGAACACTCTCTGTTGATGCAACCTGACTCGCGACCGTGGTGGTCGTGACCGCCGCTGCTGGCGCGACGATCGTTGTCGTCACCGCTGCCGGTGGTGCAGTGGTTGTCGTATCGACAGCTGCCGGCGGAGCCGTTGTTGTTTCGACCGGAGCAGCGGGCACGGTATTGACGGTGTTCGCAGGAAGGGTTACGGCCGCTACGTCTTCATTCGTGCAATCGATGTCGACAAGCACCGTTGTGGCAACATCGGCAGGTAGCGCGATCGTCAAATCTCCCGGGCGGACCCCAGCGATTGTCGATTCGGGGTCTACGACGGTCGAGCAATCGAGGTTCTGTGGGAAGGCCACGACACACTCGGTCCCTGGCTCGATGCCATCGACGATGAGATCGATCTGGTCACCGGTGTCTGTTTGCGCGCCTACGTCACAAACAACCGCAGCAGACGAGGTCGCGTCAGCGTCGGAATCAAAGTCGAGGATGATCGTCGAGGTCACCGGATCCGCCGGAGCTTCGACCTCGTCTTCGTCTACTTCTTCTTCTTCGACGACGGGCGGTGCTGCGTCGCCGTCAGCGGGATCGACATCATCGACGCCAGTAGAGACGGCTGCGAAGCACACCGGAAAGACCGAGTTTGCGCTCGATGAGGTTGGCGCGGCGTGCACTAGTCGTGCCGACACTGCGTCGGCAGCCAGCGTGATCGATCCGATGGAGCCGCTCCACGTAGCAGCAGGGGTGTTGTCTTGCAGGTCCGCAGTGGCCTGCGAAGTTGCGAGGACCGCGCCGTTGGTGTCGAGGAATTCGACTACCCACTGCTCTTGGAGCTGAGCGTCGATGGAATCTCGACCATCATGTTCGTCTCGTGAAGCAGCGTTGAGATCATAGGAACCAGCGGGGATGGGCGAAGCGAGCGCCACATCTGCGGTGGTGACGCTGCCGACCAACAACTGGATGCCTTCGATTTCGCTGACGAAATCGCCCGAGCATTCCGAGGCTGCGCTCGTCTGGGCCGACACCGCGGCCACGCTCAGCACGGATGCCAAAAGTACCGCGGTGACGAATCCGCCAACGGCCCGCCGTGATCTATGCCCCAAGAATGATTCCATGACTAACCCTCTCCGCGCTCAGTGCTGTTTAAAGCCGAAAAGGCCACTGTAGGCGAGAATTTGAGTTTGTGCCGCCCTGAGAGTCGGCAGCTGTGAATCACCCGAGGGGCGTAGATCCAATCGCTAACCGGTAGCGAAGGTGAGTGCGGAGTTGTCGCTCTCGACGTCAACCGCGATGGTTTCTTCGTCGACGACCGACCCATCGAGCAGTTTGACCGCAAGCTTGTCGGCGACCTCGCGCTGCACGAGTCGCTTGAGCGGACGTGCGCCAAAGGCCGGGTCGTAGCCTTCCTTGGCCAACCACGCTCGCGCGGCATCGGTAACTTCCAGCGTGATGTGTCGGTCCGTGAGGCGACTGCGGAAGATGTCGAGTTGGATGTCGACGATCTGGCGAAGGTCGTCCTCGGTGAGTTCGTTGAATCGGACCATGTCATCGATGCGGTTAATGAACTCGGGTCGGAAGAACGCAGCAGGATCCCCGGGAAGGTTGGAGGTCATGATGAGCACAACGTTGCTGAAATCGACCGTTCGACCCTGGCCATCGGTGAGACGACCATCGTCGAGCAACTGCAACAAGACGTTGAAGACATCGGCGTGGGCCTTCTCTACCTCGTCGAGCAAGACCACCGCGTACGGGCGACGGCGAACCGCTTCGGTGAGCTGACCCCCGGCGTCGTAGCCGACGTAGCCGGGAGGAGCACCGATCAGGCGAGACACGGAGTGCTTCTCCATGTATTCGCTCATGTCGATTCGGATCATGGCCCGCTCATCATCGAAGAGGAAGTCTGCGAGCGAACGAGCGAGTTCGGTCTTGCCAACGCCGGTGGGGCCGAGGAACAAGAAGCTACCGATGGGCCGGTTGGGGTCCGACAGGCCAGCTCGGCTTCGGCGAATCGCGTTCGCGACCACCTGGACCGGTTCTGTTTGACCAATGACCCGCTCGTGCAACACCTCTTCGAGGCGGATGAGCTTTTGTACCTCGCCTTCGAGGAGTCGGCTGACCGGTACACCGGTCCACGCGCTGACTACCTCGGCGATGTCTTCGGCGTCGACCTCTTCTTTAAGCATCACCTTCTCGCCCTGAAGGTCGTGCAGACGCCCGGTTGCTTCGGCGATTTCGGCTTCGAGGGTAGGGATGAGCCCGTATCGGATCTCCGCTGCCTTCTCGAGATTTTCCTCTCGTTCGGCGTCAAGTTTGAGTTGTTCGAGCTGTTCCTTGCGGCTGCGGATCTCATCGATCGCGTCGCGTTCGGACTGCCAGTGAACCTTCATCGCCGATAGCTGCTCATTCAGGTCGGCGAGCTCACCTTCGAGATCTTCGAGACGAGCCTCCGATGCCCGATCCGATTCCTTCTCCAGGGCAACCCGTTCCATTTCGAGCTGGCGAATGCGGCGATCGACCACATCGATCTCGATCGGGACCGAGTCGATCTCGATGCGGAGCTTCGATGCCGACTCATCGACGAGGTCGATGGCCTTGTCGGGCAGGAACCGCCCGGTGAGATAGCGATCGGACAACACGGCGGCGCTTACGAGTGCGGCGTCTTGGATACGAACACCGTGGTGCACTTCGTAGCGCTCGGCGAGGCCGCGCAGAATCGCGACGGTATCTTCGACCGATGGCGGCTCGACGAGCACCTGCTGGAAGCGACGTTCGAGCGCCGCATCTTTCTCGATGTACTTGCGGAACTCATCGAGGGTGGTAGCACCCATCATTCGGAGCTCGCCACGGGCGAGCATGGGCTTGAGCATGTTGCCCGCGTCCATCGAACTATCGCCACCGGCGCCAGCGCCGACGACGGTGTGGAGCTCATCGATGAAGGTGATGATCTGTCCGTCAGCGTCTTCGATCTCCTTGAGGACGGCCTTCAGCCGCTCCTCAAATTCGCCGCGATACTTCGCGCCAGCAACCATCGAAGACAGGTCGAGCGACATGATCGTCTTGTTCTTGAGCGACTCGGGGACGTCACCTTCGACGATCCGATTCGCGAGTCCCTCGACGATGGCGGTCTTACCAACGCCCGGTTCGCCGATCAGAACTGGGTTGTTCTTCGTTCGACGGCTGAGCACCTGGATCACGCGGCGGATCTCGTCATCACGGCCGATTACGGGATCGAGCTTTTGTGCTCGGGCCGCTGCGGTGAGGTCACGGGCGTACTTCTCGAGGCTCTGATATTGGTCTTCGGGGTTTTGCGTGGTCACGCGATGCGAGCCGCGGACCTCGCGCAGCGCCTCAACAACCTCTTTGCGATCGAGCTCGAGATGATCTGCCATCGCCAAGAGCAAGTGTTCGGTCGACAGGTAGTCGTCGCCAAGATCAGCGCGTGCCTTGTCAGCACTCTCGAAGGCCTTGATCAGCTCCCGGGATTGCTGGACGTCGCCGCCGAATGCCTTTGGAAGGGTCTTCAGCTTTTCGTTGAGCCGGTTTCGGACAACCATCGGCTCTTGACCCATCCGTTGCAAGATGGGCAACACCACACCATCGGCCTGACCGACGAGCGCCAACAACAGGTGCTCGGGCGTTACCTCTGGGTGCGATTCGGTCTTCGCGAGCTCTTGGGCTGCGATGAAGCCTTCGCGAGTCTTTTGGGTCCATTGATTCGGGTCGATTGCCATGTGCGTCCTCCCTCGAAGTGACGTTAGTTGTTGAGCGTGACACCCACGGCTACCCGCCATGTCGTCACCCTCAAACTTGAGTGCATCTAACTCAACTTCAAACCTTGGTGATTATTCCCATTCGCAATTACCGCTTTTCGCCGCTGAATGTGTGTGGCATACTCCTGTACGTGGGTAGAGGGCGAGAGGATTCCAGGCGTTTTCGCACAAAGTTGCTACCAGCAATGCTGGGAGCGCTCTTAGTGCTCATTTTGGCCGCGGGTGGTGTTGCCGCCCAGACCGGCGTTCTCCAAGGAGCGCAACCCACGCCGCCCGTACAACAACAAGTCGTTACAGCGCCCCCCGTAGT
>CAZTDG010000072.1:0-13556 GCA_964612655.1 uncultured Acidimicrobiales bacterium | reverse complement strand
CGTCTACACCGAGCACCACCACTACCACCGAGGCTGTCGCCGAGACCGATGAGACGATGGACGAAGACGCTGCCGAAGAAGCGCTCGCCGCCCCCGAGGGCGAGTTCATCTTTGACATCCAAGGCCACCTGCTCGAATACCCCGACAACGCTCCCGGCAACCCAGGGTTCCCGCAATCGAACTGCGGCGAAGCGATCCCCGGCGACTGTTACGGCATCGACCACTTCTTCGAGGCCATCTTCGTCGACAGCGAAACCACGATGGTCATGCTGTCCGCGATCCCGTTCGGCAACGGGGCGCTCTCCAACACCGTCATGCAACAAGCCGTCGACACCGCAGGCCGCTTCGGTTGTTCGGAACGGGTGCTGATGCAAGGCGAGAGCTTCCCAACGTCGGTCGGCATCGACGCTATGGAAGAGGTCGCCGCGAACTTCAACATCAACGCGTTCAAGACCTACACACACAACGGCGGCCCCGCGTGGCGCCTCGACGACGACACCGGCAACGCCTACTTCGAGAAGGTCCAAGAAGTTGGCGTCCCTATCGTTGCCGTGCACAAGGGCCTCTCGGGGAACAACCCCGCATCTTCACCGGTCGACGTCGGCCCCGCTGCGGTCAATCACCCCGGCGTCGACATCTTGGTGTACCACTCGGGATACGAGAACTCGTTCACCGAAGGACCCTATGAGCGCGACAACAACGTCGGCGTCAACCGCCTGATCACCTCTGTGCTCGATGCCGGAAGCCCCGGCAATGTGTACGCCGAATTGGGATCCACTTGGCGCAACGTGATGGCGAGTCCCAACGAAGCAGCCCACCTCATCGGCAAGCTGCTAGTGCACCTCGGCGAGGACAACATCTTGTGGGGCACCGACTCGCTTTGGTACGGCAACCCTCAAGACCAAATACAACTGTTTCGGGCGTTGCAGATCTCCGAAGAGTTCCAGGAGCAGTTCGGCTATCCGGCGCTTACCGACGACATCAAAGCCAAGATCTTCGGCGCCAACGCAGCCCGAGTTTTCGGAGTGGACCTCCCCGACGTGGCGTGCAACATCGACGAGACCGCCATCGAACAACTCCGAGCCGAGCGAGAGATCAACTACCGACCCACGACCAACCGCACCTACCAGGAACTCGGCTGGCAGACCTACCAACGCGACTTCGGACACACCTAGCGCAGGCGTAGAATCAGGTCATGTCTTCTTCTGTTGGAACCGTCGTCAAGATCAATGCACTCGAGATCCCGCCTCAGGCTGGTGACGAGATCGTGAAGCGCTTTACCGCTCGTATGTCGAGCCTGGATGGTGTGGAGGGCTTCCAGGGCTTTGAACTACTTCGTCCCACGAGCGACACCGAGACCCGATGGTTCGTCTACACACGGTGGGCCGATCAAGCCTCCTATGAAGCCTGGCGAGACGGCGACCGGGCCGTTCAAGCCCACGCAACCCCCGAGGGCGAGGCACCCAAGCCTCCGGTCAGCATGGGCGCCACCCTGCTCGAGTTCGAAGTCGAGGTCGCAGCCGGCGCCTAGTTCCAGCTCGATGGGAACACCACGACCCGTCACGGAGTTTCGATTCCTGTGACGTCATCGAAGATCAGCTCGGATTCGACGACGAACGCGCCATCGCCCAATCGGGTCGGAAACACACTCGGCATCTCGTATGCGATGGTTGCGTTGGCCTCGGCATCATCGGCGGTGGTCATCCCAACAATCCGCGAAGAGTTCGACCTGTCACTGGCTACCGGTGCCTGGATCCTCACGGCTTTCGTCATTGCGCTCGCAGCGTTGGCACCCATCTACGGCCGCATCGCCGATCTTGTGGGGCCTCGAACCCCGATCACCGTCGGGCTTGTGTTGCTGGCAGGAGGTGCGCTGGCATCGGCCATCGCACCAACCCCGCTTACCCTGATAGCCGCCCGAGCAGTGGCCGGCGCTGGCGCTGGGGCCATGCCGGTTCTTGGACCCGTGATTATCGCTGGCCGCCTCAACGCAGACGAGCAACCTGCGGCGCTCACCCGAATGTCGGGTATTGCTTCAACGGCTGCATCGGGGCTGTTGATCGGCGCCGTCGTCGCCGATCTTGTCGGGTGGCGATGGGTCCTTGCCTTGCCCGTGTTGACGCTTGGGGTTGTCCCAATGGTCCGTCGCATGTCCTTCACTCGGCCGGGAACGCTCGTGGGGGTCGACGTTTCCGGCGCGCTCGGGGTCGCATTCGTCGCCGTGGGTTTGAACCTCGTGCTACAGCTGGGAATGAACCCAACGACAGGCGTTCTCGGAGTGGTGCTGGTCGTGGGCGGCCTAGCTGCCTCCATCTTCGGGGCCCGAGGCGGACGCACACCATTCCTGCCACGTACCGTCTTACGCCGCGCAGCGACGTGGAAGATCGGTATTGCGTCGGGCGCAATTCCGGCAGGCTTCTTCTCACTCCTGATTGCAATTCCGGCGATCCTCACCGAGGAGGTCGGCGCGACCCGGATCGAGATCGGGGCCCTGCTCTTCCCCGCCGCATTTGCTGGTGTTCTGGTGGGGCCGGTGGCGGCAAAGCTTCGTGCACGCTTTTCGGCCAACAAGGTGGCAGCGCTTGGGCTCGCAAGTGCCGCGAGCGCGCTGCTTACGGCAGGACTCTTCACACCAGAGCCGATCGCCCTAGCGATCTCGTTCGCGTTTGCTGCCGTTTCCTTCGGCATGGGTCAGTCAGCACTGCTGTCCATGTTGACCGTGGCAACACCCGAGGAAGAGCGTGGCGCCGCTCTAGCCGTATTCATGGTGGTCTTCTTCCTCGGCGGAGGAGTCGGCGGAACGCTGCTGACGGTGCTCGGCACGAGCATGTCGCTCGGACCCGCACTGGTGGCTATTGCCGTGCTTCCGATAGCCGCAGCGCTGGTGACCCTACGGACCTAACCCAGAAACTGAGAGAATCACTACTCGCTGTAGTGCTCCTCCAGATGGCGTCGCAACATAATGTTCGCCAACAACAGGACCAGTCCGACTATGGCGAACAAGATCGCCGTTGTCTGAAAGTCATTGGCACGTTCTCCGCCGATGAGCACCCAGCGAAGCGCGAAGAAGATCGACATTGCGAAGAACCCAGGTGATGTCCCCGAGACGATCAATACGTGGCGGGTCCAACTCGGAGGACCATCGTGGCCGACATGCACCCAATCGCCATCACTTTGCTCAAGCATGAGTAGGGCTTTCCACGAGTCGCATCACCTCCAGTGTGGCAGAACCTGCATCACGGTGAACCGCAGGTCCCCTTGGGTTAAGCGATTCTTTCGACGTGACCTCATACGACCTACGAAGACGTGCCGTAATGAGAGGCAATTTGAGCGCGCGATAAACCAGCGCACGGCGATGGATGGGTGTGCAGCCCCCGCCGTAGCCTGCACACCCTGATCTTGAGGTAACCACATCGCTATTTCCGGAACGTTTCCGCTCCCGGTTCGCACGCCTATTTCGACGCAACCAGCTCTTCGTAGGCCCAACGCGATCGTTGCTGTAGTCGCCTCACACGAACTCGAGCTTGCTCACGGTGAACCTTCTCCAACTCGGTCTTCCCTAGTGCGCTACACAGGGCCGCGCACGCCTCATGCATTGGCCCAAACGTGCACAAGCCCGAGAAACTCATACGTTCCTGGAATGGCGAGATCATGTCGTAGAGCTGCACAGCAACAGCCGGGTCGCACATCTCCACGACCGGCTCAGCCAGCAAGAACGTCGCTGCGGTCCACGTCGGGTCAGGCACGAGGGCCTCAAAGCCGTTCGCCGTCAGCGCGTCGAGCTCGGCACGAACTCGTTCGGTGTTACCGGCAGCGTGATTCGCAATGACGATCGCCACTCGCCAGGCAGGGACCAGTGGGGCCGATGTCTCGACGACGTCGACGAGTTCTGCCAGGCGACCTTGTCCGTGGCGAATAGCGAGCAACAACAAGCCATACGACGCGGTGACCCAAGCCTCGCCGAACCCGTCGTTGCGAACAGCGAGCTGCTCAAGACCTAGCTGCAATGCATGCTCAGCGCACTCCTCTGCCAAGTCGAAATCATCGTGGATGAGCGCCATGGTCGCTTCCGCCCACGATTGCTGCATCTGCATATCGAAGGTCTTGCCGAGAACGACGAAGGTGTGTCGCCGCTCGAGTTGGTTCGCGGAACTTCGGATATCTCGCAGCGCCCAACCCAGGCGGTCCCCGTCACCGTCGATGAGTGCATCTCGAAACTGGAACCACCGGGCGAGCCATCGAAGCTCAGGGTTTTGTTCCGCCTCCTGATTCAACAACATGGTCGCTCGCTGAACGAGCCCGAAATCGTCAGGGTCAGATAGTCCGGCTTCGCTGTTTCGCAAGATCAATTCCTGCACTCGGCGATCACAGTCGTCGTAGTCGACAAATGCCTCCCGATACAACCCTTGCCCGAATGCCCCGTACTTCGAAAACACGAACGCTCTCGCCGCAGCGGCGCGCAACTCGTGTAGCTCTTCGCCGTCTTCGACAGCCAAAAGCGACGCGTCGACGAGCTCCTTGACCACCTCGACATCGAGGCCAGTCAACGCAGCCGAACCGCTGTTGCAAATCTCGATCGTTGCTTCGATGAGTGCTTGACCATCGCCCGCCGCATCAGCGCGCCGGGCCCCCTCCACCAGACGCAGGTGGCTGCCAGCAACGCCGAGCGCCAACTCGCCACGGGCCTTGGCTATCGAGAGGCGATGACCGTGACTGGGATGCACGTGCCCGAGAGCCCACGATGCGGTCTCGACCGCGCCTTCCCAGTCCAAGGCTTCCAGATGCTGTTGCGCCGCAAGAACTGCCTGACGGCTCGCACGCAATGAATCGAAGGAAAAGGCTGCCCGACAATGGGAGAAGACCTCGATCGGGTCCGCACCTTCGCCTTCGAGAAGTCGTCCGATCTGATCGTGGAGCGCGATCCGGTCGGCGTCGCCCAGCAGCTGATAGGCAGCATCGGCCACCACGGCGTGCTGGAACATGCTGGCAACGCCAGCCCTCCCTCGAGTGACCAGGCCGGCCGAGTGCGCTTCGATAAATCCCTCGCTCGCACGAGGCTCGATCATCGCAACGATCTCTTCGCTGAAGGTGGTTCCCATCACCGAAGCGACCTGAAGCACTCGGCGACCAATCGCGCTGAGCGCCTCCATACGTCGCTGTACAGCCGCCAACACGACGGGCGGCAAGGAGCTGCCAACGTCCAACTCTTGCCCAAGCAGGTCGAGCAGCATCTTCAGGAACAGAGGGTTCCCGCCGCTCTTGAAGTGGAGATCTTTGGTCTCGGACGCGTCCAGCGCTGAACCCGTGACATGAACGATTTCTGCGGTTTCCTCGGGACTCAAGGGGTCGAGATTCACTCGTTGAACCCCAGTGGCCGTGTCTCCGAGAATTCGCTCACTGTGACCTGGCCGGGCCAGCAGCACGAGTCGGCAATCGCTGGCGATCAACGCCTGAACCGTCAGGATCGACGCGTGATCGAGCCACTGCACGTCATCTATGGCGAGCACCGCCCGCGAACGGTCCACCGATTCGGAAATGAAGGAGACGGCTCCTTGGATCAGCTCCTCACGACTGGTTGGCGCGAGTACGTCGTCGACTTGTTCAGGAACCAGCATCGCGAGCGACGGACGATGCTCATCACCGATCTCGATTCCGTCCAGCTCCAGCAGCGCAGCGACTAGTGCCCGGATCACACTCATCGG
Source organism: uncultured Acidimicrobiales bacterium (assembly GCA_964612655.1). Lineage (GTDB taxonomy): Bacteria > Actinomycetota > Acidimicrobiia > Acidimicrobiales > SHLQ01 > SHLQ01. Next base: position 7,854 of record CAZTDG010000072.1, on the reverse strand, counting down.
CGCAGCCGCCGACGCGTTCGTCTCTGCCGTGATGATCGTGATGCCATCGGATCGACATCGATCGGTGTGTTCGCCCAACAACGAGCTCTTCCCGATGCCAGCTTCCCCTTCGACATAGAAGGTCTGCCCGGGAGCGATCCGAGCCAACGCATCGAGTTGGTCAGCTCTCCCGACGAAGTTACCGGGAGCCAAGACGCTGTCGTGTTCCGAGTTGGGCTGCAGCTCAGCAGCATCGCGAAGAATCGCTCCCTCGGTTGCGACTAACTCCGGGGAGGGTTCTAGTCCCCGGTCCACGAGCGCTTCGCGCGTCTGCTGCAACAAGGTGATGCCTTGGCTCTTGCGTCCGAGCCTCGCCAGGGCTTCGGCTCCGCGGCATGCCGTCGATTCGTCCCCGGGGTTCGCATCCAAGATCTCTTGGGCGAGTTGCACCGCTGCATCATCATCGCCGTCAGCAATGTGGAGGCGGAGGAGTTGCCGGTCTAAACGCTCAAGGCGGTACGCAAAGCGCGAGCGACGTTCGTCAACCTCAAAGGAGTCGAGCACACCGACGAAGGCCAACTTATTGACCCGTCCGAGGAGCGACGCCAAGGCGACGGTGTCTTGCGCCAAGTCCGCAACGGCGACGAGTTCGTCGACCTCGCGCCAATCGCTTTGGGCATCCAAGGTGAAGGCGTCCCCGTTCGAAACCAAAAGATGCGCCTGAGCCCCCAACACCGTTCTGGTCCTGGACATGATGGTCCGGAACGCCGCACCCGGATTGGCGGGCACGGAGTCGGGCCACAGGGCGCCGATTAGTTCGAAGGCACTGACCGGCTCGGTCGAACTGGCGAGCAGTGCGAGCACGGTTCGGACCTGTGGCCGGGTTACCGCTACTTCCTCGCCGTCGACGACGAGTCGAAACGCGCCACCGACATCGACGCGAAGCGCACCTATGTCCTCAGATTTTTTGTCCCCGACCATCCCACACATTCCCGCGCACTACATCTCCGCTTGCCCGCCACGCTACCTGGAGACCCCAGCAACTCGTTCATATGACGTTGGACAGACACGGGCCGCGGAGGCGAAAACCCTTTTAGGGCCGTGTATGCCAGCTTGCCCGAGCACTCAGCCAGGCTGGCCTGGGTGACCTGCTTGGGGTCTCCCGACAAACCGTCAACGCAATCGAAAACGGCCGCTACGACCCGAGTCTGCCGTTGGCATTCAAGCTGGCCTCGGTGTTCGAGGAACCCATCGAAGCGCTCTTCATCCCCGACGACGCCGAGGTCAAACTCTCTTCGTGAAGTTGGGCGCCGTGAACGGCGTGTGTCGGGCTTAGGCCAAGAAGTCGACGATGCGGCCGACGCCGTCGGCGAGGTCCTCGTCGCCAAGGGCGAAGCTGAGGCGGGCAGCGCCCCCCGACCCGAAGGCTTCGCCGGGAACGATGGCCACCTTGGCCTGCTCGAGCAGTGCGGCGGCGAGGTCGAGCGTGGTGTCAATCTGCGTTCCACCGATGTTGCGGCCGAGCACACCTTCGAAGCTTGGATAGGCGTAGAACGCGCCGCCGGGCTCGGCAACCTGAACGCCCTCGATTCCCGACAGCATGTCGAACATCACCTTGCGGCGACGGTCGAAGTGTCCGCGCATCTCGACAACAGCGTCGAGCGAACCCGATACCGCCGCGAGCGCGGCCCGCTGCGAAACGTTGCTGACGTTACTGGTCACGTGACTCTGCAGATTTCCTGCGGCCTTGATGACGTCGGCTGGGCCGACCATCCACCCCACGCGCCAACCGGTCATCGCGAACGTCTTCGCCACCCCGTTGAGGATCAGACAACGATCGGCGAGTTCGGGAACCACGACCGGCATCGAGTGATGCTCGTTGTCGCCGTAGACCAGGTGCTCATAAATCTCATCGGTAATGACCCAGATCTCGTGCTCGACGGCCCACTTGCCGATGGCCTCGATCTCGTCGCGGGTGTAAATCGCGCCCGTCGGGTTCGAAGGCGACACGAACAAAAGCGCCTTGGTCTTGTCCGTGCGGGCCGCCTCGAGCTGATCGACCGTGACCTTCCAGCCCGCATCGACCGTGGTCAACACGGTCACCGCGGACGCCCCGGTCAGGCCGATCGCCTCGGGGTATGTGGTCCAGTACGGGGTGGGGACGATCATTTCGTCGCCCGGGTCGAGCAACACCGCGAAGGCGTTCGCCACGGCGTGCTTGCCGCCGTTGGTGACCAGCACGTTGGACGCTTCACACTGGAAGCCGAAGTCTCGGCCGGTCTTCTCGGCAATCGCTTCACGCAGCACCGGCAGGCCTGCAGCTGGCGAGTACTTGTGGTTGACGGGATCGTTGCATGCGGCGACCGCAGCCTCGACGATGTGCGCGGGAGTCGGAAAGTCTGGTTCGCCGGCGCCAAAGCCAATGACTGGCTCGCCAGCGGCCTTCAACGCCTTGGCCTTCGCAGTAATGGCCAGAGTCGCCGACTCCTGAATTGCGCCGATCCGATCCGAAATGCGAGCACCCATTGAAGACTCCCGTGAAACTTGTCTCTTAAACCGGCGCGTATTCGCCGATTTCCCCTGCGAAACTATCGGGTATGAGCGCGATCCCAGACATCACCATCCCCGACTCACTTCTTCCATCTGACGGACGCTTCGGTTCCGGGCCATCGAAGGTGCGCTCCGAGGCGGTCGCCGCGCTCGCGTCCGAGGCCGAAGACTACTTGGGAACAAGCCACCGCCAAGACACGGTGAAGCTCGTCGTCGCTGCTCTACGCAACGGACTACTCGAGTTCTTCAACGCCCCCGACGGGTATCAGATCCTCCTGGGCAACGGCGGAGCCACCCTCTTTTGGGATGCCGCGACCTTCGGACTGATCGAGAACTCCGCACAGATGCTCGTATCGGGCGAGTTCTCCAGCAAGTTCGCAAAGGCGGTCAAAACCGCGCCGCACCTCGGCGACCCCGACATCATCGAGGGTGACTTCGGTACCGCTCCGGCGATGACCCCGAACCCCGATGTCGACGCGTACTGCTACCCGCACAACGAAACGTCGACCGGCGTCCAGTTCCCCGTCGACCGTCCAGACGCCGACGGCCTTGTCCTCGTCGACGCCACCTCTGGCGGCGGCGGACTTCGCTTCGACCCGACCAACACCGACGCCTACTACTTCGCACCCCAGAAGTGCTTCAGCTCCGACGGCGGCCTGTGGCTGGCGCTGTGCTCCCCCGCGGCCATGGATCGGATCGACAAGCTGTGCTCGGGCGACCGATGGATGCCAGAGATCCTCAACCTGAAGACCGCCAAGGACAACTCGCTCAAAGATCAGACCTACAACACCCCGGCCCTCGCGACGATCTACCTCGCGCTCAAATACACCGAATGGTGCAACGAGAACGGCGGGCTCGAGTTCGCTGCGTCGCGATCCGACCAGTCCGCCGACACCCTCTACGGCTGGGCTGAAGCCAGCTCGTTCGCTACTCCGTACGTGCAAAATGTCGACCATCGCAGCCGAGTCGTCGCCACCATTGACTTGGACGACTCCGTCGACGCCGACACGGTCGTCGCCGTGCTGCGAGCCAATGGGGTTCTCGACACCGGCGGCTACCGAAAGCTTGGCCGCAACCAGATGCGCGTCTCGATGATGCCATCGGTCGAACCATCAGACATCGAGGCGCTCACCCACTGCATCGATCATGTTGTGAGCGAACTGAGCTAGCTGACTAGCGAGCCAACTGATCACGCAGGTCAAGCCCACGCGGGCCGTCCACACGTACAGGGACAAACGGCTCTACATCAGTAAAGAGCGCTTCGAGATCTTCTTTGTCCAAGGTCTCAAACTCGATCAACGCCTCGGCCATTCGGTCGAGTAGTGAGCGGTGAAGGTTGAGGACTTCGCGAGCTTCATCCGCAGCACGGTCGACGAGCATTTGGACATCCTCGTCGATACGACTGGCGATCACGTCCGAATAGTTTTGCGCGGTTCCCGCGGCATAGGACTCGCCGACGCCAACGCCGAACTTCTGCAGACCGAGCGTCGGGCTCATGCCGTAGTTCGTCACCATGTTCCGGGCGATCGCGGTGACCCGCTCGATGTCGTTCGCCGCGCCGGTCGTGGGATCACCGAAGATCATTTCCTCGGCGATACGACCGCCGAGCAACATCGCCATCTCGTCACCCAGTTCGGACCGGGACATCAAGATCTTGTCCTTCTCGGGAAGTGCCAGGGTCCAACCCAATGCCTTACCGCGAGCGATGATCGACACCTTGTGGATAGGGTCGCTGCCCGGGAGAACATGCCCGACGATGGCGTGGCCGGCCTCGTGGTAGGCGATGATCAACTTCTCTTTGTCAGAAAGCGTGGCCGAACTCTTCTCCGGGCCAGCGATGACGCGATCGAGAGCGTCGTCGAGTTCCGCGTGCCCGATGGCGGTCTTGCCTCGACGGGCGCTAAGCAACGCGGCCTCATTCAACAGGTTGGAAAGGTCCGCTCCGGTAAAGCCTGGGGTCCGACGGGCGATCGTCTCGATATTGACGTCTGCTTCGAGTGGTTTGCCTTTGGCGTGGACCGCAGCGATCTCTCGGCGGCCGGCAAGGTCGGGGCGCTCGACGGCGATCTGACGATCGAAACGGCCGGGGCGCAACAAGGCCTGATCCAAGATGTCTGGGCGGTTGGTCGCTGCGATGAAAATGACGCCGGTCTCCACATCGAAACCGTCCATCTCGACCAGCAACTGATTGAGTGTCTGTTCGCGTTCTTGGTTGCCCGCTCCAGGACCGCCACCACCGCGGTGACGACCGACAGCGTCGATCTCGTCCACGAAGATGATGGCCGGAGCTTCCTTGCGTGCTTGTTCGAAGAGGTCGCGGACACGGCTCGCGCCGACGCCAGCGAACATCTCTACGAAGTCTGAACCCGACAAGCTGAAGAACGGAACCCCGGCCTCACCGGCCACGGCGCGGGCCAACAGGGTCTTGCCGGTTCCCGGAGGACCGTAGAGCAGTACGCCCTTGGGGATCTTCGCACCGACGTTCTGGAACCGCTTCGGGTTCGACAGGAACTCACGAATTTCTCCCAGCTCGACCAAGGCTTCGCTTGCACCAGCGACGTCAGCGAACGTGACCTCCTGGAGCGCAGACGCCTGCTTACGGGTCTTGGCGGTGAACTTCTTTCGAGCTCGCTTTCCACCGTTCATGCGGGCCAAAATCACCCACACCAATACGATCATCAGCGTGAGCGGCGCCACGGTCGCGAGGATCTGGGCCCAGTTGGTTCCAGCCGACGGTGCCGAAACCGTCGCTACATCAATCGCCGGGTCAGAGGCCAGCAGAATCTCGGTGAAATCGTCAATGAAACCGGGCGGAACGATCGAATTGAAGGGTTCTCCAACGGAGGGAACAGCGAGCACGGTGCTCGAACCGTTCGTGAACTCCACCGCATCGATGAGACCCTCATCGACCATGGATACGAGCACGCCAAAGTCCTCGACGGCCATGGCGTCAGGGACCGATTCGCCCTGGAAAGTAGCGAAGACAAGCACCGCCGTGGCGAGAGCAAGGAGGACGAGCAGGATACGGGTGCGCTGGGGACTGGTCACCTTCGCGATGGTAGAAGTTAAAGCTGCCCCGTAGACATAGCCCATTCGGCCCACGGCCCTGGGCAAAGCCTCGCGAAACCCCAAAATCGGGCTAGCGGCGGCGGCCCTTTCCTCGACGCGAACCGTGCCGCGAACCCTGGGAACGTTCACGTTCAACGAGGCGCCGTTCGCTCTCCGCGAGCTCCTCGGCCATGGCCCCGAATCGCTCCAGTCGACGATGGTCGATTTCACCGTTGTCCACGGCTTCGCGCACGGCACATCCAGGCTCGGCTCCATGCGCACAATCGTTGAACCGACAGTTCTCTGAAGCGGCGATGATGTCGGTGAACACTCGATTTAGCGCATCTTCGGCATCCCACAATCCAACGGCTCGCACCCCTGGAGTATCGATAAGGATTCCTCCGCCGGGGAGCGCCAACAGGTCGCGCGTAATCGTCGTATGGCGACCCTTCGCATCCCCGCGGCGAACCTCCTGGGTCTCCTGCACCGGGTCATCCAACAGCGCGTTGACCAGCGTCGACTTGCCCGCGCCGGACTCCCCGAGAAGTGTTCCGGATTTGTTCGGCGCCAGAAGCTCACGGATTCGATCCAAGCCCTGCCCATCCACACTGCTCGCCACCACGACCTCTACGTCGTCGGCAACCGCGCGCACGACATCGCGCAGTTCATCGATCTCGCTCGATTTGGCGAGGTCCGCCTTGGTCAGCACCACGACAGGGGTGGCGCCGGAGTTCCAGACCAATACGAGAAACCGCTCTAACTTTCCTGCACGGAACGGCCGGTCAAAACCATGCACCAAGAACCCAACATCGACATTGGCCGATAACGGTTGTTCTTCCTCACGCTCACCTGGGTCTCGGCGAACCAGCGCCGTTCGACGATCCAAGATTTGATCGATTCGCCAACGGTCATCCTCAGGACCTGGACTCACCACCACCCAATCACCAGTTACCGGGGCAATCTCGCCCTGGGATCGCTGAGAATCGGACAGCGCTCGCACCAGGTCATCGTCCCCATCGCCAATTAAAACATCGCATTCCCCGCGCTCAACCCGTTGAATCCTCCCTGGAACACCGGCCGACCCATCTCGCGATTTGGCTACTAGTGACCAAACGCTCTCCCAAGCGGGGTCCCAACCTAGGTGAAAGAGTTCTGAACGTTGCACGGAATGAACTCTAGTCACCAATGAAAAATGAGACGATGTTTAGGTGGGCAGGAGTGCAGCTGTTGAGGCAGCGGGCTTTCGCCAAATAGAAATTATCGCTAAACAACGTCAATCCAGGCGTCGATTCCAAGGGTTGGAACGTTCAACCATTGGACAACAGATAAGGCTCCAAGGCCTAAAAGAGTGCAAAAGGGACAAGCCGTCATGACGGACTCCAAGACAAAAAAGCCAAAAATCGAGTCGAAACTGGACACGGACTCCGGCCAACGCATTTCGTTCAGCAACGCATGGCTGGCCGGCGCTCTTGGCGCGGCGATCGCCCTTTCTGTGGGTGAGCTGTTCGACCGATTGAGTTCGCAACTCACCTCGCTGGTAATCGGCGTTGGCAACCTGTTTGTCGACATCACCCCCGGCGACGTAGTCGCCACGAGCATCAACACCCTCGGCCCACTTCAAAAGCCACTACTCCTCGGCGGCATCACGCTCAGCGCAATAGCGCTGGGCGGATTCCTCGGAACCCGCAGCCGCAATTCGATCGCTCCGATCCTTGCCGGATTCGCCATCTTTGGCGTCTTCGGAGGCTGGGCAACCGGTCGCGATGAACTCAGTTCCGCCGGCCTTTCCTTCGTTGCAGCAATCATCGCCGCCGCCATCGGCGCTGCGGTAGCAGTCTCCCTTCTTCGCCTCGCAAGTGCTCCAGGTGAAGCTGTCGACGCCGACACAATCGTTCCGGGAACACCACTGAGTCAAGCCACCGGACGTCGCCAGGCGATCGCCTTCGGTGGTGCCGCTGTTGGCGCCGCCGCACTCACCGGTGCCGGACGCATCGGACGCACCAGCGCCGCCGAAGTAGCCCGTGACAACATCATCACTGAGGCCGGTGGAGCCGCAGAGGCTGTTCCTATCAACTTGCCGGTCGGAGACTTCGACGACATCGCTGGATTGGCGACCCGAGTTACCCCGATCAGCCCCGTCGATGACTTCTATCTGATCGACACCGCGCTGACCAAGCCTCAGGTCGACCCATCTACGTGGTCGCTGACCATCGATGGCGAGTACGTCGACAATCCAATCTCCTACACCTATGAAGAGCTCCTCGCTCGAGACCAGAC
>CAZTDG010000071.1:0-13587 GCA_964612655.1 uncultured Acidimicrobiales bacterium | reverse complement strand
CAGTTCTGCTGAGCGATCTCGCCGATCTCGGCGCCGAATTCGTCGGTGACAATGACCCGAGACTTTATGAACTTTGCCGGGCGGGTGAGGCCGAGTCTGACAACACCGGTTGCATCGACGACCTGGTACGTGTGGGTGAAGTACTGATCCCAATTGCCAACGAAGCGAAGTACTTTCTTTAGCTTGCTCTGGCCCACCTGGCGTACCGCGCCGACCTGCGCGCCAGTCGAGTCGAACAAGGCGAATTCGGTATTGACCTCGATGATCTTGGTCTTCTGATTGACGACCAGTACGCGTTGTTCGAGAAGGTCACCACCGGCTTGGGCCATTTCTGTGCCTGCATCTGTGGGAGCTGGGGCTGGTCCGGTTGGGGGCGGCGGGGTAGAGGTCGGATCGTAGGTGATCTCGTCCTGCGGTGGGCCAGGGGCTGCTGTCGGTATTGCCCGGCTGATTTGTTGCTGGATTTTGGCCGGTGGCGTCGTTGCCTGCACTTGCTTGGGCGGAGCCAGGGGGTCGGTAGCGGGTCGACCATGCGACGAGACGTCTTCGGTCCACCCGACCCCATCCCACCATCGACGCTCGTGACGGCCAGCTGGATCGGGATACCAGCCTGGCTCCGGTTGTGGGGTGGTTGATTCGCCGCCGTTCATGGTGCTCCCGTCAGGTTAAAGCTGCTGTTCCTGCACCATTGTCTCACGTCTTTCGGACAGTGATCCACCCTGACAACTCACCACCGGTCGGCGGAACGCCTACTGGTCCTCTGGCGCGAACGGTGGGAAGCGCATCTTCGGGCCTGACTCGGCCCAGTCCTGATGGTTGCGCACGTACTGGTTAGCCGCATCGGGCGTGGGTTGGTGATCCCATGACACGAGCGGACCGGACGACATGGCTCGATGCAAGAAATGGCGTGCTTGTTGGCTGGCGATGACCCGATCGCGAATGTCTTCTTCGTCCCAGCGCTTCGTGACCTCTGCGGCGAACTCGGCCGCGAGATCAGCGTGAGCTGGGTCGGCGGCGAGGTTGGTTCGCTCGAGGGGGTCGACGGTCATGTCGTAGAGCTGTGCCGGGTCGGTCGCACAGTGGATGTACTTGTATGGCCCCCGCCGGATCATGAACATCGGGTACGACGTCATCTCGCCCGTGTACTCACCAAACGTCTCGTCGATGGGGTCGAGTTCGCCCGACCACGATGGCACCAGGCTTCGGCCCGAGAGCTCCTCGTGCGGGTCAGCACCGGCCACGTCGAGCAGCGTCGGCAACAGGTCGAGGTGCGAGCACGCGTTCGCGACTTGGGTGTTGGTCACGCCCGGGCCGGCGACCACGAGCGGCACCCGTGCCGATCGTTCGTGGAACGACATCTTGAACCACGCGCCACGGTCGCCCAGCATGTCGCCGTGGTCGCTAGTAGCGATCACGATGGTGTCGTCGGCCCGACCGGTCTCCTCCAAGGTGGTGAGCAGTTTGCCTAGCTGGTCGTCGAAGTAGCTGACATTTGCGTAGTAGCCGTGACGTGCCATGCGCACTTGCTGGTCGGTGTAGCCGACAGTGTCGGCTTGGATACCGGTGCGGATCCGCAGGGTGTGGGGGTCGAGGCTGTCGAGGTCCCAGCTGTCGGGCATGTCGATGTCGTTGTGGTCGTACAGATCCCACCACTCGGGTCGAGACACGTAGGGATCGTGGGGGTGGATGAACGATGCGCACAGGAAGAACGGCCGGTCGTCGTCATCGCGAGCCATGTCGAGAAGCTTGCGGCGTGCAGCGAAGCCGACGTCTTCGTCGTAGTCGAGCTGATAGGTAGTCACTGCGTGTCCAGCGTCTTGGAGCACATCCATGTTGTGGTACCACTTGTCGATCCGCTCGTCGGCACGTTCCCAATTAGGGGTCCATGCGAAGTCGGCGGGGTAGATGTCGGTGGTCACGCGTTCTTCGAAACCGTGCAGCTGGTCGGGGCCGACGAAGTGCATCTTGCCCGAGAGCACGGTGCGATACCCGGCAAGGCTCAGGTGATGGGCAAGTGTCGGCGTGGCGGCGGGGAACTCGCTCGCGTTGTCCCAAGCCCCGATCGCCGAAACCGGTTGGCCAGACAACATCGTGAACCGCGCCGGTGCGCATAGCGGGGAGTGGCAGTACGCATTGTCGAATCGGGTCCCTCGCTCAGCGAGCGCATCGAGGTTCGGAGTCTTCACGACCTCGTGCCCGTAGGTCGACGTGAAGTGCGGCGCGAGCTGATCGGCCATCACCATCAAGATGTTTGGAGCCCCCATGGCCAGACCGTACCCAACGAACTGAACGCTCGTTCAATCCGGGCGATGTCGAACTACTTTCGGTCGGCGAGGAACGGGAAGTCGCGACGCACCTGTTCGACTCGCTCGAGGCTGACATCGGCGGAGAGAACCAACGGGCCTGACTCACCGGCATCGGCGACGATCTCACCGAAGGGGTCGATGATCATCGAGTCGCCGCAATAGCTGACGTTCGGGTCGTCGCCGGTTCGGTTTGCTGCGACGACCCACGCCTGGTTCTCGATTGCGCGTGCACGCAACAAGGTTCGCCAGTGTTCACGGCGTGAGGCAGGCCAGTTCGCGATCACCAGGTAGCAGTCCGTGTCGTCGGCGAGCGCCCAGAAGTCGTCGGCGAAGCGGATGTCGAAGCAGATAGCCGGGCTGACGCGAAGTTCGCCGAGACGAATCGTCTTGGCTGTGGTTCCGGCGAGGTAGCTCTTGTCTTCACCGCTGAAGGTGAAGGGGTGGCGCTTGTTGTAGGTGTGAATCTCGCCGTTTGGTCCTGCGAACACCATCCGGTTGTTCGGACGCTCGGCGTCGGGTTCGAGAATGGGGATCGACCCAACGATCCATGCGCCGACCTCGCCAGCTTGGGTCTTCAGAAACTCAGTCGATGGTCCGCCCTCGGGTTCGTGGGCGTGGTCGGTGTTCATCGTGAACCCCCACGAGTACGTTTCGCTCAGCACTATTAGCTCGGCTCCGGTTGCCGCGGCCTCGGCGATTTGGGGTTTGAGCGCCGCAAAGTTCGCCTCCGGGTTCTCCCAAACGATCTCGTGTTGCACCACCGCAATCTTCATGACCTCAGTATGAATGACGTTGCTTGGCGGTGAAAACGTCTTGGGAAGATCCGAACCAACTCTTGGACGTGAGGATTCGGGTTCGTCATGGTAAGAAAATGGATAATGAAATTGGCGGAGAGGATGAGCGGCGTTCGCTGAGTCGGCGCGCGGTGATTGTAGGCGGAGCGGTAGCGGCTGCTGGTGTCGTCGGTGGTGGGGTAATTCTGTCGGTGCGCGACCGCGGAGCAACGGCCGCTCCCGCAGAACCGGCCGCTACCAGAGCACCCGTTCGCCCAGCAGACATTTCGTTGGCGGTCGGTGAGTTCGATGCGGTCGAGGGCATCTCCCCGTTCACCACGCCGCTCGAAGACCACTTCCTGATCGATGCCGCGACGACAAAGCCAGTCGTCGATGTCGATTCATGGTCCTTGAGTATCGGCGGCCCGTTCGTTAGCAACCCGATGACGCTCAGATACGAGGACCTGCTGAGCTTCGAACATGTGACACGTCAGCTAGCAATGGTGTGTATCTCGAACCCGGTCGGCAGCGACCTGCTGAGCAACTCGATCTGGACGGGTGTGCCTCTGCCGGCCCTGCTTGACGCTGCGGGTATTGACGACGCCAGCAATCCCGAGCGTCAGATTTTCACCCGGGGGGCCGACGGCTACTCAGCCGGGTTTCGTGCACCGCTGGCCTACGACGGCCGCACGGCGATGGTTGCCCTGTTCATGAACGGCGAACCGCTCCCAACCGTCCACGGATTCCCCGCACGCCTGGTGATGGCCGGCGAGTATGCCCAGAATTCGGCCTTGAAGTGGCTGGAGAGCATCGAGGTCACGGACTTTCTCGGTGTCGACGGCTTTTGGATCCGTCGAGGCTGGGCGAAGGAAGCCCCGGTGAAGACCAGTTCGCGCATTGACACCCACACCAGCGGTGATCAACTCAGCCCCGGTGCGCAAGTGATCGCTGGCGTGGCGTGGGCACCATCGCACGGCATCGAACGCGTTGAGGTGGGCATCGCCGATGTGGCCAACCCAGAGGAAATCACGTGGGAGGACGCCACCATCGGTTCTGTCGAATCCGATGAAACCTGGGTGCAATGGCGTTATGACTGGGACGCGCCGGCAGGGGAATGGGCTGTTTGGGTTCGAGCAACCGACAAGAGCGGGTTCACCCAAAGCTCGACGGTTGTGCCCGCGGCCCCCGACGGAGCCGAAGGTCATCACTCCGCGTTCCTGCGCGTGTAGAGCACTACGTCATCGAGTGGAGACCGACCATATTGCCCTCGGTGTCCAGGATGAGCGAGACAAAACCGTGCTCGCCAATCCGAAACTTCGGCCGGGCGATTGATCCGCCCGCGGCTTCGACTCGGTGTTGCTCTACCTCGCAGTCCTCGCACGTGAAATAGACCATCGACCCACCGGGGCCGGGTTTAGCGTGTTCCATCTTCACTAGCGCGCCACCGGCGCCATGGCTCGCGTAGTCGTCGGCGAACGCTCGCATCTGGACCGTGTCGTCGTTCGGGTCATCCATTGGGATGAGAGTGGTTTCGAGCACGGCTTCGTAGAAGCGTTGCGCTCGCTCGATGTCGTCGACGTATATGTCGAACCAGCCGACCTTTCTCATGGGTAGTTCCTTTCATCAGGAAGGCCTCGTGCCTTCATGAACTACTCAAACAGAGCGCAGGTCGAAAGGATTGTAGATATCAGACATCGAAGGTCTTCATGAATGCGCCCGGGGTATAGCCGGTGATGTCGCGGAACGAGTGGGTGAAGTGGGACTGGTCGGCGAACGAGAGGAGGTAGTCCTGCCGAAATGAGTTTTGGAGTCGTAGGACTTTGAGTAGGTCGTGTGGGGAGAAGCCAGTGGTGGCCTTGAGCTTTCGTTGGAGCTGTCGTGGCGAGAGCGCAGCTGCATCAGCCATATCGCCCACACTGTGCACGTCGTTGATGTTGCCCAGGATGGCGGCAGTGGTGGGGTTCGGGGCGACCGCACCGAGATCGCGCAGAGTCTCGACGAACGCGTCCAACACCGATGTTTTATCGGGCAAGTCGAGGGAGACGAGTTGCTCGCTTGTGGCGATCAACGGCAGGGCTCCCGAGTAGGGCTCACCCACGTAGTGATCCACGGTCCCTTCGCTCGCAGCATTCCAGACACCGGGAAAGAACTGCACCCCTACGTAATGGAACGACCGGCCAAGGTTCAGCGTCGTGTGGGTGGTGTGTAGCGCAGTGACGCCAGCGATGTCGGTGTCGACCTGGTCGAACAGCACGTTGACGCACGCGTCGGGTAGCGCGTGCAGTGTGAAGTCGCCGTCAAGGTCGCCGACGGTCTTCAGTTCCCAGTAGCAGTGGACGAGCTCGGTCAGTGCGTCGAGGGGAGCGACCTCGGTATAGGACACCGCGCCAACCGACTTCTCCACACCGTCCTTTACCGGGTCGTACATGACCTCAAGCTAACGGGGCCCGTGGGTTAGTGAGATACAGAACGAACGGCTCCATCGCTCACCGCCTGATCAGATTGCGGCGAGTAGGCGATCGATGAAGACCACTTGGGACTTCACGAGCAGCGATCGGGCCTGGTTCGGGGTGACCCAATCGGCGCGGTCGATTTCGGGGAAGCTTTGGATCTGGCCTGAGCCCTTCGGCCACTCCATCTCGAACTCGTTGCTGTGAAACGTTGCGAGGTCGAACTCGCCCTCACGGGCAAAGATCACGATCGTCTTGCTGCTCGACTTCGTAGAACCGAGTTCGATGGTGTCACCCGGTGGGGGAGTTGATCCCATCTCTTCGGTGAACTCGCGCTCGGCTACCGCTAGGAGGTCGTCTTCGCCTGGTTCGGTCAGGCCCTTGGGTATCGACCAGCCGCGGTGCGACGTCTGTTGGAAGAAGGGTCCGCCCATATGGCCAATCAGCGCTTCGAGGCCGCCGCTTTCGTTGAACCGATAGAGCAACAGCCCGCTGCTGGTACGAGCCACGTGCGCTACTCCGTTGCCGGGACTGGGCTACAGCACTGCTTGTACTTGCGGCCCGACCCGCACCAGCATGCGTCGTTGCGACTCGGCGGCCACGCAATCGCGTTCCCGGACCGGGCGATGTTCGCTCCCATCGATGCCCGAGACAAGGGTTCGCCAGCGTCTTCACCGTAGGTCTCGATCAGCGCGTCGACGGTTAGCGGTGCAACGTCTGGCGTCCCGGGTTCGCGTGCGGCTGCGTCCTTGAGGTGGGACTCGACTTGCTTGGAGTAGGCGTCGTGGTCGGCGGGCATCGTGTCGAGCAGTTCGGGCCACAGCTCGATAGCTCGGGCCCACTCATCCTTCGGAAACCAGGCCAAGGCCCACACCGTCACGGCGCCGTCGCCCTCTGGCGGGCCATCAGCCCTTTGAGCGAAGAGCAGTTCGCCCAGCTCTTCGTCGGTGATGGGTAGTGGTTTCGGTTCGTCGGTCATGGTGATGTCGGCTCAACGCTAGGCCAGATCCACCGCTGGTCCCCCTTGGAAGCGTCAACCGGTCAGACGTTGAGCGCCACGATTGCGACGATGGCGGCGGCCACCCCTGCGAGTTCGCGGCCGCCGACCTGCTCGCTCCACACGACTCGGCCAATGGCAGCCATGATGATGAGACTGCCGGCAGAGAAGAGCGTGAACGCAATCGCTGACCGATTCTCGAACCCGCCGGCGATGGCCTGAAGCAAGAACCAACTGACCCCGAAGTTCAAGACGCCAAGCGCGACGCCGGTCAGCACGTCGGGCGTGCGTACGTCGACTCTCCGGGCGAATACTGCGATCCACGAAACGGTCGCCGCGGTGCCAAACAAGATGGCGAAGAAGATCTGATCTTCACCGCTACCAACCTCGTTGAAGATGCTGATCCACGCGTCGATGAAACCGAACACGACGATGAGCCCAACCGCGAACCAAAGTGTCCGCGGGCGTTTCTTCGAGCTGTCGACGGGCGTATTGACCGGTGCCGACTCCGGGGTGAGCGCGGCGAAGGCCACGAACAGCAGCGCGATTCCGACGAGCAAGCGCCCGGTCAACTCTTCACCGAGGAACAACAATCCAACGAGGACTGGCAACAAAAGCGAGAGCCGAGCCCAAGCGCCGGTACGGGCGATGCCGAATGCCGCAATACCCCATGCGTAAAGGTAGAAGGCGCCTGGCCAGAACGGCCCGCCAACGACGGCCATGAGCACCGTCGAAGTTTCCGCCGAAAGCGGTTCGCCAGCATTGATTGCCAGGAGAGTACCGAGCAGGGCGGCCACTACGTAGTTCATGGCGATCACCACCTCGATCGTTCGATCGAATTGCCGTGCGAGCCGTAGCACTACGGCGATGCCTGTGGTTGCGGCGATCGCCAGCGCCAGGTCGATCACGCGGACGACCAGATCAGGGTGGAACTCCGCGTGATGCTCATCGTGCCGATGCTACAGATAGGCGATCGTTGTGGCTTGCGAACACTCGAAGGGCTCCTTGCGACCAGGTGAATTCGTGTGGAGCGAGTTGTGGTGCGTGCCTCTTTAGGCGACCATCGGAAGATGACACCGTTTGCTCGCGGAGGCGTTTTGATCGCGACGACCGCGCTCGTGCTCTTTGGTGCGTCGGCCGCGCTGGGTGCGGTGGGGAATAGCGAACCAGTGGCATGCGGCAGCATCGAACGTGAACGAACCGAGTTCCAGTACGCGTCCTTCGACGGTGTCGACCCCGACCTCACCAGCCTGGATGTGCACGCAACGCCCGGTGCAGAAGGCTGTCCCATCCTCGTCTGGGTGCACGGCGGGTCCTGGCAGGCCGGCGGCAAGCGCACCCGTGCCACCACCGTCAAGGCCGACCACTACACCCAGCAGGGTTGGACGTTTGTGTCGGTCAACTATCGCCTCGCAGCCGAAGACAACGACGTTCGTTGGCCCGACTTCGGCAACGATGTGGCCGACGCGGTGGCATGGACGATCGGCAACGCCGAGAGCTTCGGGGGCGACCCCGACCGTGTCTCGATCATCGGGCACAGTTCGGGAGCTCACCTCGTAAGCATTGTCGGTACGCACCCAACCTTGCTCGAAGAGCAGGGCAGCAGCCTCGGCGCCGTCAACTGCGTCGTTAGCCTCGACTCGGTCACCCAAGACCTCACCGATCCGCCGCCGTGGGAGGTTGACATCATCGAGCTCGCCTTCCCGAGCGATGAACAGCAGGTCGACGGCTCCCCCACACTGCAGGCCATTGCGGCCGAACAAGACTTCGCCGGTCCCGACTTCTTGATCGTTACCCGCGGTCGAGATGAACGCATCGACAGCTCCGAACGACTCGCTGCATCGATTAACGGGTCGGGCGGCACAGCCGCTGTCGCCGATGTAAGCCCCTACGACCACGGCCAGGTAAGCACCGAGCTCGGCGTACCGGGCGAAACGCTGGTGACCGACCCCGTCGACGGCTTCCTCAACACCTGCGCTGCGCCCGCACTCTGAACGGTCTGAGCCCGCTGTTCGCTTCGCTCTCTAACCGAGTTGCTCGCACAGGGGCTCACAACATCGCCGGCTCCAAAATGAGGACGGGTGTTGAGACGACGTAGGTTTGTTGGATGCAGTTCTCCTTCGATGCCGAGCTCTACCCGTGGACCTCGAAGGACGGATCGAACAGCACCTCGTGGGTCTTCGTTTCGTTGCCGCAGGACGTGTCAGACGCGGTCGACGACGCAACGTCGCTCACCGGGGGCTTCGGCAGCGTCAAGGTGAACGTTCAACTCGGAGCCTCGAACTGGAGCACGTCACTGTTTCCGAGCAAAGAACTGGCGACCTACGTTTTGCCGGTCAAAAAGGCGATTCGTAAGGCTGAGTCGGTTGATGCCGGAGACAAGGCGTCGTTCACCATCGAATTAGTGCACCTCTAGCTGCAGAAACGAATTACTCGTCGTCGGTGTTGACGAGCTTCCAGGTAGCTGGAAGAAGGCCGCCGGCGACAACGGCTTTGATGGCGTCACCGATCAGGAATGGTGCGATACCAAACTTGAGTGCGCTCGGTTCGTCGAGGTCGGCAGCGAGAGGGATTCCCAATCGCCAGGCGAGAACCGGAGCGCCGATCGCGTAGATGATGAAGGTGCCGGCGAACAGCGCTGGAATCGACGACAAGATGTTGCGGTCCTGTCGGCGTTCGGCCATCAAGCCAACGACGTAGGCAGCCACGATGAACCCGATGAGGTAGCCGATCGTTGGGATGAAGGCGCCCTCGACTCGCAGGCCGCTTGCGCCGTCAGCGAAGAAGGGAAGCCCGACCGCACCCATCGCTACGTAGAGCAGCTGAGACGTTGCGCCACGGTTCGCACCGAGCACGCCACCAGCGAGGAGCACTGCGAAGGTTTGACCGGTTAGGGGAACCGGTGTGAAGCCCAATGGGATCGAGATCTGTGCAGCAGCTGCGGTGAGCAGAGCGAAGGTCACGATGGCTACGGCGTCTCGAACTTTGCTGTTCGACAAGAGGCCGGGGGCCAAAGCGTCGGCGAGCACACGTGGCTGGCCGGGTGTTGGGATCGAAATTGAAGATGCCATGGGAACCTCTGCGATTGCTTAGCGTCGTAGGCGGACTCGCGAGTTTCGCACCGCCATTCAGCGTTGCAAAATCGTCACTTGTGACGTGTTCCACGTCCCAGGGCTCGCTCAGGCGAGGACGCTGGTGACGACACCCTCTACGCGGTCTGGCGCGACCCGTCCGAAGCGGTTGCTATCAGCTGCATCGGCAGCGTGTGGGTTGTCGCTCATCAAGAACAACTGGCCGTTCTCGTCAGTGAATCCCACCCGCTTGATAATCACTAGCGACGGATCGTGAGGATGGCGGGCACACACGATGTCGTTCTCGCCGATCGAGGCGCGGGTGTCGACGAACACCACGTCACCGGCGGTGAGGGTGGGTTTCATCGACTCGCCGGTCACGCGATAGCGACGACGACGACGCAGGAGCCAGCGGGTGAGTTCAACCGGGCTGGCTTTGCGAAGCATGTTTTTGGTTGTCAGGGTCATTTGAGCTTGCGGTGTTTAGCGGGCGCCCGGGTTGAACCGGACGCCCGTGAAACGAGTTGGCAGCGATTAGCTAGCGGTTACCCAGGCGTCGTCACGGCCCTTGGAGGTCCAGAACATGTGGTGGATCTCTTCGACAGCGGCGAGGAGCTTCTCAGCGACCTCGACCGAAGCGTGCACCTTGGCTTCAGAGCAGAGCTTGGCGGCATTCCAGAACGTGGTGTGCAGCTCAGGGAACTGTTCGAGATGTGGTGGCTTGAAGTAGTCGGTCCAGAGGACGAGGAGCTGCTCCTTGCAGGTATGGGCCTCTTCTTCCTTGATGGCGATGTAGCGCGACTGGGTGTTCTGTGCTTCAAGGGTGGTGGCTGGGCCAGCATCGACGAGCTTTTTGCTCATGGAGAGCACGGCCTCAGCAGCAATGCGAGCTGAGGCTGGGTCGTAAACGCCGCAAGGGCCGTCACAGTGTGCACTGACCTCGTCGGCCGGAAGATGCTTGGCCAAGGATGCGATCGGGTTGAACATGGCTGAAACTCGTTTCTCTAGACAGCTGCGTCTCGCACTCTAGTCAGGCCACCGACCCATCGCGCTGGGAAGCGAAGGGTTTTGCATGGCGACTAGTTTCCGTGCATGACCGACTCGCTGTACGAGCATCCATACCCCTCGGAATCCCTCGCGAATGAGCACCCGTTCATCACCTATGACCATGTCGACGTCGCGGCGCACGACGCGCCGGATCGCGGGCGCGAGTTCTTCGAACTGATGGACCGTCGGCGCTCCGTGCGCCTCTTCAGCGATACGCCAGTCGACGAGTCGCTCATCGAGCTGGCCGTGCAAACCGCGTCGACGGCACCGTCGGGCGCGCACAAGCAGCCGTGGATGTTCGTGGCCACCAGCGACCCCGTGCTCAAGCGCAAGATTCGTGTCGCGGCCGAAGAAGAGGAGCGGGTCAACTATCTCGAGAACCGGATGAACGAGGAGTGGCAGGAGGCGTTGGCCCCGATCGGCACCGACCATCACAAAGAGTTCCTAGAGGTGGCTCCGTGGATCGTGGTCTTGTTCGAGCAGCGCTACGAATTGCGCTCCAACGGCGAGAAGCGCAAGAACTACTACGTGAAGGAAAGCTGTGGGCTCGCCGCTGGCCTTTTCGTTGCGGCACTCCAGAACATGGGCTTGGCCACGCTCACCCACACGCCGTCGCCGATGGCGTTCTTATCGAAGGTGCTCGGGCGCCCCGAGAACGAACGGCCCTTCGTGTTGTTCCCGGTCGGCTACCCGCTCCCCGGAGTGCGGGTCCCCGATCTCGCTCGCAAACCGCTCGACGAAGTGCTCGTCCGGGTGTCGGCCGACTAAGCCCAGCCGTAGGGCTCGCCGAATTCGACGATCGTCGGCTCGGGTGAGTCGAGCAGAGATAGCGCCCGTTCGACGACGGCCCGCTGACGGTCAGCGTCTCCAGGCGCGCCGAGCGGACGACCCAGCGGATGCTGAGTGATGAGTGCACGCGGCACGCTCATCAGTTCGGCGACGTGGCCAAAGCTCTGGACCGATACGTTGACGGTCGGGATTCCTGCGGTCTCAATTGCGCGCTGTACGTGCCCCACGGACACGTGGCAGACCGGTCAAATGGGCACCAAGAGCACGGCGTCGATTTCGGCTTCGCGAAGCATCTCAGCCCACTCGGGCCCGATGCGCTTCTTGATCGGTCCCTGGGCAGCGGCACCGACGAAGGAATAGGAGACATCGGCGAACTCACCGATCACACCGTCGCTCGCGAGGGACTCGAGGATGCGCAGCGGCAGAACTACCTGCGGATCGGCAGCGGCACCCTCGACCGGGTAGCCGCCGTGACGAACTCGAATCTGCTCGAAGGGCGTGCCGCTGGGAATCATCGAAAGTGACGGGGCCTCTTTGATCGTCTCCATGATGCGATCTTCGGCTTCGTCTTGGTTCATGTTCTCGATACCGAGAGGCTTGGGGTCGTCACCGTCTACGAAGTGCCCGCTCGATGTCATGAGCGCGATCTTGGCCTCCGACAACGGCTTGGCCATCGGGGCCCAGGGGGTGTCCTCGTGACGGTGGGCGAAGTCCGCCGGGTCGCCCAGGTGCCCGCGGTAGGCCTTCACTTGCCATCGGTAGTGGACTTCGCTGAGCGCCGAGGGGTCGCCGGTATCGATGATGGCGGCGGCCGCCTGAAAGTACTCCTCCAGGAAGTCCCCGAACTCGGCATCGGTGAGATCGTTTACGAACTTGTAGTTCAGGTTCTTGCGCGAGCCGTAGAAGAACGAATTCCTCAATTCGGCGATGGTCTCGGTCGTGGATTCCGCGTCGGTCATGGCACGAACTTACTTGCGCATGACAGCGATCATGGTTTCGCCCTAGGTTCGGCGATGTGAAGAAGCTGCCCAGAACTGATCGCCGTGCCAACTACATCGCTACGAACACCGAAGTCGATGCTGACGGTTTGGCGCACTACCTCCACGGCAAGCACAAGTGGATACTGGCCACGACTCGTGGCGACGGACGTCCGCAGATGAGCTTGGTGACGGGCGGTCAGATAGCCGACGGGCGTTTGGCGATCGCCACCTACCCGTCGCGGGTCAAGGTGGGCAACGTTCGCCGCAACGCAAGCGTGTCGGTCGCCGTGATGGGCGACGAGTTCAACGACGCGTGGGTACAGATCGACGGTGACGCCGAGGTCGTGGACCTGCCGGACGCCACCGATGTACTTGTCGAGTACTTCCGATGTATCAGCGGCGAGCACGACGACTGGGATGAGTATCGCCAGGCAATGACCGACCAAGGCAAGTGCGCCATCGTCATCACGCCCACGAGGTGGAGCCCGGTCAGCACTGGTGGCTTCCCACCCGAACTCTTCGAGGACGAGTAGATGCGCGTCGCCGCTATTCAGCACGCACCGGTGTATCTCGATCGTGACGCAACCCTTGCCAAGGTTGTCGCCTTGGTCGAGGAGGCGGCCAACGAGGGCGCCGAACTCGTTGCGTTTCCCGAGACCTACGTTGCCGGCTACCCGTCGTGGGCCGACTTCACCGATGCTGCGAGCTTTGATAATCCGGTCCAGAAGGCGGCGTTCGCGCAATACGTGGCGAGCGCAGTCGACGTTGGCCGCGGCGATCTCGACTCGGTGATCGCGGCGTCTGCGGAGACGGGGGCTTTCGTCTACCTCGGCATCGTGGAACGAGCACCTTCGGGTGGTTCGGTCTACGCCACGCTCGCTGCAATCCACCCGACCGACGGTCTGGTCGGCACACACCGCAAGCTCAAGCCGACCTATGGCGAGCGTCTGATGTGGGCCGACGGCGACGGGCACGGATTACGAGCCCACCAGTTCGGTGAAGCGACGGTCTCGGGTCTCAACTGCTGGGAAAACTGGATGCCGCTGGCGCGCACTGCGCTGTATGCCCAAGGCACCCAGGTCCACATCGCAACCTGGCCGGGCTCTCCTGAACTCACCCGAGACATCAGCCGTTTTGTGGCGATGGAGGGCCGGGTGTTTGTGGTGAGCAGTGG
>CAZTDG010000070.1:0-13631 GCA_964612655.1 uncultured Acidimicrobiales bacterium | reverse complement strand
CCCCGAAGACGGTCAACATAAGAAGTATCGCAAGCGAACTCCGTCGAAGAAGTCGCAAAGGCATGAGCTGTCCTGTTCGTAGATGGCAAGCAGCTATAGATGCCACCAACGCCTTCAGAGGTTCCATTGATGTAGTGCGGTAGCAAGATTGCGATGCTCAACTGGGCGGCTCCGCGGCCGATTGTTCAGACGACGGCGAAAAGTTGGATCTATGACACACGTTCATAATCAGTCACGTCGACGGGTAGTCACCGGAGTCGCGGCCGCTACCGCGGTGTGGGTTGCTCCTTCGGTGGCTGGCTTGGATCGCGTCGCCGCAGCCGCAGCTTCTGCACCGGATCCCACCGTCACCGGCGACGCCGTGTTCGCGACGCTGTCGCCAGGGGAGTCACTTCGCCCCGAAGGCACGACGTATTCGTCAAATACTGACTTCTTTGTTTTTGCTGAGGCTTGCGAAACGTTGACCTCCGGCCAACCCACCGACTCGGGAATGACCCTTCCGACAGGACAGCTGGTCAGCTCGTACCTCATTCACTTTTCTCCGGCAGCAGGAGCAGTCACCTTGTCGGGAACGGTGACCTTGCCCGGAAACATCGTCGGCTACGACTTCACCGACGCCTCACTCGCAGCCACCGATGCCCAGTGGGGCATAGGTGGCGTCAACTACGGGGTCGGCCGACGGCGAATGGAGATACCACCACAAGGTACCAACGACACCGTCACCTTCTCCGGTAGCACCGTGTCGCTCACCATGCGCGCTGGGGCGACCTTCGTGGACCAGATCCGCATCTACGTCTGCGACTTCTAAGACCGCTCGTCCGGAGCGGGAGGGCTATTCCTCCTCGGATTCAGCCTCGTTGCCAAGATCGGCAGCCTCGAGCTCATCATCGACTTCCTCTTCGATGATCTCCGGGGTGAGGTCATCGATGCCGCCCGCCATGGCGAGCGCTGAAGCCAGCTGAGTGGCGCGGCCGTAGACGAGCTTGAAGTAGTGGGGTGCAGCGGCGCCGTGACCGGGGAGGGGCGGCTGTCCGAGCGAGTTGACTACGGCCACCGGATCGGGAGTGGAGATCTCAAACCCGTCGATCTCGGGCAACTTGTCGTGGTCGCCCCAGAAGGCGACCGGGTCGATAGACGGCTTCTTCTTTGCCTTGGACTTCTTGCGCCCCTTCGACTGCTGTTGGTTCGATCGTTTGCGACTCATGCGGGCGCTCCGACCGGTTCGACCGGGTCCTCTTCGACAGGGTCTTCGGCATTGCCCGCATCGTCGCCATCACTAAGTGCCGTAGAGTCGGCGGTGAGAAGTAGCTCGGGGTCGATACCGAGCGCTGCCTGCAATTGTTCCGCGTCGAGGTCGCCGACCGAACTGGACTTCGGAAGCACCATGTTTGCGATCTGACGCTTGCCAGCAACGACTTCTTCCACGCGTTCATCGACGGTGCCCGGACACACGAGGCGATGGGCGATCACGGTCTTGGTTTGCCCGATACGCCAAGCACGGTCGCGTGCTTGGTCCTCTACAGCCGGGTTCCACCAACGGTCGTACAGGACCACATGGTTTGCCGCCGTCAGGTTGAGACCCGTACCGCCGGCCTTCAACGAAAGCACGAGGGCACCAGCGCCTTCCGCGCTCTGGAACTGCTCGATCATCCGATCACGAGCGCCGCGAGCCAGACCACCGTGGTAGCAGTCGATCTTCTTGCCGGTGCGCTCCGAGAGGTACTTGGACAGACGGTCACCCCAGGTAGCGAAGTGGGTGAAGATCAGCATCTTCTCGTCAGCGGCAAACACCGCGTCCATGATCTCGTTCAGGCGAGCGAGCTTGCCCGAACGGCCTTCGAGCGGCCCGTCGTCTTCTTCGAAGTTGACGGGGTGGTTGCAGATTTGTTTGAGGGCGGTGATCGCTGCGAGCACCGCGCCCTTGCGCTCGGGGGTGCCCGAGTCGCTTCCGGAGGTCTCGCGCACCAGGTTGTCGAGGACCGCTTGATACAGGCCGACCTGTTCGGGGGTCATCGCGCAATGATCCAGCTCGTCGATTCGATCCGGAAGCTCTGCGGCGATGTCGGGCTCGGTCTTCGTGCGTCGGTATACCAGGATGCCGTTCAACGCTCGAAGCGCTTCCTCGCCACCCTTGGATGATCCGTTCTTCTTGTCCGGCGTGAGCTGGGCGATGAACGGTGCCCGTGCTCCGACCAGCCCCGGGTTCGCCCAGTCCATGATCGACCATAGGTCGCCGAGCCCGTTCTCGATCGGCGTACCGGTAAGAGCTACTCGTGTGCGAGCTTCTAGGCGTCGAAGTTGCTGCGACGTTTCCGCAGCTGGGTTCTTGATCGCCTGGGCTTCATCGATGACGACCTTGCCCCAGGTGATCTTCACCAGCTCGTCCATGTCTCGGACGGCGGTGCCGTAGGTGGTGATGACGATGTCGGCCTTGCGGAACGCGCGTTCAAGGCTGCCCTTGGCACGCGAGGCGCCGTGATGGACATGGACGGCCATGTCGGGGAAGAACTTCTTCGACTCGGCTGCCCAGTTGCCAACAACTGCGGGCGGGGCGATGACGAGGCCCTGGCCGTTGTCCCGGTTGGCGAACAGCGTGGCCAAGGTGGTCGGTGTCTTGCCGAGACCCATATCGAGGGCGAGGCAACCGCCGAGGGCCGCATCGTCGAGGAAGTTCATCCATGCCAATGCGTCGGCCTGGTAGCTGCGAAGTTCGCCTCGGAAACCCTCTGGGGTCGTGTTCGGATCTTCGGGAAGTTCGCCGAGGCTCTGGAACAGTTCGGCAGCCCAACCTGAACCGGCGATGCTGACACCGCCGCCCAACGGGTCCCCTTCGAGGCCCATCGCGTGACGCAACATATCGGCGCCGCTGAGCTTGGTCTGGTTCGCCCGCTCGGCCAGCGCCGCCGCGGCCTGCGCGAGATCGGCCTGCTCGAGTTCGATCCACTGTCCACGAGACTTCACCAACGGCTTGGCTTGAGCGGCCAGCTGAGCGATTTCCGCAGCGCTCAACTCGACGTCGTCGAACATCGCCGACCAGCGCACGTTCGCCAACTGTTGGGCACCGACGACCGACTCTTCGGCATCGATGGCGGTCAGGCGAAGAGACGGGGTTGCCTTCTTCTTCGACAACGGCGGGACTCGCACGTCGAAGCCCGCGCTGCGCAACACGGGGCCGACCTCGGTCATGAGCTCCCAGGCTTCGTCCTGGCTCAACATGACCTCGCCGCGTCGACGTCCACCAGGACGCAAGAGGGCAGGGAAGAGGCGCTCGAGTCGTGATGCTTGATGCTCGAAGAGTCGGGCACGGTCCTTTGACGCTTCGGCAACGACTACCTCGAAAGCTTCGAGTGACCCAGCAGACGATGTTCCTAACACCGATGCCAGCCATGCGTTGGATTCGTCGGGTGCTGCCAGCTGCACGGTGAGCTTGGGATTCTTTGTGCCGACGACCGGCGCTGACCATCGGTCGATTCGCCGGGCGATCTCCGATGCGGAGGAATCGGCTGCTTGGAATGGTGTGCCGTCGAGGCGACCGAGGAACGATTCGGAGACGTCGTGGCGATCTCGCACCTCTGGCGGAGGAGCCGGCAGTTCAACTTGTGCTGCGGCCATTCGCACGATGGTGTTTGTGACGTCACCCATCACGGCGGTGGTAAATGCCAGAGGCTCTTGGCGCTGCTGGCCCACCATCGCAGCGCCGGGCACCGTGCTGGTGAGCTGTTTGAGTACATCGGCGTCGATCAGTCCGGGGAGCCAGCGAACCGAATAGGTCGACGCGCCACCTTTTTTCGACCCACGCCGTGATTGGCGCATCTGCGGAGCCATCCTGCCTTGGGCCACCGACGACACTGCGGTCGCCGCGGTGAGGCCCATCCACCTGATGCTTGGGCCGATACGGGGATCATGACTACGGCGAGCTTGGGCGACCAACCATCCGAGTGCGTTAGCCATCGGCGTCGCGACGGCCGGGACACGTTGACTGGTTGGCACACGCAGCGTTCCGCGCGTCTGCCAATCGATGTTTCCACCGCCAGCGGCTTCGAGGTACTCGCGAACGACCGGTTCTTGTTCGTATCGGGCATCGTGTCCCGATACCCAGGCGACCAATTGCCCGTCATTCCACGACAGTTGCAACTGTGCGGTGCCGGTCTTCTCCGGTGCGGCCTGCTTGCGGCTGCGCGACGCAGGTTGCAGTTGTTCTTCTTTGGCTGGACCGATGAGCGCCGTCAGCGCTTCGTCGATGCGGAAGCAGTCCTCGTCGAGGTCAGCGAGGACAGTGGCACGAGCAGGACCACGGAAGGTCTTGCGGGTGCGTTCGAGTCTGGCGTCGGCGGAGTCGAGCAGCCGCCAGAGCGCGGCTGCCCATGCGTTGGTGTCGGCTTCGAGAACAGCCAGCTGATCGGCGTTCGCCATGCCGTCGATAGCGGCCTGGGAATAGTCCTCGAGCATTCGAAGATCGGTCGGTGTCGCGATGACAAGTCTCCTGCATCGTGAAACAACAGCGAACAGCCCACGGTAAAACCGCCGGACGAAGACGCTGTTGGGTCTTGCGTGACAATCCTGTGCGAAACAGGCACTGCCATTGGCCGGACCCACACAAATGGCGGGCCTGCCGAGATCGCCCCAAGTAACAGGGCATCTGCTGATGTACCGTAGCGGTGAAACCACCCAACGATGCAACTCAGGTGATTACATGATCGGAAGAGTCCGCCCAGCATTGAGTGCTTTGGCTGGTTATCGACCTGGGAAGGCCTCCGGCCAAGTCGAGGCGGAGCACGGGATTGTGGACAGCATCAAGCTGGCATCGAACGAAAACCCCTGGCCCCCAATCGCGCCGGTCGCCGACGCGATTCGCGCTGCCGTTGACGGAGTGAATCGCTACGGCGACAACACGGCTAGTGATGTGTGCGAGGCGATTGGGCGGTGGCAGGGCATCCCTTCGGAGAACATCACGGTCGGGTGCGGGTCGAGCGGGCTGCTCCAGCAGGTGTTCATGACCTACGTCAGTCCTGGTGACGACGTGGTGTTTCCCTGGAACTCCTTCGAGATCTACCCGGTGTTCTCCACCCTCTTCGATGCCCGGCAAGTGAAGGTGCCGTTGAAGGACTACGCATTCGATCTCGATGCGGTCGCCGACGCCGTCACCGACAAGACCTCGGTCGTCTTCCTAGCAACACCAAACAATCCGACCGGCACCGCCATAGCCATGAGCGATGTTGCCGATTTCATGGCTCGGATTCCCGACGACGTGATCGTTGTGATCGACGAGGCATATCGCGAGTTCAACGATCCCGAAATGGGCGACCCCGTTGTCGACCTTCAACCGAAGTTTCCAAACGTCGTAGTCACTCGGACGTTTAGCAAGGCCTTTGGCTTGGCGGGGCTCCGGTCTGGATATTGCGTTGCTCATCCCGAGGTGATCGCCGAGATAAACAAGACCCGGTTGCCCTTCAGTGTGAACAATCTCGCCCAAGCCGGCATGCTCGCCGCGATCGAGCACGTCGATGAAGCGATGGAACAAGTCGAGACGTTGATCGCTGAACGATCGCGCTGTGTCGAATCGCTTCGATCCGCCGGAATCGACGTGGTTGAGAGCGCAGCAAACTTTGTGTTCGTCCCGACGGGGGATGCGACCATGGAATTGGCGACCGAGCTCGAAAAGCGCGGTGTGATCGCCAGACCATTTCCCGAGTTCGGTCTGCGGATCACGGTCGGCACTCCTGAGCAGAACGACCGGTGGCTCACCGCCTGCACGGAGCTAATCGGCTGAAAAATGATTCGAGCCGACCGGCTGGACCGATCGGCTCGAATGGTGATTGCCCTCAGATTATTGGAAGTCTCCGCCAACTCGTTAGGCCGTATAGAGACACGATACGGCGAGTGGAGATGGCTTCGCCTGGGCAGAACTGCCCAACTATGTAAGCCATTCAGCGCTTGTGGGGCGTGGCTTCAATTTTCTCCTCGGCGTTGTTCGCAGGTACATTTCCACTCCCATGAGCGAACGTCGGCGAAGCCCTTCCATTGAGGATGTCGCCCGAGAGAGCGGTGTGTCGGTAGCGACGGTCTCTCGCGCCTTGCGAGGATTGCCAAATGTGGCGACTTCCACCCGTGAGCGGGTGCAAGCGATCGCGAACGAAATGGGTTACCGAGCCGACCCCAGCGCAGCTCGACTAGCCACGGGGCGAACGAACCTGGTGCAGATCGCGTCCCCCACGGTCGACGGCTGGTACTTCTCCCGATTCCTCGCCGGGGCGATCGAACACCTCAACGCCAACGGATACGAAGCTATTGCTCATCCCTTAGAGGACCCGGGCAGCCGAGACGACTTTTTGAACGACGTCGGCCAGGTCGAGAAGCGGGTCGATGGTTTGATCTTGGTCGACCTGAACATCTCTGAGGAGGCGGCGGCCGAACTGTCCGACGCTGGAGTGCGCCTGGTGACGGCTGGGTTCAAGACCGCGCACTTCCCGAGCGTGATCGTGGACGATTACCGCGTTGGCTATTTGGCCACGGAGCACTTGATCGAGTTGGGTCATTCCCGTATCGGGCTCATCTCCGGGCAACCGAATCACCCGCTTGCGTTCTCGGTCCCCGGACTCCGACTGGCCGGTTTCACGGGGGCGTTGGCGGCCGCAGGACTGTCGGTCGATCCCGAACTAGAGCAGTCGGGACGATTCACCGCTGAAGGAGGGCGGTTAGCGATGGAGCGGCTGCTGCGGATGGACGAGCCGCCGACGGCGGTCTTTGCGATGTCAGATGAAATGGCCTTCGGCGCTATTCGCGCCGCGCAGGATCGTGGGATGAAGATTCCAAAGGACGTGGCCATCGTGGGCGTCGATGATCACGAAGTAGCCGAAATGGCAGATCTGACGACGGTTCGGCTCTACCCGCGAGATCTTGGAGCCTTGGCTGCCAAGAGCCTCCTCGATGTCATTTCGGGTGACGACGACAGCGACTCGGTTGGTGATCCTGAGCCACCACATCTCGTGGTGCGGCGCTCGACCACGACCGTAAACGAATAGACGACGTCGATCACCAACTTGTCGTTCGGCCTCTCCGACGTTTGTGGATTCTCAGTGTGACAGAGCTAACACACCGCGCTAATGTGCTGCTCTGCAAACGTTTGCAGTCCTGAATCCAGTGGACTTGGGGCTCACAGAAGAAAATGAGAATACGAGGGGAAACTCATGAAAAGAAGTAAATGGATGAAGTTGCTTGCATCACTTTTCGCACTGTCGCTGATTGCGGCGGCCTGCGGTAGTGAAACAGCAGATAGCGCGGCGGACGTAGTCGATAGCGGCGGTGAAGACGCCGTAAACGAAGCCGAAGCCGCCTTGGCCGAGGCCCAAGAGGCTCAAGCCGCAGCAGAAGCTGCCGCCGCTGATGCTGAAGAACGTGCAGCGGCTGCTGAAGCTGCTGCTGCGGAGTCAGGCGATGGCGATGATGGCGATGATGGCGCAGTTCCGGTCGTGACCGTTTCGGGCCCTGAGCGATCAGAGTCAGAGGCAGGTGCACTGAACCAAGCACTCCAAGCCTTCGGTAACGCGAACGGCATCTCGATCATCTACCAGGGCTCTGCTGACTGGGAGACCGAGATCAACATCCAGCTCGAAGCTGGTACTAACCCAGACATCTCGATCTTTCCGCAGCCAGGAAACCTTCGTGACGCAGCCGACGCAGGCCAAGTCCAAGAAGTACCTGCGGAGATTGTTTCGGCCGCATCTGCGAACTGGACCGAAGACGCGATCAACTTCGCCAACTTCGACGGCACCCAATTCGGCCTTCCGAACAAGAACGACCTCAAGTCGCTCGTCTGGTACCAGCCAGCCCGCTTCGAAGCCGCCGGCTACGAGATCCCAGAAACTCTCGATGACCTCTTCGCACTCAGCGATCAGATGATCGCCGACGGCAACACCCCATGGTGTGTCGGCATCGAGTCGGGTGGTGCAACCGGTTGGCCATTCACCGACTGGGTTGAGGACATCATGCTCCGCACAACCACTCCGGAGAACTACGACGCATGGGTTGCCGGTGAGCTGACCTTCTCGAGCCCAGAGCTCCAGAACGCTTTCCAGATCATCATCGATGAGTGGAACAAGCCAGGCGCTGTATTCGCCGCAGGTGGCAGCATCGCCACCACCGCCTTCCAGGCAAACGGTGAGCCACTCGTAAACGGCGACTGCTTCATGCACCGCCAGGCATCGTTCTTCTCGGCCTTCTTCCCAGAAGGCACCCCGGTTGCCGATGGCAGCGAAGGCGCAGTTGACGTGTTCTTCTTCCCAGGCAACGGCACCGACCGTCCGGTCCTCGGTGGCGGCACCTTCGTTGGTGCCTTCAACGATCGTCCAGAGGTTTGGGCCGTCATGGAGTACTTCGCTAGCCCGGAGTACGCCAACGCTCGCCAGGAAGCGCAGCAAGCACTGCAACAAGGTGACAGCGAGGACCTCGTCCTCTCCGGTTTCGTAACCGCGAACACCGGCGCTGACCCATCGCTGTGGCATCCACTGGAGTCGAACTTCGTTCAGATTCTCCAAGATGCCGACGTGTTCCGCTTCGACGCCTCTGACCTCATTGGTGGCGACGTGAACAACGCCTTCTGGGAAGTTGGCACCCAGATCGTTAACGGCGACATCTCCGTCGAGGACGGCACCGCCGAAATCGACACCTTCTGGCCATAACCGGCCCATCAACGGCTGAGATCCCTCTTAGCTAACCCTTCAAAGATGGTCTGCGGGGGCTGGCGCGACGCTAGCCCCCGCGACCATTTATGACCTTCCTGTCTTTACGAACCTCGGACGCTTATTCATGCAATTGCTCGGTGCAATCGTCTTGGTCGCACTACTCATCGCTGCCGTCTACGGACTGGTGCGGATGTCGAAGGAACAGCCGCTCAAGGCCGGCCTGATTTCGGTAGCGGTGATCGGCAGCGTCCTGCTGCTCATTCGTGCAGCAGGAGGCTTCGGCGGGCTGATCGGAAGCGCCGACTTTGAACGTGTACTCAACATGTTGGCGACCACGCTCATCTCCGTGCTGGTGTGCATCGGGCTTTGGGTTGGCCTGAACCTTTTCGTCAACCAGGCGAGACGTCGTTGGAGTGCCTTTTCTAGCCTTGTTGGAGCGACGCTCGGCGCAGGCTTCTTCGGCATTCTTCGAGGCAACCGATCGGTAGGGCCATTGCTCGCCGATGTCGATCCGATCTTCGCCGACTCTGATCCGCTGCTGCTCAACGACGCGGTGGGAACTGGGCTTATCGGACACCTCGAGTGGCCACTGATCGGTGCGCTGCTCTTCGGCGGCGGTGCGTTCGTGATGAAGTCGATCCCAAACCGAATCGCGCGCCTAGCGGTAGCGGTCGGAGTCGGTGGTTTCGCCGGTTGGCTAGTGGCGACCAACACCCGCATCCTGCAACGGCCCGACCCGAACTTCCTTGCGATCATCGTGGCCACAATCGTGTTCGGCGCGCTCGGCGCATTGGTTACCCGCTCGTCGGGCGAACCGATTCGTGGCGCGCTCATCGGTGCTGGCATCGGCTGGGGCGTCGGTGGCTGGCTGCTCTCGCCATTCGCCGTCGTCGTGGACGTACCGTTCATCGCGACGATCGTGCCGCTGGTGCTGATCATGGTTGGCCTCGGCTGGCAATTGGCACCAAGCCATAAGGAACGTGCGCTCTTCGACAGTCGAGCTCGCGCACTGATCTTCATCGGGCCCGCGCTCACCTTCCTGCTCGCGGCCCTTGTCGTACCTGCGATCCGCACCGGAATTCTGTCGTTCCAAGGCCGGAACGGCGACGAGTTCGTCGGCTTCGACAACTACCAGCGGCTGTTTACTGCAAGCGACTCATTCAACGTCTCGGACTGGGCGTCCTTCTTCACCTCCCGGCTCTTCTACATCGCGCTGATCTTGCTCGCGATCGCAGCGATCGTCGCCGTCGTCAGCGGAATCCGCCGCAATGGATCGGCTTCCATCGAGCACGGCCCGACCAGCGTCGGTGCGATCGTCCTCGCACTCTTCCTTGCGTCGTTCGCTGCGTTGTCGGTGCTTCGTGGCACCTTCTTCAACAACATCTGGTGGGTGATCACCGTGGTGACGGTGGCGACGGTCGCCGGCACGGCCATCGCCGTCTTGTCGGACCGCTCGCAGTTCGGCGAGAAGCTCGCGAAGAGTCTGATCTTCATGCCGATGGCGATCTCTTTCGTCGGTGCATCGATCGTGTGGCGACTCCAGTTCCAAGCCCGTCCCATTAGCCAAAACCAAACCGGCTCGTTGAACGCCGCTTGGGTCGCTCTCGGTCGACTGAGTAACTCAGGTGCCCCCCGCATAGTCATGATCGTGATCTTTGCCGCGTTGACCGCGGCGTTCGGTTGGGCCATCTACCGACGCTTTCGTGCAGATCGGCCGTTCACCATGTTGGCGATCGGCCTCGCGTTTTGCGGGTGGATTACCTACCGGTTCATCGGCCCTCGCCTGGGTGGCTTCACCACGAACGTCCAAGGCGAGTTGGTGCCCGAGACCATCTTCTTCCTCACGGAACAACCGTTCAACAACGTCTGGCTGATGTTGATCCTGATCTGGATCCAAACCGGTTTCGCCATGGTCATTATCTCGGCAGCTATCAAGGCCGTGCCACAAGAGTTCATCGAGTCAGCCAAGGTCGACGGCGCAACCGAATCCGACATCTTCTGGCGAGTTACCTTGCCGACGATCCTGCCAACGATCGGAGTGGTTGTGACCACGTTGATCGTGCAGGTCACCAAGGTGTTCGACATCGTGGCGGTGGCTGGACTCCGAGGAACCTTCGGCAACGATGTGCTCGCCAATCAGATGATCACCGAGTCGTTTCAGATCGGCAATGTGGGGTTCGGTGCGTCGATCGCGATCGTGATGTTCCTGCTGGTCTTGCCGGTGATGGTCTACAACATCTACAGCCTGCAACGGGGTGACGCATGAGCGCCATCACTTCGCCACCTGGAGCCAACTCGGGGCTCGGCGACCGGATCTATCGCAAGTTGAGCGACGTCCCGACCTGGGCGATGTGGATTCTCGTTGTCATCTGGACGATCCCGAACCTAAGCCTGCTCGTGAACTCGGTACGCGGCCGCGACGCCCAACGCAGCGACGCCTTCTGGAACATTCTCGCCGAGCG
Organism: uncultured Acidimicrobiales bacterium; assembly: GCA_964612655.1. Classification (GTDB taxonomy): domain Bacteria; phylum Actinomycetota; class Acidimicrobiia; order Acidimicrobiales; family SHLQ01; genus SHLQ01. The sequence goes on along the minus strand of CAZTDG010000070.1, from coordinate 2,488 downwards.
CGATGCCACCTTCGAGAACTACGCCGAGGTGCTTTCCGCCGAAGCGACGAGCAGCTTGACGGCATCGCTCGTGACCAGCCTGGCGATCGCGATTCCGGCCACGATCATCCCGATCGCCTTCGCCGCGTTCGCGGCCTACGGCTTTGCATGGATCGACTTCAAAGGGCGTAAGTGGCTCTTCATCGTGACGGTCTCGCTCTTGGCGTTGCCGCTCCAGGTGGCCCTTATTCCTCTGCTGCAGTTGTTCGGCGACGGCACACCATTTGGTGGGGCGCATCTGACTGTTCCCTTCACCGACAAGACGTTGACCGTGTTGCCGTTGAACAACCTCGCTGGCTCCACGACGTCGGTGTGGCTTACCCACACCGGCTTCGCGATGCCGTTCGCGATCTTCTTGTTGCACAACTACATTTCGCAGCTTCCCAAGGACATCTTCGAGTCGGCCAAGATCGATGGAGCGAACCACTTCGGCATCTTCTGGCGACTGGTACTCCCGCTATCGGTGCCCGCACTAGCGGCCTTTGGAATCTTCCAGTTCCTCTGGACGTGGAACGACTTCCTCGTCGCCAACACCATGCTCGGCATCGGGGCCGACGCCCCAACCACGGTTCGTATCGCCAACCTGGCAGGCGACTTCGACAACACCGACCACCTCCTCACCGCGGGCGCGTTCGTGCAAGCCTTCGTTCCGCTCGTGGTGTTCTTCAGCCTCCAGCGCTACTTCGTCCGCGGACTTCTAGCCGGTTCCGTCAAGGGCTAACTAGGACAGTTAGGGACTGTCCCTAACTGTCCCACGTCTCATACGTGGCTATTCGTCTGGCTGAGTTACTTCGGACGCGATTTCTTGGCAGGCCTCGAGGGCTTGGTCGGTGGTCAGTTCTCCCCAGATGGCGGCCGATATCTCGATGGTGCATCGGGTGGCGATGTCTTGGAATTCGGGGATACCCACAAACTCGACTCCGGGAAGCCCCGGGCGAGTCGTGGTGCCGGGGTTGAGGGGGTCTACGGTAAGCAGCTCCTCGAGCGTGACATCTGCGAGCGTGCTGTTGGCGGCTTGGTAGTCCGGGTTCTCATAGGTGGAGAGTCGGGTGCCGCCCGGTGCGTTCTCCCAGCCGTCGGTTTCGCCGACGAGGCTGATGAAGTCATCGGACGTCGCCCAGCTGACGAACTCCCGCGCGTATGTGATTTTGTCGTCGTCGCCGCCGATTGGTAGTGCAAACCCCCAGCTTGATAGGCCACCGCCGGGAAGGCCAGCGGGGCCGACGGGTGCGCGTGCGACACCGAGGTTTCCGGCGAGGCCCTCTTGGTTGAGTTGTTGTGCGCTAGTTGAGGAGCCGAACCACATAGCCGCACCGCCGTCTTGCATGATTTGCAGACACTGATCTGACCCTGGATCCTCTTGGCCAAAGTTCCTGAGCAGGTCGACGTAGGTCTCGGTGGCTGCTCGGAATCCCGAATCGGGTTGGTTGATTTGTGCTTGGCCTGGGGTGCCGTCTTCGTTTGCTTCCCACCAGGTGCCACCGAAAGTGTTCACAACAGTGGTGAGCGAGGCACCCAGTTCGTCCCAACCCACCGATCCGTTGAGGCAGATCCCCGCTACTTCGTCGGTGTGGACTAGCTCGGCAATCTGGGCGATCTCGTCCCAGGTAGGTTGCTCAGGAACGGTCACTCCGGCGGCATCGATGATCGCCTGGTTGTACATCAGGACCGAGGTTTCGGCGAAGAAGGGGACTACGTAGAGACGCTCGACGGGAATGAGGCTCGTAAACGCTCGTTCGGCACTGTTCACGCTGGCGACCGACGCGATGATGTCGTCGAAGGCATATTGGGGATCGTCTTCGGCAAATGATGTGAGGTCGTGAAGCCAGCCGTTGACAGCGCCAAATTGGGCTGCTTCGAACGAGCCGATCATCACAACATCGGCTCTCTCGCTACCTCGTAGGATGGATGGCAGCCGCTCTCTAAATTCCTGACGTGGTATGTCGACGAACTCGACTATTACCCCGGTCTTTTTGGTGAATTCAGTCGGCGTGAGGCGTTGGATGGTGTCGGTGGCACCGTTGTCTACTACCCATACTTCAATGGAGATCGCCCTGGCGAATGAAGCGGCGGCTTCTCCGCTATCAGCCGGCTCGTCCGTAGCGGGATCTGCTGGTTGATCGGCACTGTCATCGGGCGCAGCTGTTGTTGAGGTTGGTTGGTCGGAACCAAGCGGTGGCACTGCTTGAGGGATTTCTCCCGAGTCGCGTGTCGCGACGAACCAAATCAGCACGACTAGCGCTATGCCCGCGATTCCCACGAGACCGGTCAGTCCACGACCGGTTCTCGTGTTGCCGTCCTCAATTTCAGGTGTCACGAATCGGACCCCCAACCATTTGGATCGCTTTCCCCAGCGTCAGTATCGCTCAGGAACCGGCGATTTTGAGGTCGGTTGGTGGCTCGAAGCCAGGCTACGAGTCGAGGATTTCGGTGGGGGACATTTAGGGAC
>CAZTDG010000069.1:0-13686 GCA_964612655.1 uncultured Acidimicrobiales bacterium | reverse complement strand
CATGAGGGCCGATCCAGCATCGGACATGATCATCTTGACGTCCGCGAAGTCGGTGTTGATCAAGCCAGGCGTGGTGATCAAGTCGGTAATACCTTGCACACCCTGCAGGAGAACCTCGTCGGCCATCTTGAAGGCGTTAAGGACGGAGGTGTTCTCATTGGAGACGGTGAGCAACCGATCGTTCGGGATGACGATCTGGGTGTCGACGTTTTCCTTGAGGCGTTGGATGCCTTGTTCGGCTTGTACTGCCCGTCGGCGACCCTCGAACCCAAATGGGCGGGTTACGACGCCGATGGTTAGCGCGCCAACGCTACGAGCGATCTCGGCGATGACGGGTGCTGCACCGGTGCCGGTACCGCCGCCCTTGCCGGCGGTGATGAACACCATGTCCGCGCCGGAAAGTGATGCTTCGATCTCGTCGCGGTGGTCATCGGCGGCCTGACGGCCGACTTCGGGGTCCGAACCGGCACCCAATCCGCGGGTGAGTTCACGGCCGATGTCGAGCTTGATGTCGGCATCGCTCATAAGCAAGGCCTGGGCGTCGGTGTTTACCGCGACGAACTCGACCCCCTTGAGGCCAGCATCGATCATGCGGTTAACTGCGTTGACTCCGCCACCGCCTACGCCGACCACCTTGATCACTGCAAGGTAGTTCTGGGCTGTTCCGTTCATGGGGCTCGTTCCTCCGGTCCCGATCATCGCGTACGGTTCGTTGTCGTGGGCAGCATTTCTACCTCTGTGCGTAACAGACGTAGTCCTGCGGGTTCCACACGGCCCCTACTCGCTGTGTGTGGCGCGTTAAACACCTCACGTGAGAAAGGAAACCGCAAATTGCGAAAAGTTGCAAAACGAAGCTGACGGTTCACGCTACTCATGATCCGAGCGCTCTGCTCGCGGTGATGCAGGATCCACCTCGATGGATGACCGGGGTATCGGGAGTTGAGAGGTCGATCACGTCGATACAACTCAGCGAGGCACCGCCTCCGAGGATCGATGCCAACGACACAAATTGGGTCCGGGTTTCTCCCGCGGGGCCAAAGATGGCCGACGCCGAACCCGTCAGGTTGGCCGTTACCGACCCGGTCTCATCGACCGACCACGTCGACACCCACGGGTCGAGTTGGCTCGGGATATCGATGGCCAGTCCATAGGCCCGCTCGATGCCAGCGATTGGGTCGCCTACGAGCGCAGCGTCGTAGATCGAATCATCGACGACGATCAAGGGAACGTTCGCTGGAGGCGTGAACCGCTCCTCGATCGCGAGACGATCCTCGCCGACGAGCATCCAACGTTGCCCGGTCGCGTCACCGACGCCTGCGACTACGGCATGCTCACGCACCACGACGCGCACCGTCGAAGGCCATTGACGAACAACCGATACGTTCTGCACCCACGGCAACTCCTGCACTCGCTGCTCAGCAGCTCCGGTGTCGTAGGTGATCAGTGCCTGGTCGTCAGGAATCGCGAGCGTGGCATCGATGGTGCCCACGCTGGTTCGGGCGTGGCCACTGATTTGTGTGCTGGCTGCCTCGAACGCCGGAGCTTCAAAGATCGCAAAGATAAACGCGGCGATCGCCAAGATGGTGACCCCGAGCCACCAGCGACGATTGCGCGCCCGGTCGATCGGTGGGCGCGGTTCACGTTCTTCGCGAGCTCGCCTTGGTCGAGCGCGGGGTGGATCGACATGGCGATCGGCCCCGACACGGCGTTTGGTAGAGCCGTGAACACTTTGGCGGTCGGCTCCAACACGGCGCTTGGTGGAACCGTGGACACTTTGGCGGTTGACCGCACGCGGTCGAGGACCTGGCCGTGGGCGCGAACCTGCCCGCATTGTTCGCTCAGACATCTTCTAAGTCTCCTCTAGATTTCGCGCCGGGTTGCACATGGTCGGTGAGTTTGTGGTCGAACCCGACGAGACGGGTCTCGGCATGCAGAGCAACGCCGAACGATTCCGAGATCCGATCGACGATCTCGACCATGAGCGCCATGACGTCGTCGGCACTGCCGTCCGGGTCTGCCTGAATGAAGTTGGCGTGCTTGTCCGACACCGTCGCGGTTCCGATGCGCAGACCTTTGAGGCCGGCTGCGTCGATCAGTCGACCGGCAGAATCTCCGTGTGGGTTCGTGAAGACCGATCCTGCGTTCGCGCCACCGGGCTGGTTTGCTCGCCGCCATGAGACGATCTCTTTGAGTTCGCTGGTTCCTGGCTCGGTGTCGTCCACCGGTTCCAGGATGAGGGTCGCCTGCGTCACGATCTGCTCGGGCCCGAGGTTCGACCTTCGGTAGCTGAGATCCAGTCCATCGACGCCGACTTCGCTGACCATGCCGGTCGACAGGTTGGCGATCTCCACCTTCGTGAGCGACGCGGCCATGTCGGAACCATGCCCGCCTGCGTTCATGCGTACTGCTCCACCGATCGACCCAGGGACACCGACCGCCCATTCAAATCCGGTCAAACCGTTCGCGACCGTTGCGCGGGCGACCACGGGCAAAGCCGCCGCTGCGCCCGCACGCACCGATGCCCCATCGAAGGAGACGTCGCTGAACTCGTCGCCGAGCGTGACAGCTACGCCATCGAATCCGGCATCGGCTACCAAGAGGTTGGAACCCTTCCCCACCGCCAGAGTGGGAACATCGGCTTCGGAGATGACCTGCACGACCTCGGCGATGGCCCTCACGGCATCGACCCGAACAAAGACCCCAAGGGGGCCTCCCACGCGGTAGGTGCACAGCGCGGCTGCATCCATCGACAATTCGACGGTTGCGCCCTCGATCTGACCGAGGCGCTCAGCGAGCGGTTCAAGGTTCATGCGGTTTCGATGATCGCCTGGATCTCGTCGGGGAGGGTCACGAGGTCTCCAGCGCCCAGCGTTAGGCACAAGTCACCGGGGGCCAACAGTTCAGCCACAGCTTCAGCCAGGGTCGTTCGATCGTCGTGATAGATCATGGGCGGCGGTTCGGTTCCCGCATTCACCGCATCGACGATCAGTTGCCCCGATACGCCCTCTCGCGGCTTTTCTCCCGAGGAGTAGATGCCGGTGACCACGAGCAGGTCGGCATCGCCAAAGCAGCCGGTGAAGTCCTGCCAGAGGGCCTCGGTTCGGCTGTAGCGGTGCGGTTGGAACACGGTGACGATGCGGTCATGGCGAGTATCGACCGCGGCCGCGAGCGCTGCATCGACCTCGGTCGGAAGGTGGGCGTAATCGTCGATGAAGTCGATACCGCCAGCGGTCCCCCGGTCGTCGAATCGGCGACCGACACCGGAGAAGTTCGCGAGCGCGCTTTGAACCGCACGAAATGGAAGACCCATTTCCAGAGCCGCAGCAGCGGCGCCGGTGGCATTGCGGGCGTTGTGTAAGCCCGGCATGGGCACGCGTACCTGTCCGAGGGGAAGCCCTCCGCGGTGCAAGGCAAACGTGGTCGCTTCTTCGCTGCGCACGATGTCGCGCATCTCATAGGTCGAGCCTTCTCGCGCGCCGTAGGTGACGACGTTCGATCCTTGTGCCAGCGCAAAGGACCCCTCGTCATCCGCGCACACGACAGCTACATCGGACTGCTCAACAAAGCGAGCGAAGGCATCGCGCATGGCTTGTTCGCTGCCGTAAAACTCGAGGTGGTCGGGTTCGACGTTGGTGACCAGCCCAATCGTGTGGCCGAGGGAGAATCCCGAGCCGTCGCTCTCGTCGGCTTCGATGATGAACCAATCCCCAGCGCCTGCGGTTGCGCCGCTGCCGAGGTCTTTGACGTCTCCACCGATGATGTAGGTGGGTTCGCTACCGGCCACTTCGGCGATAACGGCGAGCATCGACGATGTGGTCGTCTTTCCGTGGGTCCCCGACACCGCGACGGTGCGAGACCTCGATGTCATGGCGGTGAGTAACTCGCCTCGACGAAGCACGGTTTCGCCACGACCGACAACTTCGAGGACTTCGACATTGCTGTCGGGGATCGATGTCGACCGACAGACGATGTCGGGGTTCCCGACGTTGGTTGCGTCGTGGCCGACGACGGCGCCAATTCCCATCTCCACCAGGCGTTCAAATGCAGCGGACGCGCTGAGATCGCTGCCGGTGACGGTGTGTCCTAAGCCGTGGAGCACTTCGGCGATCGCGGCCATGCCCGCCCCACCTATCCCGATCAGATGAACGGTCTGGGGCGTATCGAGGTTCACGGTCATGGTTGTGTCCTGGATTGGAGTGAGCCACCGACGAAGGGTTCGATCAGGTCGACAACCGCCGATGCGGCGTCCGGGCGGGCGGCACGACCCGATCCTTCACGCATCGAGGCCAAGATCTCTGGCTTTGCCAGCAGGCGGGTGACGGTTGCGGTCATGAGTTCGGCATCGAAGGTCGCGTCTGGAATTACCTCGGCACCTCCGACGGCCTCGAGCGCTCGGCCGTTTGCCGTCTGATGGTCGCCAGGCGCTCCCGGCAGGGGCACGAGGACAGCGGGGGTGTTGGTCACCGCTAATTCCGCACAGCTGGTCGCTCCCGCTCTGCAAACAACGAGATCGGCCGATGCGTACACGCTGGCCATGTCGTCCTCGTACTCGATGGGTACGTAGTTCTCCGCGTGAGCTGCCTTCGAGCGAACCGCTTCGGTGACGCTGGCAAAGTCGCGGCGACCGATGATGTGGCGAATGATGATGTCGTCTCGATGGCCGAGGTCACCGAGCGAGCCGACGGTCGCGTTATTGATCGTCCGTGCGCCGAGCGATCCGCCGAAGACCACCACGTGTTGTTGGCCCTCGGCGATGCCGTAGCGCTGTCTGGCTTCGGCTCGTCGGGTCGAGTAGTTCTCGGCGACGTCGAGGATCGCCGGTCGAACCGGGTTGCCGGTCCAGGTGGCGCGCGGTAGGTCGGTGCCCTCGTAGGACACGGCACAAGCTCTGGCGAATCGGCCAATGATCTTGTTGGCAAGACCCGGAACGGCGTTCTGTTCTGCGACCACGATCGGGATTCTGCGTATTACTGCCCAAAGCCCGGCTGGGACGCTGGCGTAGCCGCCGAGGGCGACGACGACGTCGGGTTTCATGACCGACAGCAATCGCGAAGACTCGCCGAACGCTTTGCCGAGTCCGATGATCGCTCCGATGTTGTCCTTGGTGAAACGGCGCGCGATGCCTCGCCCGGGAAGCAACGTCACATCGAAGCCAGCTTCGGGAACCAGCTTTGCTTCGACCCCTCGATCTGAACCGACGAAGTGCATGTCTTCGGGCGCTAGCCCTCGTTCCACTAATTCTCGACCGATGGCGACGCCTGGCAGCACGTGCCCAGCGGTTCCGCCACCGACGATCATCACGCGCACTTGCGCGGTGGTCGGCTGGGTCACTGGGCGCTCCGCGCAACGTTGAGCATCACGCCCACCGCTGCCAGCGTGACGACCAGCGACGTGCCACCCGCCGACATGAACGGCAATGGCACACCGGTAATTGGCATCACACCAAGGACCGAGCCGATGTTGATGAACGCTTGCGCGAGGATCCACGAAGCGATTGCGACGACCAAGAGTCCACCGAAGCGATCCGCTCGGCGAGCGATAACCAGCGATACCAGGCCGAACACGACGTATCCGATCACGACGGTCACGGCGCCGACGAGGCCGAACTCTTCGGCGGTCACGGCGAAAACGAAGTCGTTGTGCGCTTCAGGTAGGAACCCGAACTTTCCGCGGCTCTCGCCGATGCCGACCCCGGTCACTCCACCGTTCGCCACCGAGACCAATGACTGAATTGTTTGCCAGCCGTCTCCGAGCGGGTCAGCCCACGGGTCCAAGAACGCGAGCAGCCGGTTTCGGCGGAACGGTGTGAGATAGGCGAGCAATCCGGCAGCGCTGGCCCCGACGAGACCGATGAGGGCAACGATCGACAGTCGAACGCCGCTGGCGAACAGCGCGGAGATGCCGATGACGAACATGATGATCGTGGTGCCGAGGTTCGGCTGCAACAAGATCAGCGCCCCGTAGGTAACCAGGACGAACAGGATCGGCTTTAGCTGGCGGGTGTTTCCGACCGTCTTTGAACGGGCCAAGTTGTCGGCTGCGAACAGGGCGAGCGCGAACTTGGCCGCCTCCGATGGCTGAAACTGGATGGGTCCGAGACGAATCCAACGCTGCGCGCCGTTCACCGAAACCCCGAACCATGGCAGGAGCACCATCACCAGCAGCACGAGTGAGACGACCAGGATCGGGACCGTGAAGCGACGCAACAAACGGTGATCGATCAAGGCGCCAGCCGCACAGGCGACGACGCCGATGCCGAGCCACATCGCCTGGGATCGAAATTGACCCCACGGCGAGCCGGTCTCGGTGAGCGAGGTAACCGAAGACGCCGAGAGCACCATGGTGAGGCCGAGCAACGAAAACGAGATGACGAGCCCCAACAAGATGAGAAATGGCGTGGCCGATGAGGGAACGGTGGTGGTCCGCCTCGCGGCCGACTTCGTCCGTGTCGCGCCACGTGGGCGAGTCGCTCCTCTCGTCCGAGCGTTGCTGGCTGGACGGGCGCGCTTGCTAGGTGTGCGTCGAGTCGATGTCTGAGTCATCGGATCTCCCCTGTTGCTGGTACTGCGGGCTGTAATTGCTCCACGATGTCGATGAAGTGATTTCCTCGTTCGCCGTAGCTGCCGTAGGCATCGAAGGACGTGCATCCTGGCGAGAGCAGCACCACGTCACCGGGTGCAGCGAGATTCCGTGCTCGGTCGATGGCGTCTTCCATGCCATCGGCGCGCACGGTGGGAACGATCCCGGCGAAAGCTGCTTCGATCGCTTCGGCGGCGTCGCCCATGGCGACGACGGCGCTGACTCGGTCTGCGGCTTCGGACATCGGACCGAGGTCGATCCCTTTGTTGCGGCCGCCGGCGATGAGCACGACGCGGTCGAATGACCGGACCGCCGTGACGACGGCATGAGGCACCGTTGCCTTCGAGTCGTTGTAGAAGTCCACACCATCGAGGCTTCGCACCCGCTGTATCCGATGCGGCGGCAACGCGAACTCTCGTAGCCCCGTAGCGATACCTTCGGTCGTTGCGCCGACGCGGCTGGCTAGTGCGGCCGCCGTGAGCGCGTTCGAAATGTCGTGAGGGAACGAGCGGGCGAGGTCGTCGACTCGCACGAGTTCTTGTCCATCGAGAATGAGAGAACCATCGACGACGTGTCCGAGGCGGACATCGCCGAGATGGGCGAAGCTGCTGGGATCGATAGTCGACGGCGACACGATCACGGTCGCCCGGTCTGCGGGGATGTGGCTCAACACGACGGGGTCGTCGGCCGGGGCCACCACCAGGCCGTCTTCTGGGATCGAGGACCAGATCACGGCTTTGGCGAGTTCATAGCGTTCGAGTGATGCATGGACGTCGAGGTGGTCGGGGCTGAAGTTCAACCACGCTGCTGCGACCGGGGAGAACCGACTGCTGTGCCCGAGGCGAAACGACGAGGCTTCGACCACGAACACGTCGAATGTCGGATCGTCGATGGCCTCGACGAGTGGGGTCTCGGTGTTTCCGACACCGGCGGCATGTACCCCCGAAGCCTCCAACATGGCGACGGTGAGCAACGTCACCGACGTCTTGCCATCGGTTCCGGTGATCGCCACGAGGGGACGGTCGTCCCACCAGCGGGCCAGATCGAACTCCGAGATCGTGGGGACGTCAGCGGCTGCGGCCTCGGCGAAGGCTTCGTGGTGTTCGGGCACCCCTGGACTTGGAAGAAACGCCGACGCTTCGGCGAAGACTTTTGTCCGCTCGGTGGCGCTCGGTGCAGCGTGCAAAGTGATGTCGTGGTCGGCAGCGAAGGCGAAGCTGTCCTCGGTCGGCGAGTCCTCAAAGGCCACCACTCGATGCCCTCGCTTGACCAGCGCTTGGGCGGCGGCACGACCGGCGACCCCGAGGCCAAGGATGACGACGGGTCCGTCGAGTGAGGGCTCGCTCATAGGCCGATCCCCTGCTGGATCGAATCCGCGTAGAACAGACCGAGGCCCATACCGGTGGTGAGGCCCGACACCAACCAGAACCGAATGATGACGCGAGTCTCGGGCCAGCCCTTCAATTCGAAGTGATGGTGGATTGGGGCCATGCGAAAGAGACGCTTGCCGTTCGCGGCTTTGAATACGCCGACCTGCAAAATCACCGACACCGTTTCGGCGACGAAAAGTGCACCCATGATCGGCAAGAGAAGGTGTGTGTTGGTACTCAATGCGAGAGCCGCAAGCGCGGCACCAATAGCGAGCGAGCCGGTATCGCCCATAAATATCTGGGCCGGTGCCGCGTTGTACCAAAGGAAGCCGACGCAACCGCCCAACATCGACACGGAGATCACAGCAAGGTCGAGCGCATGTGGAATGTCGTAAATGTCAGGGTTTCGGAACGCCCAGAATGCAATGAAGGTAAACCCGGCAAAGTTCAAGATCGCAGCACCGGACGCCAAGCCGTCGAGGCCGTCGGTCAGGTTCACAGCGTTGGCCGTTGCCAAAATCAGCAATACCGCCCACACACCCCAAAGTGTTCGACCTAGGTCGATACCGATCGAGTCGAACCGAACAAACGACAACTCGGTGTGAATCGAGGTGAATCCCAATTGCAACACGGCGAACAAGATCGCGACGGTCAAAAGGCCAACGATCTTTGCGGTCTTGTTCAGGCCAAGGTTTCGCTCACGGGAGATCTTGATCCAATCATCTAGGAACCCGACGATGCCGGTCGCCAGGATCGTGCCCATGACGATGAGGCCGGTGCGGGTGAAGATGATCGACGTGCCGACGCCGAAGAGGTTGGCGACGTCGGCAGCGACGTAGCCAGCGAACGCGCCGACCAAGATGGCGATGCCGCCCATCGTGGGCGTGCCCGCCTTGACCATGTGCCCCTCTGGGCCGTCCTCGCGAATGGGCTGACCCACCTTGTTCTTGGTGAGGAAGGTGATGAGCAGACGGGTGCCAATAGTTGAAACGAATACGGAGGTTGCCGCAGCGATCAAGAGTCGAATCATGCGTACTAGCCTCGACCCTTTTGCTCAAGAGCGGCGCGCGCGACGACCCGATCGTCGAAATCACGGCGCTCGTTACCAATGATTTGGTAGTCCTCGTGGCCTTTGCCGGCGATGACTACTACGTCACCTTCGCACGCATCCTCGATCGCGGCGTGGATAGCGGCCTCTCGATCGGCGATCGAGCGAACCGATTCTGCGTCGAGGCCGGTCACTCCAGCTTGGACTTCCGCGATGATCGCGTCGGGGTCTTCACTCCTGGGGTTGTCGGAGGTGATGTACAGCTCATCGGCGGCGCTCGCTGCGGCGCCCATGAGCGGACGCTTGCCAGGATCACGATCACCGGCGGCACCGAAGACGAGCAGCACTCGGCCGTCGGTTAGATCACGGGCGCTCTCAACAGCAGCGACGACGCTCGCAGGGGTGTGGGAATAGTCGACTATCACCGCAAAATCTTGCCCCAAGTCGACCAGTTCAAACCGGCCGGGTATCTGGGGAGCAACCCCCAGAGCCTCAGCGACCGCCGACGGGTCGAATCCGAGGGTCACACAAGCCTCTGCGGCGAGCACCGCGTTGGTCACGCTGAAACGTCCACCGAGCGGCAGTGCCACCGGCATCGATCGCCACTCGAAGGTCGATCCGCCTGAACGCAGTTGCGCCGACTGAGCGACGGCCGAGCCATCGACGGTCACGGTTGGAATCGTGACTCGTTCGGCGAGTCGAGCACCCCATTCATCGGAGATGTCGATCACCGCAGCTGCGCTCTGACCAGCCTCAAACAGTCGAGCCTTGGACTCGAAGTAGTGCTCCATCGTGGGGTGATAGTCCAGGTGGTCCTGGGAGAGATTCGTAAATACCGCGACCGCAAAGCGAGTGCCTGCGACCCGTTGTTGGTCGAGTGCGTGCGAGGAAACTTCGGCTGCTACGACCCGGTGCCCATCGTCGATGCTGGTTCGCAAGGCACGCTGAAACGCTGGACCCGGTGCGGTGGTGAGCGCTCCGGTCAGGGTTCCCAACGACACCGCACTCGATCCGCACGCATTGACGATGTGTTCGATCAAGGTGACGATCGAGGTCTTGCCATTGGTGCCGGTCACCCCGACGACGTCCACCTCGAGCGACGGGCGCCCTTCGAGTGAAGCGGCCAACCAACCAGCCCACAATTGCGAATCGTGTACGACGATCTGGGCGATGTCGACATCGACGGGCCGTTCGACCATCGCTGCGGCCGCTCCTGCAGCTGCGGCGGCGCCAACGTAGTCGTGGCCGTCGCTAGCGGATCCCGTGATGGCGCAAAACAAACTTCCCGTTCCTACCTCGCGGGAATCGATCACGACGCGGTCCACCAAAACGGACAAATCCCCCTCTGGCGGGGGTGACGGCGCATCGGCACCGAGCCGATCGAGAAGAGTGGCGACAGCGACGCTCATCGAGCCCCTACCGCGTCGGCCGGCGGGATGCGGAAATGCTGAAGCGCGAAGTTCGAAATGTCGCCGAATAGCGGTGCCGCGATCCGACCTCCCGAGGCATCACCTTCGGGGTCTTCGATCATGACGATGATCGAGAGCTCGGGGTTCGAGGCGGGTAGAAAGCCGGCGAAGCTGGTCAAGAGGTGCACGTTGCCTGCGTCGTCTTCGTAGCGGCCGTTGGGCTGAGCGATGAACGCCGTTCCGGTCTTTCCTGCGATCTCATAGCCGGGTACCGATGCCAATTCGCCGGTTCCGCCTTCGGTAACAACGCCAGCGAGCAACGAGGTCATCTCTTGCGCGGTGTCCTCGGAGATAACCCGCCTCTGTTCTCGTGGACTGACGATGTCGAAGTCGCCATCGGCGGACTGGATTCCGGCCACCAGGTGCGGTTCAACCAATACGCCGCCGTTGGCGAACACGTTGTAGGCACGAAGCATCTGCAATGGCGTGGCCGCGTACTCATAGCCGATCGCGATCTGGGTCTTGGACACGCCGGTCCAGTCGTCTACGTCGTGAAGGATTCCCGACGACTCGCCTGGAAACTCGAGACTGGTTGCACGTCCGAGTCCGAACTCTTCCAAGTAGCTGTGGAAGGTGGAGTTGTCGATGCGGTCCATCAACAGCGCCACACCGACGTTGGACGATGCCGCCAACACTTCACCGGTGTCGAGGATGTTCTGATCGTGGCGTACCGAATCGACGTATTCGACGTCGTAGATCTCTAGGGAGTCGGTGACCTCGACCGTCGTCTCGGTGGAGATGAGGTTCTCTTCAAGGAGTGCGGCTACTGCGAGGGGTTTGCTGATCGAGCCCGGTTCGGCGATCCAGGTCAACGCACGGTTCTCGCCCGTTACAGCAACGGTGCCGTTGTCGGTACGGCGAACGTTTGCCATCGCCAAGATCTCGCCGGTCCCGGTCCGAGAAACAATGACGCTGCCAGCGGTTGCGCCAGCTTCGGCGACCGCACCTTGCAACAGGTTCTCCACCTCGAATTGCACGGTCCGGTCAAGGGTCAAAACGAGCGAGTCACCTTCGGTCGGCGAGATCAGTTCAAATTCGCCATCGGGGATCGTCACCGCTCGAGATCCGCCGGTAGCCAAGCCTCGCTCGACCACGATGCGACCAGGTTCGCCGGTGAGCACCTCATCGAACTGTGATTCGAGGCCCGAGGTGCCGATGCCGTCGATGTCGGTGCGCCCAAGAATGCCGCGAGCGACATCGCTTCCGGCAGGGGTCAATCGTGACTGTTCTTCGATCGGGTAGATGCCCGGTAGATCGAGGGTGAGAATCGCAGCCGCGACTTCGTCTTCCAGCTGGCGTGCCATCCACGCGAACTGTGCGTTTTCGTTGCTTAGACGGCGGACGAGTTGGTCGTGATCACCACCGGCCAGCGCAACGATCTGGGTGGCGGTTGCTTCGGGGTCGAGCACTAGGCGCGGGTCAGCCCAGATGCTTTGCCGCGGGCTCGATACGGCGAGTTCTACGCCGTTACGATCGACGATCGCTCCCCGCTCGGAGGCGAGCGACTGGGTTCGCAGGCGTTGCGATTCGCCGTACTCGAGGAACCGTTCAGGTTCGATGACTTGTAGCGACACCAACCGCCAGATCATGACCGCACCGAGCCCGACCATAGCTAGGGCGATCAGGATCAGCCGAGCGCTGGAGAATCCGCTACGGGACGGCAAGCGGAGCAGGTTGACAACCGCGGTCATTGAATCTGCTCCTCGTTCTCCGCAGTGACGTCCACGAGCAGATGTTCGGGTAGAGCACCCGGCCCGAAGGGATCGCCGACTATCGGAGGCGCAATGATTTCCAGCTCGGGGTCGAGCCCGGGAAGATAGGTACGTTCGGGCGGCCGGGTCATGCCGAGTCGAGTGACCGCAGTCTCCAAGATCCGCTCGGGGGCCTCGAGTTCGATCACCTCAAGGTTCAGCTGCTGATTGCGTTCACGCGCCGTTTCCAGTTCCAGGTTCACAGCGTCGAGGCGAACGCGGTTCTGCACGATGAAGGTCTGCACGATGACGATGCCGAGGAGCGACCCAAAGATCACCACCACCGCTACGACGGAAAACACGACGCCCGAACCCTCATCGTTGGTGGCGTTTCGACGGGAGCGCAATGAGGCGATCATGCTCGACTCCTCACGATTGCGCGCATCCGAGCCGATCGGGCCCGGGGATTGCCGGAAAGCTCGGAGTCCGACGCGGTCTTCGCCCCGCGAAACGCCCAATCGAATGGTGAGACCACCGGCATCCCAGCAGGAGCGTCTCCGGTGATCGCCAACCGCATTCGGTCCTTGATGATGCGATCCTCGCCGGAGTGATACGTGAGCGCGATGCCGATGCCACCCGGTGCGAGCATGTCGATCAACGAGTCGATGGTGTCGGCCAAGATGGCCAGTTCGTTGTTGACCTCGATACGCAACGCCTGGAACGTGCGGGTTGCGACGTGCGTGGTCGCCTTACGACGAACCGCTGCCGGGACCGCCTCTTCGACGATCTTGGCCAATTGGCTCGTGGTCGTTACCGGCCGCTGCTCGACGATCGCATGCACGATGCGCGATGCGTTGCGTTCATCGCCGTAGGACTCCAAAACGTCTCGAAGTTCGCCAACCGAATAGGTGTTGACCACGTCGGCGGCGGTGAGGTTCTGATCGGTGTCCATTCGCATATCGAGCGGTCCGTCCAGGCGGAAGCTGAATCCCCGATCGGCGCCGTCGAGTTGCGGCGATGAAACGCCAAGATCCATAAGGAATCCGGCTAGTTGATCGACGCCTTCGGTTCGAAGCGTTGATGCTGCGCTGTCGAAACGTTGACGATGGATGTGGGCTCGATCCCCGAACCGCTGGAGTCGTTCGGTCGATACCTCGATGGCGTGTGGGTCTTGATCGAATCCGTGGACGTCTAGGCCAGCATTGGCTTCAAGGGTTCGCTGCGCGTGACCGGCGCCGCCCAATGTCAGGTCCGCGAAGCTCCCAGCGGGGAGCGTTTCGATCAGTTCGATCACTTCGTCGGCCATCACCGGCACGTGATCAAAGTTGGCAGGGGTCATTGTCAGCACAGCAGCGTTCGTTGGTGGTCCAGCAGGTCAACCGAGAGCAAGCGTTCGACAAAATTGCATCGAGATTTGTCGAGCTCGGCCATTGACAGTCCCCCGGTCAGCGGGCGCACGTCGGGATGTCTCCCCGATCGAGCTGATGGCAAGCGGGCGGAGTAGGGGCCTTCCATCTGCCAACCGAGAG
>CAZTDG010000068.1:10628-13864 GCA_964612655.1 uncultured Acidimicrobiales bacterium | reverse complement strand
CCTCGGACGCTTCGACGAGCGCCCAACTACCGACGAACCCTCCGGCCCCACGAGCTTCCGACGGTGTGGTGAACATCACAAGGATCTGTTGAGCTTCCGATGCGCCGAGGAGGTCGCGTCCGAGATGGAGCGCTTCGGCCGAGGCGCTGATGAGCCCTGAACTTGGAGCGAGGACCTCATTGGCACGACCGACTCGTTCGCTGATCGGAGGAAGTAGCCAAGGAGTGTCGATCTCGCCGATACGTCCTTCGGCGCGAGTCACCGTGGCCGCGAGGGCATCAAAGGCAGGGGCGATCCGATCGAGTTCGCCGGTCTGTACCGCCCCATCGGCAACCAAAGCGGTCGGGTCGACTCGACCCGTGAGCGTTGCGGCCGACGCGGTAAGCGCGCTGGCTTGGCCTGTGGTGACCTGTCCGGCACGGAGGTTTTGGCCAACGACGGGAATGAGCCGTGCGGGCAACATCCATGGCCCGGCGATGATTCGATTGGCGTTCGACCAGTCTTGTGCTGCTTGCTCGAGGCGCATCGTTGCGACGTCGAGGTTCCCATTCGACGCAGCTTGTGCGCCGCGTTGGGTGTTCTCCAGGCCTCGCACCAACGACGGTACGGCCAGCAGGCAAACGATGGCTGACGCCACGAAAAGGGCTGCCACCGCCATGGTGAGCTTGGATAACCGGCGGGTGATACTTCGGCGTCGCTTGCGTGAGACCGTCTGCCAGCCGGTTCGAAATATCGGGCCGACGGCGATCGCGGTGATGAGCGCGCTTGTGCCGAACGGGTCGCTGATCGCTCCACCGGTTAGGTCAAACAGCGGACCCACTCCTTGAGTGAAGAGGGCGGGCAGGCTCAGGAATGCGATCGTCGCGCCAATCTTTGGTGATCGGCGGCCCTTTCGAAAGGCTCGCACGGCGAAGATCAGCCCGATAACCGCGAGAGCTTGGGTGATTAACGAGGCGGCAGCGATCGCACCGATGGTGGAGACCCATGCCCATGCCCAGCGTCGTGCTCGGCTCGCGAACCAGACGACCAGTGCAGCGAAGAGGCCACGGTAAAGGCCGTCTGCGATAGCCAGGCCTGCTGGGGCTGCATCGCTGGCGACAAGTGCGATGATCCCGGCGGTAGCGGTCATGATCTCGACCATCTCTGAGCTTGAGCGACGCGTCGATGTAGGCCGGGTGCTCACATGGAGATCGTCGAGTTCGAGCTCAGGAATGTGTAGGTCGTTAGCCATAGTCCATTTGTCCCATCGGCCAAAGGTGTCCTCAATGTGAGGTGTGGGCCCACTGGTCGGGCAACGGTGACAAGAGCCCTCGGATCGTAACGAAGCTCCCCTCAAATTTGGGGTCGCGTCGGCCGACATGGAACACGATGCCGAACACACACGATCGCGAGCGGAGTGGGCTTGCGTCCCCTCGGGGCCTACGGGCCCCGAGGAGCACGTCGCTAATCTCACTAACCGCCGACCGACTGCGCCTCCGCGTAGCTGTGGACACACTGTTTTGGTTTGCTGCGATCGCCGCAGGTGCGATCTCTATGGGAGCCTCGGTGACCCACGGTGCCGCTGCGGGTGCAACTGCGGCGGTGTTGCAGGTCATCCTCGGAACCGCCACCGGGCTGTATCGAGGCCGTTGGCGCCTGGCCAGCTTCGATGAGGCCATCGCACTCACGGGTGTGGTGACAGCCGTGAGCGCTTTGGTGTTCGTGGCCGAAGTGGTCGCTGATCGCCTGGATGTCACACTCGCGTTTCACTTCTTGGCACCGTTCGCAGCGCTCACGGCCATGTTGTTTGCGCGCGGACTTCGTCGCATCCTCCTTGAACGGCGGACCGCGACCAGCGTTATGCCGCGGATGCCGGTTCTGGTATTTGGTGCCGGCGATGCGGGGGCTCAGCTCGTTCGGTCGATGTTGCGCAATCCGAACAGTCACTATCGCCCGGTTGCTTTGCTCGACGATGACCCGGCAAAGGCCAAGCTGCGTATCCAAGGCGTGCCGGTTCGCGGCACCCGCGATGACATCACGACGGTGGCCGCTAACGAGGGCAGCAACGTCGTAATCGCGGCGGTGCCTAGCGCTCCGTCATCGACGATTGCCGATCTTGAACGAATCGCGGCATCAGCTGGACTCGATCTTCGAGTACTACCTCCTACTCAAGAGCTCATCGACGGTGTGGTCAGTGAGTCCGATGTTCGTGAAGTCACCGAGGCTGATCTGCTCGGCCGGCGCACGATCGACACCGATCTCGATGCGATCGCGTCCTATCTCACCGGTGCCCGAGTCCTCGTGACGGGCGCGGGCGGCTCGATCGGCTCGGAGCTTTGTCGTCAAATTTCTCGATTCGGCCCTGCCGAACTCGTCATGTTGGATCGTGACGAGTCCGCGCTACACGGCGTACAGATGTCGATAGAGGGTCGGGCATTGCTCGATTCACGTAATCTCGTAGTCGCAGATATTCGCGACGCTGAACGACTTTCACAGGTCTTCGCCGAACATCAGCCCGAGGTGGTCTTCCACGCGGCGGCGCTCAAGCACTTGCCGCTATTGGAGATGTACGCGCTCGAAGGGTGGAAGACGAACGTTCTCGGGACAAACAATGTTCTTCGAGCTGCAGCGACGGCTGGTGTCCTACACTTCGTCAACGTATCAACGGACAAGGCCGCAGACCCCACGAGCGTGCTTGGTTATACCAAGCGCATCGCTGAGCAGCTCACCGCTTGGTATGCACATCGCAGCCGAGGTGCGTGGGTGAGTGTCCGCTTCGGTAACGTCTTGGGTTCGAGAGGTTCGGTATTGGAAGCGTTCCGTGCCCAGGTTGAGCAGGGCGGACCGATCACGGTCACCCATCCTGAAGTCACTCGCTATTTCATGACAGCTCAAGAGGCCTGTCAGCTCGTTATTCAAGCTGGTGCCGTCGGTTACCGCGGCGAGGCGTTGGTATTGGACATGGGCGAGCCGGTTCGCATCTTGGACGTCGCTGAGCGGTTGGCGGCCTCTGCGCCTCGACCGATCAAGATCGTCTTCACCGGGCTACGCCCCGGTGAGAAGCTGCACGAGGATCTCATCAGCGTTGGTGAACTCGATATTCGCCGTGCCCATGAGCTCATCAGTCACGTATCGGTCCCCGCACTGCGACCGACCCAACTCGGGCTGATCGACGAGTCGACGAACGACTCGACGCGACAGTCGATGCGAGCGCTGTGCTTTAACGAGCACGAAGACGACTCGATCACGCTGTAGTC
>CAZTDG010000068.1:0-10528 GCA_964612655.1 uncultured Acidimicrobiales bacterium | reverse complement strand
CAGCGAGATTGTTGCAGCCAGCGAGGTTGTGCCGCGAACTGGTTGTTAGTGCAGCACTCGTGCGGGTACGCCCGCCACGGTGGTTGCGGGGGCGACATCTTTGGTGACGGTAGAACCCGCACCGATCACCGCTCCGCTTCCCAGCGAAACCCCCGGCAGAATCGTTGCGCCGGCACCTACGAAGACATCGTCCCCGATATGTACCGAACCGGTGACGGTTACTCCAGGGCAGATCGTGACGAAGTCGCCGATCTGGGAGTCGTGAGACACCGTGGCGGCTACCCCGATGTGGCTGTGAGCCCCGACGGTGACGTTGGTCGTGAGAACTGCCCGCTGGGCGACGACTGAACTGGCGCCTAGGTCAGAACCCGATCCGATTCGAGCCGACGGGTGGATCACCGGCTGGCCCCATTGGGCGGAGTCGTCGAGGCGTTGGGCAACGCTGCGGCGAACCTCGGGATATCCGAGGCCAAGGTAGACGTGAACGTCACGTTCGCCGACCGTGTCGCTGCCTCCGAGGAACCGAAACCCGGCTCGGGCAAGCGCCAACCGATCAACTTCGCCGTCATCGACGAGGCCGAGGAGGCGGATGGGGTGACCGTCGAATGCAACGTCGCGGATGATGTCCGCGAGTTCACGGCCGTGACCTCCAGCGCCGATGACCACGCAGGTCGCCAGTTCCGACGGGCGGTTGCAGCTATAGCTCGAGAGGTCGAGCCGCTGACCGGTATCGGGTACCGGTTTCGTCGTTGGTGCATCCATTAGGCCGCTCCTCGTTCTTGTATCGAGTCGGCTGAGCGCTGGCGAACATCGTCGAGACGTACGGGCTCATCGTCGGGTAGATCAGCAATCAGCGGATCGGCTGGGTCATGGCCATCGATCCCATTGCCCGACACCACCACGCTGGCGGTCTGGGCAAGAACTTTGGCCGCTGCACTCACGCAGAGCGCATCAACCCAAATCTGGTCGTAGCGAAGACGCTGTTCCCACGAGATGGCGTTTCGGCCATTGACTTGAGCGGTGCCGGTCATGCCCGGACGAACCGCAAAGCGCAGCGATGCACCTCGGCCTACGCGGTTGCTGAGCGCAGGGAGCATCGGTCGGGGGCCGACGAGGCTCATGTCTCCGGCGATCACATTGAAGAGCTGGGGGAGTTCATCGAGCGACGTGCGTCGCAGTAGATGCCCGATCGGAGTGATTCGAGATTGATCTGGAACGATCGGATTTGGGCCCGACAACATGGTGCGGAACTTGACCATTGCAAACGGTCGGCGTCCTCGCCCGATGCGCTCTTGAGCAAAGAAGATCGGGCGGCCCGAGGTCACCAAAACGGCGAGCGCGATAACACCGATCGCGGCGAGCCACACGGGGGCGCTCAGCGCGATCAGCGTGAGATCGAACCAACGAAGGCGTCGTTGGCGTCGCTCAAGGCTCATCATCGAGACGACTCCGAAGCGACGTTGATGTCTTGGCTGGTGGACCCGTCGGTAGGAAGCGAACGCATCCACTCGATCGTGTCGATAAGGCCTTGTGTGAAGTCGACGGGAGCGAGCTCACCAAAAAGGTTGGTCAGCAGTGTGGAGTCCGCTTGCGAGTGGGGAACGTCACCGACACGCCCCTCGACATGTTCGACCACGATCGGGTCGTCGAGCCGGGTGGCGAGAATCTCGATCACTTCGAGTAGTGACGTCCTGGTTCCGAACGCGAGGTTCACCGGGTCAGGCGACGAGGTCTTGGCTTCGATAGCGCGACAGATCGTGTCGCAGACGGTGTCGACGTGGGTGAAGTCGCGTGACTGTGTGCCGTCGCCATGGACGGTCAAGGACTGTCCGCGCAGCGCTGCATCGATGAACGCGGGGATCACGGCGGCGTACGCGTGTCCCGCGGTCTGGAAACGCCCGAAGACGTTGAAGAATCGGAACGGCAGCGTCGGTAGGCCATAGGCGCTGCGATAGCCGAGCGCGTATCCCTCGGCGGCGAGCTTCGATGCCGCGTATGGGCTCATCGGCCGGGTGGCAGCGGTTTCGCGCTTGGGGAGTTCTGGATTGGCGCCATAGACCGATGACGACGATGCCATGATCACTTGCGGCCCGCCGTTGAGCCGGGCGGCATCGAGCACGTTGAGTGTGCCGGTGGCATTCACCTCATGGGTCGCCAGTGGATCGGCGATCGATCGAGGGACCGAGCCGCGGGCTGCGAGGTGTACGACCGAGTCAACATCGCGCATGACGCTGTGGACGGTGGCTGCGTCGGTGATAGATCCCCGCACCAAGGTGGCAGACGTGCCGTCGAGGTTCGATTCGTGGCCCGTCGAGAGGTCGTCGAGAACGACGACGTCGTGGTCGCGGGCAATGCAGGCTCGAACGAGGTTGGCTCCGATGAAGCCGGCACCTCCGGTCACAAGGATTCGCACAATATGTCTCCACGTAGGCTTATTGGCCTATCGGCAAAAACTCTTGGAGATAGAGGGATTCAGGCGGTGTTGGAACTGATTTGCGAGCGGCTCGACAGGTCGATGGTTTGGACGTTTTCGAGCAACTGCTCGAACATCGTGACCACGTGGTCGGGATCGAGTTCTGGGCGTTGTGACGCGGCCCTGGTCTTGTCGACCAACTCGCTGTAGCGAACATCGTCAGTCCACAGCGACGTGAGGGTATCGACCCATCGGTCGATGTCGTTCTCGTCGATCGCAATCGCCCCCGCCCCAGCGGCTTCGTGAAGCCCGGGATACTGCGAAATGAGCGCAGGAATGGCGTTCGCTTGCGCCTCGACGATCACCCGAGGGCGGTTGTCGATGTGATGAGGAACGACCAGGACCCGTGCCGATTGGTACAGCTCCGGACCTGGTTCACGTCGTCGCCGCAGCTCAACGTTGTCGAGCGCAGCAGTACGGTCGCGAAGGCGTAGCCATTGTTCATCTTCGAGCAGCCAGGATTCCTGAAAGACGAACGGAATCTCTGGGCATCGGCGAGCGACTTCGATCGTCAGGTCGACCCCATGGCTCGCGATCGGGTTAATCAATAGGGCTGTTTCTCGGGTGCTCTCGGTACGGGTCGGTGACGTATCGACGACGGAGGGAATGAATTCGCAGCGGTGACCTTGCGCCCGCGCCGATTCAGCCAACGTCTGGGCGTTCGCGACCAATGCATCGCAAGGCCGTGGCTCGATCTCCAAGTGTCGTAGGGCCGGAACCTCTCGCAGGTACAGCACGGTGAAGATATTGCGTGTGCGACAGATGTCGAGGGTGCGCCGCCAGCTATGTCGATCGATGCTGTTCCCGACCACGACGTCAGGCGCGAACTCGTCGATCACCTGGGGGAGCGCGTTGTGTGGGTGCGGACTGGTCCAGTGCGCGAGATCGTCGATGTTTCGCTGCGGTGGGCGAGATCCAGGTACGGCCGCGAGCGCCTGCAAGGCTGCTACACGATCGAAACGCACGCTCGCATCGGCGAGTTGTTCGCCGACCGCCCGGGACAGGGCAGCGGGGCGTTGATCGTCGACAACGAACGCGATCTCATGGCCGCGCGCGATGAGTCCGTGAGCGAGAGCACGTTGACTCCGCGGGGACCCGCCGTCGACGACCGACGATATGAAGAGCACACGGGTCACCGGTGGCGCCCAATGACGTAGATGAAGGTCTCGCCGATGAAATTCGGCCGGGGAACTACACATCGGCGGGCGAGTCGACCGACCAGTCCTGCTTCGACCGGGATTGGCGACCCATCTTGGGTGCTATCGAAGCCGACGTTGCGCCACTGGGTGCCGAGGATGGCGCGCTTGAGTTTTTGCACCGCGGTGCCGGGTCGGCCGCGCTTTGGTTCGGTAGTCGCTGCTTCGAGCAGCAGCAGGCCGTTGCGTTCCGCGAGCTCAGCGATGCCACTCGGAAAGAGGTAGCTGACGTGGTCGACGTTCTCCCAGACAATCCCGAGCTGACCAGCTCGAACGCGCTGGGGAGAAAAGGGGTTGGGAGTGGTGAGGATGAGTTGGCCGTCTTCGGTCAGCCCGTCGGCTGCGGTTTGAAACACCATGTCCAGGTCGGTGATGTGCTCGATCAACTCACCCGCAACGATGACGTCGAAGGGTCCGCGGTCATGCAGTGGTCCGAGGCCGGTGGATAGGTCGTGGACGACAGCATCGAATCCCGCTTCCACGACAGCCTCGACGCCCTCTTTGAGGAGATCTACGCCGACGCAGTTGCGCGCGGCGCGAGCTAGTCGTCCGTGGAGCCACCGGTCGTCGTTCAGGCGGGTCGTCGCATGCGCAACACAGCCGATGTCGAGCACGTTTCGTCCTCGCACCCGGTCCTCGAGAAACGAGACCCGGTCGGCTATCGGTGTTCTCCAGGCAGCGGAGAGGGTCCGTGATCGGTGGGCCACTGCACGGGGATGGTTTGGGTCCTCGTGGAGCTGGCTCCATCCGGTGATGTTAATGACCTCTTCCTCACTGGATTTGGTGAACAGGTCACTTCGGGAATGGCGGCTCATTGAACCTCCTCAGGAAAGTCGGCTGGGTGGCTGGTATCGATCTGGTTGGTGAGAATCGCGTTCAGTAGGGCGGTCTCGTCGCCGCTACGGCGTTCGCGCCAGCGGTTGTTCGTGTTGATGAGTTTGCGCGAGTGAATGAGTCGATCGAGCGGGCCCCGCTGCCTGACGGCGGCAAAGGTGAGGATCTGCTCGAGAACCATTTCGGGTACCGCGATGAGGTCTTCGTAGCTGACGTTGAGAACGCCTGGGTCGGCCTTTGTCGACTCGGTAATCACGTGCATCAGATGGTTTCGGTTGTGGGCCGCGAACCCGAGGATGGTTTCGCGGTTCGCCGACCACTGGACTCGTGCCTCGTTAGGCCACGCGTCTGCCCACCAGAAGCGATCGCTCCATGTCCCAAATCGGCCCCGTTCAATTTCTGTCGCGTAGCTGTTGGCGACCGCGTGCGCATCGCGATGGATATGAACGAACCGTGCTTCAGGAAACACGGCTCGCATGAGTTCGATGCGCGGGAAGTCGGTGTACTTCGAGAGGAACACCTCTCGGCGTTGGTGATGGAGCAGCGCCGCTACGGCGCTGCGGGCGTTCAGGACGGTCGCCGTGTCGACATGATGTGCGCCGGGATCCTCCGCAGGGCCATCGCCTTGCTCCGGTCGGAACCCGGGGATCAGTCCCTCCCAGAACCGCCAAGGCTCGATCGGGCGTGGAAGGAACGTGTCGGCGACCGAGCTAGCGATTGGAATGCGTGAGGTGGCAGCGACGATGCCGGGGCGCCAGGCCACGAGCCGGTCGCTGCCGACGTCGTAGATGCGGTTGCGTCGGTGATCGGTCCCGCTCACCTCACCGCCAGCGCCAGAGTTGTTGACGTACCCGAACGCTCGAGTGCCAGCAAGGAGGTCGAGCAGCAAGGTGGTCCCCGATCGTGGGCAACCAATGATGAACAACGGTGCTTTCATCGGAGCCACCTCGGTGGGTCGAGCGGGTCGAGTCGTTTCCCGGTGTGCCCTCGCCAACCATCGGCGACGGCCCATGCGTTGATGCGAAGGTTTTGCCACGCCGTTCTGGGGTGGAAGGGCAGGTTCGCTAGGGGCTTGAGGAGCCCAGCGATGACCGACATGCGCGCGGCCGCAGCGCTGCGTTGGTTGCGGCGCAGGATCACGATGAGATTTCGCAGGCTGTAGTAGCGACGCCAGGTAGCCGGGCGTACCACGGGATCTACCCGACGGTTCTCGACCATCGAGGTCCAACCATGTTCACGAGCAATGCCGCTCGACCACAGGGTCGTGCTGGCTCGATCGAGAGCGAGTCCAAGGTCGAGGTCATCGAACCCGAAGAACAGCGTCGGGTCTGGCCCTCCAGCGGAGCGCAGCGCGCCGATGCGGTAGTGCGGGCAAGCGCCGCCTGGAAGGTAGGCGACGGGTTCGGGCGTGGTTCCGGTAGCGGCTCGAAGCCGGCCATCGTCGTCGAGTCGCGCACCCCAAAGCCCCACAGCGCCTACCGACGGTTGGGTTTGGGCGAGCTCTGCGGTGACGCAACCGACCGCGGCGAGGGTGCGTTCGTCATGGGGTGGGTCGTCGTCATCGAGCAGGACGATCCACTCGTCGTCGTCATGGGCGGCGAGGGTGGTTTCGATTCCGGCTGCGATCCCGCCCGCCGGTCCGGGGTTGCCGCCAACGCCGAGATAGTCGACGCGGCCAGCAGCTCCGGGATGTTGCGCGACGATCTCACGGATTGCGGGGTCGTCGTCGTTGTCGACCACGAGCAGGGTCGACAATGGGGCGGTCTGGGATTCCAAAATGCGGAGGTGCTCGGTGAGCGCGTCCGGGCGTCGGAAGGTGATCAAGACGCCGTGGGTGGCAAGTGGGGTGGTCATGGACGGAGCTCCCCTCGATGCGAACTACAGTGACGGCGATGTCGGCTCGCTTCACCCGGCCCAAACGCTTGGCCCGTATCGCTATGTCCTCGTGGTCTGCGGAGACCAAACGTGCATTGGCTGATGCCGAGCGCCGAGCCGGTATCGATGTCGGGGTTCCGATCGGCGACGGCACGGCGTGGATTTCGGGTGCCAGCGACGAGGTCGACTACTTCACGCTCTATGGAGCCATCATCGACGGCCACTTTCCCGCGGATGTCCAAGGCGCTGCCGTTCTCGACATCGGTGCCCACAAGGGGTACTTCGCGCTCCGTTCGTTCGCGGAGGGAGCAACGCGCGTGGATTCCTACGAACCCGCGAGCCAGAACCTGGAGAGTCTTCGACGTTCCGCCGCGGACGATGGCCGTTGGAACGTGCACCCCGTAGCTGTGGGAGCCGAGGCTGGCACCGTCGAACTCCATCTTTCGCCCGGTTCGTGGGGCCATTCCGTCCACGTTCCCGTCGGTGGGGAATCGGTCGGCAGCGAAGAGGTCGAGATGGTTTCCCTTTCGAGCGCGCTCACAGCCATCGGCTCGGCCGGCGCGCCGGTGGTGGCGAAGATCAACGTGGAAGGTGCAGCTGGATCGATGATCCTTGGCACCGCGGTCGACGACTGGGCGGCCGTTCGCTTGCTGTGGGCCGACGTCGAATCGAACGATCCGGTCGGACTCGACGAGATCAAGGCGCATTTGGCGCGTTGTGGTTTGGACCATGTCGAAACCGACGGTCACCGCAATCGTTTCGTCCGCCGATAGCGCTCGGTGTTCGCGGGAGTTGCTCATATGAATACCCGCCGTGATTCCAACGCGCCTCGGAGAACTCCCCACCGGTTCGCCAGCGTGAACACCCAGGCGTAGCGCCCAGACTTCGTCATCACCTTTGGCGCTCGCAGCACAAGCCACGCCCACGACTTCACGCCATCGAAGCGTCCGGGTCCGGCCAGTCCGAGATCGTGAGCTTGGGACGCGAGTTGGGCTCGGCCACGGCCGTAGAAGGCTCCTTGACGCCAGGTAGCGCGGAGCCCCGAACGAAAGCGATATGCGATCCGGGCGTTTGGAACGAGCGCCGGTCGGTAGCCGTGGCCAGCGGCTCGTATCGAGAACTCGATGTCTTCGAGTCCGATGAAGTCCTCGTCGTAGCCGTCGAGAGCATCCCACACACTTCGATGCATGGCGGTGTTGTTTCCGCGGGCGAATGGAAGCGAGCCAAAGGTCGGCAGCTTCTCGGCAGCTCCCATGGGTCTCGTCTTGGCGAGCCAGCGGGCATTGAGGCGTTCGCCGTCGAGCGTGCCGGTGACGAGGGGTTCGTCACGAAGGGCTTCGCCCATCGCCGCCACCCAACCGGGATACACGACATCGTCGCCATCGCAGAACGCGACCGAGCGTGCGGTGCTCGCACGCACACCAGCGTTTCGGGCATAGGCAACCCCACCGCGATCGGCTGCGTGAACGACCCGAACCGGTACCGCGGCGTCTGCATAGCTTTCGGCAATTTGGGTGGTGTGGTCGGTCGAGCGATTGTCGACGACGACGATCTCCCAAGAATGACCCCAGCGCTGTTCCACGAGGGCATCGAGTTGTTCAGCCAGAGTCTCGGACTCGTTGTGGCATGGGATGATGACAGCGAGGTCGTGCATTAGCGAACCTCGTATCCGAATCGTTCGAAGTCGCCGTAATAGCGGTCGGCGAGCAACTGCTGTTCGGTGGCGCTCAACGAGGGCGCCGACTCGGGCGATGCGTTGAGACGGGTTGGGTTAGACCCTGGCGCGCCAATCCGTTCGAGCAGCGTGTTTAGGTCTCGGTCGAAGGTCTCCATCCGTCCGAGGAGGTCGAGCGGTTCGTTCGGGAGCAATGCGCTTTGTGAACGGAGATGGGCATCACAGGTTTCAGGGTCGAGTTCAGCGAACCATTCGACGAAGGTCGAGAGATCCTGCATCTCGGCGTATGTGCGGTCATCGAAATTGAAGTGGTTGAGCTTGACCACGGTGCTCTGCCAAGCGGAGAGAAACCGGTCGATGGGATGACGAACAAATCCGGCCCGCAGGTAGCCGCGGGTGAGGGCTCGAGGTTCGACTACGCCGTAGGGCTCTTCGAGGTCGAGTTGCACGCCAGCGGACCGCAACGCACCAAAGATTGACCGGGTGCCGACCTTGGCGACCCGAAACCACACCAGGCGATGCGAGTGACTGACGGTGATGTTGAAGCGCGATTGTGGTTCTTGGCGGATTTGATCCGCGACAGAGAGGGCTTGCTGGAGCCGCGCGCTCGGCTTTGTGAGGCGACTCCGGTCGTGGTCGTAGGTGCGCAGCAGTGGGCGTGACAATACGTTGATCATCGGCGATCCCCGATGCCGTGATCGACCGAGTCGGTCAAGTCGATGATGGAGCGATCGACGGACCCGACGCGTTCACCGACCCATTGACCGGCCACCCAACTCCACCGAGCCCTGACCGCCCGGCCGAAGACCGCTGCGGGCATGGTTCGGACGAGCCACACGAGGCGATGGAGGCGTCGATCTGGTGCCTTGAGGCCCACCTCGGCTAGCTGGGCCAAGATCGCTACTCGGTAGCGCCCATAGAACTTGCCTTGGCGGTAGGTGGCCCGAATGGATTGGCGCAACCGGTAGCAAACAACGGCACGTTCGTCGTACTGGAGCTCGATCCCGGCCTCCCACATGCGAATGGCAATATCGAGGTCGCAGCCGGCGGTATATCGTTCGTCGAAGCCGCCCAGCGCCTCGAGGGCCAGGCGGCGAAATCCCATGTTGCAGCCGTGGGCATAGGGAACGGTGTCGAGCATGAGCGATGGGCCGGTCACGGACTTGCCGCGCACGTTGGCTACCCACGCAGGGTTCAACGTGTCCATGTCGATAGGGCCGGTCGCATAGCAACCCACCTCGAGTAGTTCGCAAAGGCTGGCCAGCCACATCGGTCCGACCCGGTCGTCGGCATCGCAGTAGACGACGAATTCGCCGCGTGCACGGGCGAGGCCGATGTTGCG
Source organism: uncultured Acidimicrobiales bacterium (assembly GCA_964612655.1). Lineage (GTDB taxonomy): Bacteria > Actinomycetota > Acidimicrobiia > Acidimicrobiales > SHLQ01 > SHLQ01. Next base: position 1,133 of record CAZTDG010000068.1, on the reverse strand, counting down.
GGCGTACGGTTCGCCAGCGCGTTCGTGTGCCGAGATGATTCGTATCGGCGAGGTGGTGCGTTCCGCCCAGCGGGTGACGACCTCGACGAGGTCATCGGTCGAGCGGTTGTCGACCACGAGTATTTCGCTCGGGGGAGCGTGACGTTGCGACTCTCTCACAGCGTCGAGTTGGTCGACGATGGTCGCCGCGGCGTTGTGGGCCGGAATGATCACGGAGACCAGTGGTTTCATCGCAAGCCGCCTTGGATCTCTTCGTATTGGTGCGTCGGGCCGAAGTAACTCACTTCACCTTCGTCGAGGTGCAGGACGTGGTCGCAGATATCGAGGACGGCCGGACGGTGCGTCACCGCAATGACGGTGACGTCGGAATCGAGCTCAGCTACGGCGCTCAAGACCCGTCGTTCCGATTCCGCGTCTAGGGCGCTGGTCGCTTCATCGAGTACGAGGAGTCGTGGATCGCCCGCTAGTGCTCGTGCGATGCACAGACGTTGCTGCTGTCCTCCAGACAACTCGCCGCCGCGCTCTCCGACGTTTGCGTCGTAGCCACCCATCGCCATGATGTCGTCGTGGATCGCCGCCCGGCGACAGGCCATCTCGATCGCCTCGTCGGTGATCTCGGGTCGAAGGAAACGAACATTCTCGGTGACGGTTCCGGTGAGCAGGTTGCTGTGCTGGGGGACTAGTGCAACCTGTTGGCGCCACCACGTTGGGTCGGCGTCGTCGATGGCGATGCCGTCGAGTTCGAGTGCACCACCCGACTGGCGTAGGCCGAGGAGGAGTTGGGCGAGCGTGCTCTTGCCGCTTCCTGACGCGCCAACAACACCGACGGTCGCCCCCGTTGAGATGCTGAAGCTCAAGTCGTTGAGTGTCGGGACGTCGTCGTAGGCGAAGTCGAGGTTCGTCGCACGCACACCTTCGGCGGTAGTAGGTAATGCGTAGCCAGGTTCTGGGGCCGCCTCCGCGTAGCGATCGATCTCATCGGCCAGTGATGACGCGTAGACCTCGGCTTGGGTGTATTGCGCCCTCGCTACCTGGAGCGACTGGCCATAGCCCAAGCTTCGAAGCAGCAGCACCATGACGGCACCGACGGTGCCGATGTCGTCCACACCGGTGTTGGCGCCCACGATGAGTAG
>CAZTDG010000067.1:11016-13993 GCA_964612655.1 uncultured Acidimicrobiales bacterium | reverse complement strand
GCCGAGAAGGCCTCGACGATCTCGCACTACGTGAACGAACCCGAGGTGCGAAAGGTCAATTGGAAGTTGCGCGCCGATGGCGAACTGTGGGCCAACGTGGCCCCCAACGACGGCCACCGTGCCCTGCTGCCACTGCAGGAGCGCGGCGTGCTGCACACGTTGGTGACCCAGAACGTCGACGAGCTACATCAGATGAGCGGGATCGACCCCGACCTAGTGGTCGAGATTCACGGCTCCACCCGCAAGGCCGGATGTCTGTCGTGTGATTACCGAACGACGATGGACGCGGTCGTCGACCGAGTGCGCGCTGGCGAGGAAGACCCCGATTGCCCAGAATGCGGGGGAATCATGAAGTCGGCCACCATTTCGTTCGGTCAGGCGCTCATCGCCGCCGACCTACAACGTGCCCAACAAGCAGCCGACCAGGCCGACCTGTTGCTCGCCGTCGGGTCGAGCCTTACGGTCAATCCCATCGCCAGCATCGTGCCCCGAGCCGTGCGTGGGGGAGCGAAGCTCGTCATCGTCAACGGCGAACCAACACCCTTCGACGGCCTCGCCGACGCCGTCATCAACGCATCGATCAGCGACGTGCTCCCCAGCCTGATCGGCTAGCACGCTGGTCGAGTCCCGCTGTTCTGTAAGCCTTAGATTGTCGAAGGTTCGGCCGATGGTTTGGTGGGGCGAGCGACTTCGTTTCAACATCTGACGGATGGACGTATTGCGGTAGAACGATGGACTGGATCATCGAACAGATCAAAGCTCTCCTGCTAGATCCCCTTAACCCCAACTTCCGCCTCTATTGGCTCTACACGCTCTCTGCAGTCGTCGCCGCTTTCTTAGTATTTCGGGTAGCCCGGTCCAACCCAGCGCATCCGATGAGTCAAGATACTGACGGGAGCTTTCTTCGCTTTCTCTTCCCAGAGCGAGTGTGGAGTCATCCGTCAGCTTGGCTCGACCTGCGATACGTGCCGCTCCATAAGGTCATCTTCCGAGTCGCCTTCGCTGGCACCAGCTTCTTGGGGTTGAGCGTAGGTTACAGCTGGGTCTCAGGTGGACGATCATTTGATGACGCCGTCGTGCAAGAGGGAACGGTGACCATTTGGGATTGGGGGATCGCCGTTGGCTACATGGTCTTCGTCCTCGCCATTGCCGACCTGACAGCGTGGACGATCCACTACTTGCAACACAAGGTTCCGATCCTCTGGCAGTTTCATAAAGTGCATCACTCGGCAGAAGTCATGCACCCAATCTCAAACTTTCGGGAGCACCCGGTCGACAACTTTTCCTACAACTTCTTGATCGGCATCTCTTCCGGGGCAGCGATAGCGCTCGCCTCTCGCAGTCTCGGCATCATTCCTCAGGTGCCAACGATTATCGGTGTATCGGCCGCTGGGTTCCTCTTCAACTTCGTTGCGTACAACCTGCGTCACAGCCATATTTGGCTTCGGTGGCCGGGTGTGTGGTCGAGCATTTTCCCCTCACCTGCGCATCATCACGTTCATCACTCACGTCATAGCGAGCACATAGACAAGAACTTCGCCTTCATCTTTCCGATGTGGGACGTCATCTTTGGGACCTATCTCATGCCAGATGACAACCGTGATGTCGAGTTCGGTGTGACCGAAGGCGATGACGAAGGACTCGACAGCGTGCTCGGGCTCTACGTTGTGCCATTCCGTGACGCGTACAGGGTTCTCACGGGTCGAGGTAAGAACAAAACGCATGCAACGCAAACGCGCGCCGGTCGCCAAGCGTTCCAAACAGATGCCTAGCAGCCTGCTGGGCTGCAACGGATCAGGGAAGCTCAGAGGTCGTCAGCGGTTGCCGCTTGGGTGCTCTGAGGTCTTGTCGAATTCTCACGCACTGTTGAGGCCTTCGGCGACCACCGGAGCGATACCGTTTGTGGCGATGGAGAAGTCCACCACTACGCCCGCGCGCAAACGTCAGCTCGGCATCGTTGCCGTTGCGCTCTTGGCGCTCAGCGTCTTCGCGTTCTGGCCCGTTGGCGACCCGGTCCAAACCACAGCGGGGGAGCGGGTCGATCCACTGTCTGCGTACAACCCGGTGCTCGCTGGCGAATCGTTGCCCGCCGACTTCCGCCAAATCCTGCCTCGAGACGCCATCCGCCCGGTCTATGACCCGACCTTTGCCCCCGCCGATGAAGTCGGCTGGCCCGATAGCACCGACGTCATCGGCGTCGAGATCAACGGCGAAGCCAAGGCCTATCCCGTCGATCATCTCAACGGCAGAGAGTTGGTCGTCGACCAACTCGGCGGCGAACCCATATTGGTCAGTTGGTGACCGTTGTGCGCAACGGCGATGGTCCATCGCCGCTCGGTAGGAGATGAAACGCTGATCTTTGGCGTCCACGGGGCGCTACTCGGAAACGCCATGACCTGGTGGGACCACAGCACCGGCTCCATCTGGACCCAACCCACCGGCGAAGCCATCGCCGGACCCCGCGCCGGCGAACGGGTCGACCTGTTGCCATCGCAGTTCACCTCGTGGCGAGCATGGCGAGACGCCCACCCCGAGACCCTCGCCCTCGACGTTCCCGCGGGCCCGTCATCGTTCGACCTCACTGACTTCTCCATCGTGGTCGATTTCACCGAGGACTCCGCCGCCTACGCCATCCCTGATCTTCGCCGGGTAGGCGTCGTCAACGACGTGGTGGCCGACGTCCCCGTCGCCGTCGTGGTCGACCCGGCAGACCCAACCCGTTGGGCCGTCTACTCGCGAACCGTCGGCGGCGAAGTTCGAGAATTCGACATCGTCGACGGATTCCTCGTCGACCAAGCCACCGGATCCCGCTTCACCCCAGCACGCGGCCTCGGTGTAGACGGGCCGCTGGCAGACGAAATCCTCGACCAGGTAGCTGCGTTCACCTCGTTCCCCGACGACGTAGGCACCTTCTGGCCTGACGCACGGGTGTGGACGCCATGACCCGCTTCCCGATCTTCCTACGCATCGACCCCGG
>CAZTDG010000067.1:0-10916 GCA_964612655.1 uncultured Acidimicrobiales bacterium | reverse complement strand
GGGCCGCCGTAGCGATGACCGTCCCGCACTTCCCCGTGATCATCGTTGGCTTCTACATGGCTACCTTCGGCGCGTTCATCCGAACCCCGATCCCCGGGCTCATCCTCGCAACCGCCGCCGTGCTCGCCTGGATCCCGGCGTTGTATGTCCGCGCTATGCAACACCTCACCGGCGCCGACACCAAAACCGCAGCGCTCACCATGCTCGGCCCCTACGTGCTGTGGCTCGCCACGGTGGGCCGCTACCTGTGGCAACAGGTCGGGCACCTCATCTGAGTGCGACCGACTGACTGGGGCCACTCACCCTCGTCGCTCTAGCCTGTAGGGATGGCAACGTTCCAAGAACTGCTCGCCGAAGCAATGGCGGCGATTACCGAAGTCGACGCCCCAGAAGCGGCTCGCCGTCACAGCGGCGGTGCAGTGCTACTCGACGTACGTGAGCCCGACGAAACCCAATCGGGCACCGTCGCAGGCGCCTTGCTCGTCCCGCGCGGCATGCTCGAACTCCAGATCGAACAAAAGGTCGCCGACCGCACCCAACCCGTCGTCATTATGTGCGCCGGTGGTACCCGCTCGGCGCTCGCCGCCAAGACCATGCTCGACATGGGCTATGACGACGTCACCTCGTTGGCGGGCGGCTTCAACGCCTGGAAAGACGCCGGTCTGCCCTGGGGCGAAGACACCGGGCTCTCGATGGAACAGCGGGCACGCTACGGCCGTCACCTCAACCTGCCCGAGATCGGCGAAGCCGGCCAACAGGCGTTGCTCGATGCCAAGGTCCTACTGCTCGGCGCGGGCGGCCTCGGCTCGCCCGCGGCGCTCTACCTAGCAGCAGCCGGTGTCGGCACCCTGGGCATTGTCGACATGGACGTCGTCGACGCATCGAACCTGCAACGCCAGGTGATCCACAACCTCGACCGGCTCGGCGACAAGAAGGTCGACTCGGCCGCCGAAACCATTCGGCTTCTGAACCCCGACGTCGACGTGATCAAACACCCCGTACGTCTCGATGCGTCCAACGTGATCGAACTGATCTCGGGCTACGACCTCGTTGTCGACGGCGCCGACAATTTCCCGGCCCGGTACGTGCTCAACGACGCCTCCGTAAAGCTCGGTATCCCCGTCGTCCATGGCTCGATCTTCCGCTTCGAAGGCCAAGTGACCGTGTTCGATCCAAAGCGCGGTCCCACCTACCGAGACATGCTCCCCGAACCACCCCCGGCCGAACTCGCCCCCAATTGCGCCGTCGCAGGTGTGCTCGGCGTGTTGCCCGGCATCGTGGGCTCGATCCAAGCAATCGAGGCCATCAAGTTGTTGCTCGACCTGGGCGACCCGCTGATAGGGCGCTTGCTCATATTCGACGCCCTCGATATGGCCTTCTCCGAGTACTCACTCGAGATCCATGCCGACAATCCGGTCACCTACGAACGTCGCGACGACATCGCCATCGTCGACCTCGAAGGCCTGTGCACTCCCGTGATGGTGACTAATTGACCGCGCGGTAGCATCGGTTGCTGTGAAGGGACTCATCTTGTCGGGCGGCGCTGGCACGCGCCTGCGCCCAATCACCCACACCTCGGCCAAACAGCTGGTGCCGATAGCGAACAAGCCCATCCTCTTTTATGGCATCGACGCGATGGTCGAGGCCGGAATCACCGAGATCGGCATCATCATTAGCCCCCAGACCGGCGGCGACATTCAAGCTGCTGTCGGCGACGGTTCCCAGTTCGGCGCCGCGATCACCTGGATCACCCAGGACGATCCCGCAGGGCTCGCACACTGTGTCCTCATCGCACGAGACTTCTTGGGCGACGACGACTTCGTCATGTACCTCGGCGACAACATGCTCGAACAAGACCTCGTCGGGTTCGTCGAGATGTTCAACCAACGCTCATCGGCCCCCGAACTCGGCAGCGATGGTTCACCGGCAGCCCAGATCCTCCTCGCCCAAGTGGAGGACCCTCGAGCGTTCGGCGTCGCCGATGTCGACGCCGACGGCGGGGTAGTGGCCCTGGTCGAGAAGCCCGAAAACCCGCCTTCGAACCTCGCGCTGGTCGGCGTCTACCTGTTCGATCCCCGCATCCACGAAGCGGTCGCAACCATCGAACCGAGCGAACGCGGCGAACTCGAAATCACCGACGCCATTCAGTGGCTCATCGACGCCGGCCACCCAGTCGCCCACGACACCCTCACCGGCTGGTGGCTCGACACCGGCAAGAAAGACCCGCTCCTCGAATGCAACCGACTCGTCCTCGACACGATCGAACCCAACGTCGAAGGTGACGTCGACGACTCCTCGACGGTGACCGGACGAGTGCGTATCGAACCGGGAGCCACCATCATCAACTCCACGGTGCGCGGCCCCGCCGTAATCGGTGCCAACGCGGTGGTCCGGGATTCCTACATCGGTCCCTACTCGTCGGTGGCAGCCGACTGCGTAATCGAATCAGCCGAACTCGACCATTCAGTCATCCTCGGCGCATCCAAAATTCGTAATGTGGCCCGTCTGACCGATTCTCTTATAGGCGCTCATGTTGAGGTCGACCGAGGCACCAGCGTTCCCGCCGGGCTTCGGTTGATGCTCGGAGATCACTCACGATTGGAGCTCGACAACAAACCATGACGACCCGTGTTCTACTGACCGGAGCTGGCGGCCAACTAGGAACAGACATCGTGGGCGCAGCCCCGAATCATTCGTGCGTCGACCTGCAAGCATTCGACCGGGCAGCGCTCGACATCTCCGATCCTGTCTCCGTGATGGCCACCGTGAGGTCCATCAACCCTGACGTGATCATCCATGGAGCTGCATATACCGCCGTCGACAACTGTGAGACCGAAGCCGATCAGGCGCAGGCGGTCAACGCCGTGGGCACCGAAAATCTCGTGAAGGCAGCACTCGCCGCGGATGCTCGACTGATCTACGTCTCCACCGACTACGTCTTCGACGGCACAAAGCCAGATCCCTACGTCGAAAAAGACATCCCGAACCCAGCCTCGGTCTACGGCCGCACCAAGCTCCAGGGCGAGATTGCCGTATCGGCGCTAGGCGATAAAGGTCTCACCGTGCGCACCTCCTGGGTCTGCGGAGCGAACGGCGCCAACATGGTCAAGACGATTCTCCGGCTCATGGGTAGTCACGACACGCTGACATTCGTCGACGACCAAATCGGCAAACCCACCTTCACCACCGACCTCGCCGACACGCTTCTGACGCTGGCAGCCCGTAACGACAGCGGGGTCATGCACATAACCAACGAGGGGGTGGTGTCCTGGTACGAGTTCTGCCGCGAAGTGCTCGCTGCAGCAGGCGAAGACCCCGACCGTGTGAAACCGTGCACAACCGACGAGCTGCAACCCCCTCGCCCGGCGCCACGCCCCGCGAACTCCGTGCTCGACAACACCCGCTTCGACGAACTGGGCTTGCCGCTCTTGCGCGACTATCGAGAACCACTCCGCGAGGTTGTTTCTCTTCTTAACCCCCGGATCTGACCTCGCCCGACTTGTTCGGTACGGTTGTAGGTGGGCTGGTCGAAGGAGAACATTTCAACGATGAAGAAGTTGAGAGGTGCACTCGCGGGTGCAGCATTGCTGTCGGTGCTATCCACAACCGTCACGCCGGTCGCGGCCCAAGAGGTCGCTGAACCGGAGGAAGAGCTCGTTCTCTCGCTCGACGGACACGGCTGGGGTCACGGACGCGGCATGGGCCAATTCGGTGCCCTGGGCTACGCCATCGACTTCGGATGGAGCAGCGCACAGATCCTCGACCACTTCTACGGCGACACCACCGCAGGCGTGCAACCAAACTCGCTTCTCACCGTGCGCATCGACGCCGCCAACGACGACCCCACCGTCGTCCAGGTAGACAGCGGCTCGGTAGTGCTCATCGATGATGACGACGAGGTCACCCACGTCAGCGACGGCCAAGCCATGCGGCTCACCGCCGTCCCGGGCGGATTCGTCCTCGCCGACGCCCCCACCTGTGCGGGCCCCTTCGTCGATCGTCCCGGCGTCATCGACGCCGAACAGCTGCGCATCAGCACGGTCGCCGGTTCGCCCGCCGCACCCGCTGCTTCGATTTCGGAGATCCCCGACGGCGACATCGTGCTCGGCGACTGGAACGGCGATGGAACCGACACCGTCGCTGTGGTCGACGGAACCACCTGGACCCTCTTCAACGGTGACGGCGACAACCCGGCTGCATCGGTGCGAACCTCGTTCCAGATGCCCATCGGTATCGCCCTGTCAGGCGACTGGGATGGCGACGGCGTCGACACCGCCGCCGTGTTCGACGATGGCATCTGGACGCTCGGAAACGGCGAAGCCACCGCTACCCGCCTGAGCTTCGGTGACCCAGGAGACATGCCGGTCGGTGGCGACTGGGATGGCGATGGGAACGACGACCTCGGCGTGTGGCGAGATCGCACCTGGTTCCTGTCTCCGGGAGCTGGCGCTCCGATTCTCGACTTCCAATTCGGGTTCGCAAGCGACGAAGTATTCGTAGGCGACTGGGACGGCGACGGTTTCGACGACGTCGGCCTCGTTCGCCAAGGCGAGCTCATTCGCCGCCCCGGCCGAGACGATCGCGGCACCGCACTTGACCGTGTAGAACTTCCCGCCAGCGGAGAGTTTCATATTGGCGACCTCAACGGTGATGGCGTCGACGAAGCCATCCTCGGCCTTGGCGCCGACATTGGCTTGGGTCAGCCCATCGAACAAGCTGAACAAGCCGCAGACCTCACACCTCGTCTCGACCCGTTCTTGCCAATCGACGAGACCATCCAACGATGCGTCTCAACGAGCGAACAGCGCTACTACCGAGGCGAACTGCGAGCCGTCCACAACGACGGCAACCAGCGCACGGTTAACGCCGTTGCGGTAGAGGCCTACCTCCGAGCCGTCGTTCCGCTCGAAATGCCCGCCAGCTGGGCGCTGCTCGGCGACGGCGATGGCGCTGCTGCGGTGCAGTCACAGGCCGTGTCGGCTCGTTCCTATGCCCTCGGCGAGAACCGCACCAGCTACGCCCGAACGTGCGACACGATCAGCTGTCAGGTCTATGGCGGCCGAGCTGTTCGCCGAAGCGGCGTGCTCACCGACAACGAACATCCGCTCTCCACCGAAGCCATCGATGCCACCACCGGTGTCGTGCGCATGCGTGACGACCTTGTTGCACGCACCGAGTTCTCCAGCTCCACCGGCGGCTGGACCGCAGGTGGCGTGTTCCCCGCTGTTGAAGACCTCGGAGACGCCGTCGAACGCAACCCGAACCACGACTGGAACGAACTGATCCCGGTCAGCGAAGTCGAAGCCCGCTATGGCGGTCGTCAACTCGATCGAGCATTCATCTCCGAGCGAAACGGTCTTGGCGAGGACGGTGGTCGCGTGATCGAAGTGACCCTCGAATTTGGCGACGAAACCTTCTTCGTCGACGGAAACGACTTCCGCCGCAGCTTCGGTCTGCTGTCGGACTGGTTCACCGTCGACTTCACCCGAGAAGACCTGGTCGACGTCGAGGTGCTCGGCGATCTCGAAGAGAGCCAGGAGCCTCGCGAGCGTGCACCGCTCGACAGCTGTATCTGCCCGGACCTGTGGCCTGACTCGGACTTCCTCGAAGGACTAGAAGCCACCCCGTAGGGCAGCGTCTAAGCGGGCTCGATATCGAGCGACGCAAGCACCTCGTTGACCAGCGGCACCAGAATATTGCGCTGGCGATGCGAGCCCAGCACCACGTACAAACAGAACGCCCGACCGTTGACGTTGAAGAACATCTGACGGCCTGACTGGCCCATCAGCGTTCGCTGCATCTGCTGAGGATGGAAGTCCTCCGGAGCGAGCATGGGAACGCCGCTGTGGGCGAACAGGGGAGCGTCGACGCTCTCGGGCCCATGTTCCAACAACATGACCATCAGCGCACCCGAATTCATCAACTCGACAGCGCCCGACCCGAAGTCGCCACGCTCTGCGGGGAGGGCGAAGTTGGCGAGGTGAATCACGTTTCGCTCGACCCCGACATCGCCCGACGGGCCACCGAGGCTCCTGCCATCAAATTCTGGGGTTCGGTTGAAGATCTCGCCTTCCCAGCCACGGGGAAGACCGACGGTTACGCCACCAGCGTTAAGGGTGTTCATCGCAAGAAAGTCTAGGCCAGCCCAGCGAGGCCCAGCGCGCCCACCGCAGTTGCGAGTGCTAGCGACGCCACGGCACCGGTTCGTGAGCGGTCTCGTAGTCGGTCGAGGGTGCCATGAAAGGCTCGTAGGCGGTCGGGAGAGTCCACTCGGGCGGCAGCGAGAACCGTTGCGCCTCGTAGGGCGCCAAAGAGCGCTCCGAGCAGCGTTCCGGTTACGACATCGCCGAGCAAGACCATCGTGACCACCAGTAGGTGTATGAGCGTGGTGGTGATGATCGTGGAGATCCCGAATCCCAGTTCGGCTCCCCATCCACCGCCGTAGACCCAACCGCGGTAGTTCTGAATCCAGTTCTCATTGACCTGTCTGGTGCGGGTCGGAAGTAGCCGCTCGCGTTTGGTGGCTTCGAGCGCGGTCGCTCCAGCGGCTGCGGCTACCACCAGTGCCACACGAGCCGTCGTGGGCAACGGTATAGCGACCAGCAGGAGGGCGCCGATAGTGCTCGCGAGCAAGCCGAGGACGGCTCCTCCCAACGTTGAGCCAACGATGTGGGCGGCTGCCGTGCTCACAAACCGATTGTTTCGACTCCGCTCACCGAACGGATGAATGCTCGAAAGCATCGACTCGCCTCAGGGAGACCACGTCGACCGCAGTGCACCTGCGACGGCGGCAATGCATCCCACGATGAACACCGAGCTCATCGTGGTGCGTCCTCGCCTGGGTAGAGGGTTGGGTCGTCGGGTCGAATACCAGCGGCTTCGAGATCGGCGTCGATGCGGCGCTCGTTTTCGGCTTCGACATCGGCGTCGGCTCGGGCGAGGAGCGATCCGACCTGTGTCCATGTCGACGCTGCACCTTCGCCCTCGATCGAGGAGGTGGCTCCGTCCACGAGAACAAAGTACGGCGAGACAGGCACGCCGTAGTCATCCCATGCTGGCGACGACATCACCACCGAATGGCGAGGTGGCGCGAGGTTCGCGAGCGCAGCCGGGCTCTCCTCATCGTTGCTGCGGGTCACGATCACCAGACGATCGACGCCACGGGGGAGGGGCGGATCGTTCTTGAAGGCATCCCAGAAGTTCTTGCACGTGGCACAACCGCTCGTGAGAAAGGCGAGGAGCGTGCGTTCGTTGCGACCCGACAAGCCCACCACTACACCGCCACCACGTGGGGTGGCGCCAGTGATGTCGTGGACGGTTCCGTCGCCACTGCCTTCGATCACGCGCTCCGACGCGTGAGGAACACGACGTTCGGGGTCCGGCAAGAGCGTCGTCGCCCCCGACGTGTCGGCGCCGTCCTGGCCGAAGGTGATCCCAATTTCATTGAACGCGCGAAGCATTTCGCCGTGGCTGCGAAGCAATCCCAACACCACGACGGTCAACACGAGCACCGCAACGGTCAGCGCACCGACGAGCCAGATCATCCCGGTAGTTGCCCCGGGGTCCACTCTCCGGCTTGCCAGGTGACCGGAATGTCACCCTCTTGGCCAAAGGTGAGCTTCGGGTCTGGTGCGTCAGAAAGGCGCCAGCGGCCGTTGTCACGAACAAAGCCGGGTCGCGAGATTCCATCTTCCAACCAGTCGCCGGTCACGTACCGGGGAGTGAAGGTTCCGAAGTAGAGCTTGAGTCGCGGGAAGCCGGCATCAGCGGTATGGCGTAGCCGCCACTCGGTGGTCGGCGTGGCGTCGGTGCGAGCAAGTTCGCGCACCACGCCCACACCGGTGGAGCCGTCGCCGTTCCAGTCGCCGGTCACGGGGATATCGGTCTTCTTGCCGTACCGGAAGCGGCGATCGGGTTCGCCAGCTGACGCGGTCTCGCGGAGCTCCCAGATGAAACGGTCAGCCTTGCGCACGCCGATGCCGAACACGCCGTCGCCGTCCCAGTCGCCGACGACGGGGATGTCGCCGGGTTCACCGAACTCGAACTGTATTTCGGCTGGTCCGGCGGAGTTGTCGTTGCGCAGCAACCATTGGTTGCCGTTGCGGACCACGCCCACCGTCCAGGTTCCGTCGCCGTTCCAGTCGCCCATCACCGGTATGTCGCCAGCGATTCCGAATTCAAAGCTGACCGTTTCTACTGACCCCTCGTCGCCGCGGGCGTAGGCCAACGTCCACTGGCCATCACGGAAATAACCGGGAAGGGCGCCACGGGTCGGGGTCGGACGATCGAGGCATGGACGATGGTGGAAGCGGGTGTTGTTATCGGTCGCAGATGCGGTGGTGCAGGTCGGATCGAAGCGCCACGGCGGCGTGCAGGTGACCACACGACACACGATCGGTCCGAGACACGAGATCGACTGGTTGCACTGTCCGTAACGGAACGCCGTGCAGCAGGCCTTTCGGTTGGTGCAGTCGCCCTCAGCGCACGTGCAATCACATTGCTCGGTCGACCGAGTGACGCCGCTAGCTCCGCATGGGCCAGACGGGATTGCATTGCAGTCCAAGTAGTAGCGAGGTCCGGGGGTGCCGCTCGCGGTGCAAAAGGACGACCCGTCGACCTTCCACCAACCGGCGGGGATGGTGTCGGTTGGGCACGTGTTCTCACCGGTCAGCGTGCAACAGAACTCGGTGTAGCCGTCACAACACGTCGAGCCGCAATCGCAGTCTTGGTTGTTGCATCGACAGATGGCTGCATACGCAGTACCGGGGCGCAAGGCGTAGGCGACCGGGACGGTAGCGAGCGCTGTGCCGGTCAGTGCGGTCTTGTTCAGGAACCCGCGCCGCGAGGTTCGATTGGCAAGGGCTGCGCCAGCGCGATCGACGAGTCGGACACTCATGAGTTACCTCTGGGCTGTGTGGCGGTGCTCCGGAGAGCGAAGGTGGGCGATGTTGGGGCTGCGGTTCCCCGCACGAGAGCGAGGTTCCGCGGGATGACCGTCAGTGCGGCAATGCACAACACGACTGCGGTGATAGTGACGATAACGGCGAGCACGCCCTCGGCGACGGTCCCGTCGAAGTCGGCCAGCGAGACCGGGTTGAAGATGGCCAACGCGGCAATGGTTGCGGCGGCAGCGTTGAACGCCGCGTGGCCTGCGGTTGGGGGCGTGTCCTCATGGCCAAAACAGCCGCAGCTGATATCGGCTTCGTTTCCGTTCAACGCCCACAAAATGAACGCCGCGAAGCCTCCGTAGCTCAGTGCTACCAGGCCATAGAGCACGGCTGAACCAGTGACCGCTGCGCCAATCCCCAGCACCACCTCAGCGAGGCCCATCAGACGTGCGGCCAGCAACGGTTTCGGGATGCGCAGCACCTCGAGCGCGGCCGCGGTCGGGGACGGTGACCGGAGCTTGGCACCACCAGCGACGACGAGCACTCCCAGCACGACCATCAACGGGCCGGTCAAGACGTTCACGATGACGCATCGTAGCCTCACCCACTACCTAGATGGTGAAGCGGGCGGGAGAACCATAGATCTCGATAGCGCGCAGCTAAAGTTGCCGCCATGGCTTTCCAGTTTGTGGTTATTGGAGGCGGTCCCGCCGGGGTCGCCGCGGCGACGCACGCAGCGCGACTAGGTGCTGAGGTCACCTTGATCGAGCGCGACGTCATCGGCGGCGCTGCTCATTTGTGGGATTGCATCCCCTCAAAGGCAATGATCGCAACGGGTGGCGCCCTGTCGTTCCTCGGGCGCAGCGAAGGCATGGGCCTCGAAACCGTTACCCCCCACATCGACACCACCAACCTCGCCGAGCGGTTGAAGAGCATCATGGGCCACCTCGAGCGCTCGAACAACGAACTGCTCTCCTCCCAGAATGTTCGCATTCTTCAGGGCAGCGGATCGTTGACCGGCCCACACACCGTCGAAGCCAAACTGCACGACGGCACCACCGAAGAGCTACACGCCGATGCGATTCTGCTGTCTACCGGGTCTCGGCCACGAGTGCCCGAGTGGTGTTCCCCCGACGGTCAACGAATTCTCACCACACGCGACGCGTACCCGCCTCCGGAGATCCCCGAGCACCTGACCGTGGTCGGGTCGGGCGTAACCGGTGTGGAGTTCGTGCACATGTTCGCCTCGCTTGGCTCCGAGGTCACACTGATCGTCAGTCGACAGCACGTGCTTCCCGACAAAGACCCCGAGGTCGCCTACGAGCTGGAACAAGACTTCATCCGGCGCGGCGTGAAGCTGCTCAAGGGTGCTCGCAGCACGAGCATCGAACGCGAAGGCGACGGCGTCGTCGTCAAATGCAACGACGGCCGCACCGTCACGAGCAGCCACGCATTGCTCGCCATCGGTTCCATCCCAAATTCGGACTCGCTCGGCCTCGAAGCCGCGGGTGTCGAATCCGAATGGGGCTATATCAATATCAACGAGAACGCCCAGTCAAACGTGCCCCACATCTATGCCGCTGGCGACCTTTCGGGCAAGCTTCCGCTGTCGTCGGTGGCGACCATGCAGGGCAGCAAGATTGCCGAGCACGTGATGGGATTTGGCGAGCGTCAACGCCACATCGACTACAGCAAGGCTGCTTCAGCGATCTTCACCGAACCAGAGATCGCCGACGTGGGCGTTTCCCAAGCCGACGCCTTTGCCCACGGCCGCAAGGTTCGCGTGACCAAGGTGCCCTTCTCCGCCTCGGCCAAGGCGTTGATCAACGACGACCCTCGTGGCTTCGTCAAGTTGATCTCCGATCCCGCTACCGGCGTCGTGCTCGGTGGATCCATCGTCGGGCGACACGCCGCAGAACTGATCTCGATCATTGCGCTATGCGTGCAGAACCAACTGACCGTACGCGACCTCGCCGAAACACTCTTCGTGCACCCAACCCTCAGCGAGAGCCTGTCCGAAGCGGCGGA
>CAZTDG010000066.1:10576-14077 GCA_964612655.1 uncultured Acidimicrobiales bacterium | reverse complement strand
AGTTGGCGCTGTTGGTCCTCGGTGAGGTCTCGCTGCCACTTGTCGTTGGTGTTGCGGAAACCAAAGTCGATAACAGAGCGCTCGAAGTCGGCGGTCATCGACAGGTCGCAGAAGGAGGTGACGGCTTCGAAGGCACCGACGGGATCTTCGCAGAGTGACTCGTAGGCGATTTCGAAGAATTGGTCTTGGGGAACCAGAGGGGTCGCAATAACCATGGCATCTAGCATGACAGACAACTCCATGGCCGCGAGGGTCACGAAGGATTGGCCTGACTCGTCCCAACGCTGTTGTTGCTCGGGCGTCATGTCTTGGCCGCGCCAGCCCTTTGTGCCGCGCCACCCGTCCCAGAAGTCCACCTGCATGATCGAATTGACCACCGCTCGCCCGTCGCGCACGACGTGAATGAACTTCGCGTCGGGGAAGGCTTCTAGCAAGTAGCCCATGCGAGGCCACCCGGTGATCTTGATCAGGGGGTGGGGGCGACCGTCGACGACCAGTCGTTGGACGGCGGCTTGCAGATTCGCTTTGGTGCGTTCAGTGAGGTCGGTGGCCACCAGGTCGCGAAACGGTTCCGAGAACCCGGGTGCGATCGATTCCCAGTAGGCGTAGGCCTCACTCGGCTTGAGGTGACCTGGTTCGATCGCGCCCTTGGCCAAGGCTGCGCCGACCAGTGGTGTGTCCAATCCCCGCAATATGGCCGAGTTAAGCTTTTCGCCCTTGGGATAGAGGTCGAGCACTTTGGAAACCCAGGACACGTGCGGGTGTCGAGCAAAGAGGTGGTGAAACGCCGTCGATCCGCTCCGCCCGGCACCGACGATGAAGATCGGTGGCTGTGCGCCCACGGTCAGCCCGCCTTAGGGTCGGTGTCTCGACCCCAGCGGCTCTCCTTGGCCCGAGACGGCGGGTGCGGATCGTCGCCGTCGCCGAAGTCGTCATAATCATTGTCTAGGAGAACGTCTTCCTCGTCGACGACCGACAGCGGAGTGATCATGGCTTCGGGTAGTTCACGTCGGCTCTCATGCTCGATTGAGCCAGCCGCTTCGAAGTCGACCGCGTCGGGCGCCTCGACTGCAGGTTTACGTCGCAAGAGGTCATAGACCGTGAACAGCAGGATCAAGAGCAATGCGGCCGGGATTGCGAATATGAGCAGACCCGTCAGTAGGCCAGCAATGCGAGAGGTCTCCTCGGTAACAACTTCGTCGAGGATCTCGTTGTTCTCTCGCTCGTTCTCTACAGCAGATAGAGCGGTTTGGGTCTCTCGAATGGAGTTGTTGCGGTCGGCGAGTCGATCGTTGGCCGCTTGGACGTTGGCGTCAACGGTCGAGAACTCGCGCTCGATTGGAGCGAGGCGGGAAGACTCGGCTTCGAGCTCCTCCAACGAGGGGCCATTAAATTCAACGTCGCACGTCGATGGGGTGCCGTCGGCGAGAACGCATGGCTCCTGGGGCGGGTTTGCGATATCGAGGCGTCGCTGCAGCACGTTTTGTACTGCGATGTCATAGGCGACGGTTGGGGTGAAACCGCCAGCTTCGATGACGAGTTCGGTGACTCGCTCCTCGTCCTCGGCAATGACCTCTCGGATCTGTTCGGCAGCAGACTCGTGCCCACCCAAGATGCTGTTCAGCGTGATGGTCATCGCTTCGATGCCGGTTTCGATCGCGATCTGTTGTGCCGCGATGGGATCTTCTGAGACGACGTTGATGTCGACGAACTGTGCGCTCGCGGCCGACTGATTGACCGTGATGTTGTAGTCCTCTTCGTTGATCAGACCCAGGCGATCTTCGACTGCGTTTTCGACCTGTGGGAACCGGGCGGTTTGGGCGATCTCCTCGACGAAAATATTGAGCTCGAGCGGGCTGAGATCATCGTCGGCGATACGACTGGCGTTCAGCACGTATCGGGCTTGAAATTGTGCCGGCTCGTCCAAGGCAAGAAACAATCCGTAGGCACCGGCGAGACCCGCGACGATGGCGAGCACAAGAGGCCTCCACCCTGTCAGATGCAGGAAGGAGGAGAGTTCCCCAGAGTTTGCCGGTTGGCCTTCGGTCATTGGTGTGATTTCCTCACAAGCAGTCCCTTTACGGTACAACGAGTGCCACGGGCTGCGGTAATTGGTAAGGCCTCTTACTTCCCGCGATAACGCTCGTCGCGGCTCATGCGCCGACAGTGTCAGGTTAGAACTCATTTTCGCCCCGGTGCATGCATCTCGACTTGATTTCGCTCTTTGCAACCCGATGGAAACATGACTGTCTGAAAAGGCGCCGAAAGGGAATGTGTTGATCTGATGACAACACCGTGGAATCACCGCAGAAGTGCGGCTTTTTGGATGCCGTCGTGGTGATGGTTACGTCGCTCCTAGCGGCAGCGGCTCTCTTCACTGTTTTCTTCGCTGGTCTGGCCATCGCTCCCAAGGGACGGGTAGGTCGCACCATCGGCGCTTTGGTGGCGGCGCTGGCGGCCGGATTGGCCTGGACCGCTGTGGTCGTATTGGCCCGTGCTCGCGGCTGGGTCCTGACCGAAGAGGCACAGTTCCATCATCTGTACGTGTTAGGCGCGGTCGGTCTCCCAATCGTCGGCGCGGTCGTTTTTGTGGCGAGTCTGCTTCGCCCCGTGAAGGACCGTCGGGCCAGGATCGGCGGACGACTCGTGGCACTGGCGTTCATCGCGCCGGCCTTCATCGGGTTCTACGCCACGAACATCGAGCCGCATTGGCTTCAGGTCGAGCATCTAACCGTTGGCGGGGGAGGGGTCCGAGTCGCGGTTGTCTCCGACATCCAAACCGACCGCTTCGGTGATTTCGAGAATACCGCTCTGGAAGCGGCTCTCGCCGAGCAGCCTGACGTGATCGTGGTGCCCGGCGATGTGACACAGGTGCCGTTGGCCGAATACGACGCTCTCGCTGACGACGCAGCCGTTGCCCTCAACGCCCTCGAAGCCCCAGGCGGCGTCTTTCTGGTCTCGGGTAACACCGACCCGTCGATCACCTCGATTGAACAGGTCGCTGACGCGGCGGGGATTACCTCGCTCAGCGACGAGGTAGCCGAGGTGACTGTCGACGGCCAACGCCTACGCCTGTTGGGATTGTCGTGGCCGAACAATCGTCGGGCTGCGGTGGTCGACGCGCTGGCGGAGTTTGCGCAGGGTTCGAGCGAGGACACGATCGACATCGTCCTGGCCCATTCACCCGACGTGATCTTCAACGTCGCCAACGGTGACGGCATCGATCTGATCATTACCGGCCACACCCACGGCGGCCAGATTCAGTTGCCGTTCTACGGACCGGTCTGGAATGTGACCGAGTTGCCCCGAGAAGTTGCTGCAGGCGGCTTGCACGAAGTGCGCGACGTGCCGGTCTACGTCAGTCCTGGCATCGGTGTGCAACGCGGCGAAAGCCCCAAAGTCCGTTTCGGCGTACGCCCCACCATCGGAATCCTCGACGTCGGCTAATCCGAGCTGGGACAGATGGGTCTGACCCCGAACGTCCTAGAGGAGTTCGGCGTA
>CAZTDG010000066.1:0-10476 GCA_964612655.1 uncultured Acidimicrobiales bacterium | reverse complement strand
CTAGAGGAGTTCGGCGTAGATGTCGAGGAGGCCTTCGAGGTATTGCTCTCGGCTGAAGTTGGCTTCCACGAAGGCTCTGCCGGCTTGGCCCATCTCGGCGATCTCGGCGTCGGCCATCTCGTCGTAGCGGCGCATGGCCGCGGCGAACGAATCGACATTGCCAGCCTCGGCGAGCAAGCCGGTCTGGTCTTCGATGATGAGCTCGGGGATGCCGCCGAGGTTCGAACCCAAGACCGGCGTGCCGACCCCATAGGCCTCGAGCAGTACGACCGGGGCGTTCTCGTAGCACTCCGATGGCAGTACCAAGGCTCGAGCGCCTCGAACGATGTCAAAGAGCGCGTCGCCAGTTTGATAACCAGCGAACTCGACATCGGCACCGGTCGCCTCGACCGTCTGGCGCAGCTCGTCCTCCTGGGGGCCTGTCCCCACGACCGTCGCCTTCGATCCGGCGGCGGCGACAGCCTTGACGAAGGTGAGCAGACCCTTCTCTTCGGACAACCGTCCAACGAACACGAACCGCTCGCCCGGTGAATAGTCGGCGGTGAGTTCCGTGACATCGACGGCGTTTGGCAGGTAGCGGGTCTTCTCTCGTGGTAGTCCCCACTCGACGAGCTTGTTGGTGTGGAAGTGACTGGGGAGGATGAACCGGTCGACGTTGTTGCGGTAGCTGCCGAGCGCATTGTGCAACGTGGTTTCGAGCGCCACGACCGCAGAAAGGGCGAGCGAATCCTTCTGGCAGCGAGTGGTCACGGCGTTCCACGTCTTGCCGCCCTTGCACCGTTCGCAGACGCCATCGGGGGCCAACATGAGCTTGGACGGGCAACCGATCTTGAGGTCGTGGACGGTCATCACCATCGGCACGCCCTTCTTCTTCACCGCGCCGAAGATCGCGGGCGTCAGGTGGTGATACACGTTGTGCGCGTGGACCATGTCGGGGCGGACCTTGTCGATCAGTCGGGAGATCTCGCGCCGGGCTTCTAGTGAATAGATGGACTTGACCGCCTTGCGAGCCTTCTCGACGGGGGCATAGTCGCTGGCGAAGTCGATCTCTTCGACGAAGTACTCGTCGTAGTCGGTGTCGAAGTTCTTCTCGTACTCCATCGCGAAGGGCACGATGTCCCAGCCGGAGTCTTCGAGGAGCTCGTTTTGGTCGAGCATGACGGCTTCGGCGCCGCCTCGTCGGTAGTAATAGCTGGTGACCGAAATCTGGGTAGGCATTGGTTATCCGTTGCCGATTGCGGCGCTGAAGGAGATGTCGTAGAAGCCGCGGCCGGTGGTGCCGACGACGAGCCGATCCGGGTTCCACGGCGCGAACTCTGCGGTGCGTAGCCGGGTTAGGGGCAGCCCGTCGACTACGGCGGTCCAGGTCTGGCCGCCGTCATTTGAGAGGTGGACGCCGGTTGCCGAGCTGATGTCGTTGAATGGCTGTTCCGTGGTGACCACGGCCAGGTTGTTCGGGTTGGTCGGGTCGACGGCGAGCCCGTGGCTGAAGAAGTCGTCGAAGATGCGTGTCCACGTCGCGCCATCGAAACGGTACGCGCCGCCTTCGCCTTCACGGAACGCGATGCCGTAGACGACGCCCGGCTCAGCTGTTGAGGTGTACAAGGTGCTGATCCCGGAAGGAGCCGTGCCCGCGGCCGTAAAGCTGTTGCCCAGGTCGGTGGACACGAACGCGCCGGCCGTCGTGCTTACGAAGACGTTGCCCGCGCTGTCGCTTGCGACGTCGCGCACGGTGCCGAGGCCGTCGACTGCGGCGAAGGATTCGGCGTTGTCGCCCGAGCGATAGAGGGCCCCGCCCACCACGGCGAACACCACATCGGTGCCCGAGTCGTCGATCACGGTTAGGCCTGTGGCTCCGCCGGGGACGTCGCCGACCTCGGGGAGGCCGCGTCCTGCTCCAACCGCTAAGGAGAAACGCTCGCCACCATTGCTCGAAACGCCGATCCCTCGAAAGTTCTGGAACTGTCCGAGCAACACGTAGATCTGATCGCCGTCGGTGATCGAGTACGCCGCTTCGACGCCGCCGCCCCACGCGGAGATGTCCTGCACGGTGCGGCGCCATGACCGGGCGCCATCGATGCTCTGGATAAAGTTGCCGCCGTCAAAGCCCAGCAGAATGGTCTCGTCGGGGTCGGTGGGGTTGAACACGATGTCGGTGCTGACCAAACCGCTGTACCCCCGGCCGCTGTAGAACTCGGACTCGGGTTCTGAGGTTGTGAGGTCGGTCCACGTTTCACCGCCATCAGTGGTGCCGAGCAGCGTGTCGTCGCTGCCGACGACTATGCGGTCAGCGTCGGTTGGGTGCACGCCGATGTCGAATGCCCGAAGCGCGCTGTCGTATGCGTTGGGCCGGGGGGTGGCACCGTCGGCAACGATCGTCCACGAGTCGCCGCCGTCCTCGCTGCGATAGACGGCCGCTTGGCCCGGAGCCACGTTCGAGGTGAAGAGGCGGTCGGGTTGGGTCGGGGCGACGACGATCTGGTGGAACGCTCCGGTGTTGACACGCGTCGAATTCGAGACGATCGATAGCCCCTCGTTGGCTGCGGTCCAGGTGGCGCCGCCATCATCGGTTCGCCAGATGCCGCCGGCGACGATGTTGCCGTTGACCTCGGGGCCATCTCCCATCGCAACCCATGCCACGAGCGGGTCGGTTGGGTGGGTAGTGACGTCGTAGGGGTTCTGATGCGGTAGCCCCTCACCGGAGCTCACCCAAGCGCCGCCACCATCGGTCGATACGAACACGCCGCGGTTGGCGACTGCGGCGTACAGCACGGATCCGTCGGAGTTATGGGCCGCGGAGCGGATATTGCCCGCTGGGGCGACCACAGCGAGTTGTGACCAGCTCTGTCCGCTGTCGGTCGACTGCCACACCGAACCGTCGCCGTCCCATGATCCGTCGACTACGGCGCCGGGCGCATTCCAGTTCCGTTGGTTGCCATTGAATGCGAGTAGCCGAGCGTCGTTCGTTGGGTCGACCAGAACGGCTTCGATCGCCAGGCTGTATCGGTTGTCGGCGATATCGGGCATGCCCGATCGGGTGAGTGCCCAGTTGATGCCGTCGAGAGACGATTGCGGGCCCGAGAGGCTTCCGGTCCAGATACGTCCGTCGGCTGTTTGGGCGGTGTTGATATCGGCGATCTCCCATGACGCCAAGCCCGTCGTGGACTGCCATGTCTGGCCGAAGTCATCGGTTACCGCAATGCCGAGCAGGTCACCGCCGACGAAGACGCGCTCTGGGTTATCGGGGTCGAAAGCGATCGAGGTGATTCGCCCTCCGACTCCCGGCTCGCCCAACGGGGTGAAGGTATCGGTGAGGACCCGTTCGACCAGGGACTCTTCCTCAGCCTCTTGTTCTCCGCCAGCGCCCGCCTCCTGGCCAGGTTCGTCTTGGCCTTCCACGCCGCTCGAGTCTTCGGCTTCGATTCCCGGCTCATCGGTGACCGGCTGTTCGTCGGTGGCGTCGTCGGCACCGCCGCTACACGCAGCAACGAGCAAGGCGAGTCCCAGCAGCAGGGCACGGCACCGAGAAACTCGGTTAGTGAGACGGACCCGGTGAGTGAGACGGAGTCGAACGGCAGCGCAAGTGTCGATGTTTGGAGGCGCTAGCCGAGAAACTCGGTTAGTGAGACGAAGTCGAACGGCAGTCATATGCTCACGACCGGAGGCTGGCTGATCGTCGAGGTTTGCGCTCGTTCGCGAGCCGCGTTCTTGTCGTCGCGAGAGACCCGACGAGCAACGTTGAGTAGGACGAGGCCGGTTGCCACGATGAAGGCTGGCACGGCCGCAGCGAACGCCATCGCGATGGAGACCGGAAGGTTGGAGGTCGGTTCGGGCGGTGTGATGGCTCGGTACCACTCTTCATTGATAGAGGTTAGACCTGAGGTGATGTCGAGTCGCTCGACACGGGTTTGGGCTCGTTGCGTCTGCAACGTGTTCAGGGATCTGGCGTTTTGGCTGAACTCCGATGCGAGAGGTCCTATCAAGTTCAGCTGTTGTCGCAGCGCTGCTTCGAAGTTGGTGACCGGTGCATCGAGCTGTCCGCTGGCGAATCCGGCGAGCTCGGCTTCGAATCGCCGGACGAGTTGGTCCGGCGGGACGCCACCGGCGAGAGCCGTCAAACGAACCTGCTCACCTTGCAGTCGCACGACTTCGTCTTCGAGGTCCGTGATCTGGCCCTGGATAGATCCGTCTTGGTTGGAGAGGACGAACGACACCATCTCTTCGGCAACGATCCGCGAGATCCGATCCGATTCGCCGGTTCGGTCGGTCTCGATATCGATCGCGATGAGTGATTGGGTGCTCTCGACCTGCCCGATCGCCAGGTCGTAGTCCCGGTCAGCTCGTAGTAGTAGCCGGTCTTCAATGCGGTCGAAGACCTCGGGGAATTCGACGGAGTTGATGATCTCGTTGACGTGGTCATCAAGGGAGGGGAGTTGTCGGTCTAGAAACCCAACGCGGCGAGCGAAAACGAACGAGGTCGAAGTTTCGCCACCGGGTTGTTGGATCCCGACCCATAGCCCGCCCGCGGCAGCGAGCAGCGTGGCCAGCACGACCAGTCCGATCCACGCGGGCTGGAGCGCCGCCCGAATCACCCGAGCGTCAAATCGCATCAGGAAGCATCCTGTGGAGACTCAACCGACTCGGTGTGCCCGGTAGCCTCGCCGCGCTGGACCTGACCGACGAGACGTCGCCAATAGAAGACGTGGACAACCAAGCCCACCCAGTACGAGACCGTCGTCGTGATCGCAGCGCCGATAATTCCATAAGGCGATAAAAGCGTAATCAGTCCAATTGCCGTCGCGACCGCGGCAGCAACTTGGGCCTTTGACGCGTCACCGGGTCGGTTGAACGAAGTGAGCGACGTCGTAAAGACCTGCGTGACATCGGTGGCCCATGCGCCGGGGAGCAGAATCAGTAGTGGCAGCACAGCATCGGCGAAGTCGTCGCCGAGCACGAACGGAATGATGAACCAGGCGGTGGCTGCCATAAGCCCCAGCACCAGGAAGCTCAATCCGGCGACTTGTCGAATCGTGGTGTTGATGCGAGCCAAGCGCTCGTCGTCGCTCTCTGCCTTGCGGATGAAGGGGAGCAGTGCTTGGGCAAAGCCTCGGGCGATCGGCCCTGACAGTGTGGAAATCGCGGCGGCCACGGCGTACACACCGAGCCGTGCGGAGTCGACGAAGCTGACCAGCAACAACTGATCGACGCGGAGGCTCACGAAGAATGACAGGTTCCCCGCCCATGCTTTCAAGCTGTAGTTGCGAACTTGCCCGAAGATCTCTCTCGAGAATCCGCGTCCGGGCCACGAGTCCGATGACGTGAGCCCGACGATCCATCCGATCGCCAACATGATGAACGTGGATGCCAACGCGCTGTTGACCGTTAGGTTCCCACTGATCCACAACACGACGTAACCGAGTGTGATGAGCACCTGTGGGATGGCGAGCAGCAGGTTGTATTTGACGAGACTTCCGATGCCTCTGAGCCAGAACATGGCGGACAGGAACACGCCATTGAACAGTTGCAGCGCGATGAACGCGAGGTACCAATTGCGCAGGGTCTCGCCGCCCTCGCTGAAGACCTCGCCGCTGAGCTGCCACGCGAAGAACGGGATCAGAATTATCGCTACCGGAATAGCGCCTGCGGCCACCATCGCCCAGGCCGACATCGCGATGCGACGGTGACTGAGATCTTTGGCGAAGAAACCAGCCGCGGTCGGTAGGCCGATCTGGAAGGCCCATCCGATCACGATCGTGTTGCCGTAGGCGGCAGCCACCATGCCGCGGCCTTCAGCACCGAGGCCGTTCGACAAGATGAACAAGTTGACGAACAGCAGACCGTTGGTGATGAGGAACGCCGAGCTCGTAAACAGCGATTCGAATCGCTGGCGGTCTCCGCCGCGGAGCTTGGTGAGCATGCTGGTCATATCGTCTTTGGTTACGTCTTGCGGTGCTCGAGCCTTTCTCACGCTGTGGGTGCCCGACACCTACACACAGCGTGGCAGGTCCACGCGGAAAAGGAACGTAAAGGGCGCCCGATGGGTCAGGCGATGTATGCGACTGTCACTATTGAGTCAGGCTACTCAGGCCAGATAGCCGCGGCGACACTCGGCTTCGTTGTACTCAAATGTCTCAAGGATTGATTGATCATGTTACGTAGGTTCAGGCACGCCTTTCTCGGCGCCGCATTGATTGCGGCAACCGTCGCGGCACCGCCAATCGCCAGTACCGCTGGTGCTCAGACCGGTGCCTGGCAGGGCTTGAGCGCGGTGTCGACGCCATCGTCGATCGACTCCCAGGACAACGGTGGCATCGTCAACGATGCTCCCGCGTTCAGTGCATCGGTGACCGAGGATCTCGGCGGGGCTGGGGTCGACCTGTGGGTCAACAACCATGCCGTGTCATCGGAAGCCCTCGTCGACTTCGAAGGTACGACGACTGCGACGTTGTTCGACCAGGTCCTTCGGGTAACCCAGCCGGGTGGCACGCTTTCCGACAGCCACGTCGGTGCATTCAGCGATATCGACGGCGACGGCGATGAAGACTTCATCGAAACCGCCGGTGCTGGCGACGCCACCCGCATCTTTGAAAACCGCAACGGCCAGCTCGTGCAGACGGGGACCCTGGGAGACCCACTCATGCGTGCTCGTACCGTGTTGATGGTCGACATCGACGAGGACGGCGACATGGATGCGTTGGTTACGGCGCTCGATAGCCGTTTCAACGACCAGGACGAAGATGGAGAGCCCGACATCGCGCCATCGGCGCTGTTCACCAACGACGGCAACGGAAACTTCACCGAGGTCGCCGATACGAACAACATTCTCTTCGACGAAGGCGAATCACTAGACGCCGGCGCTCAGAACCTCCGCTATGCCGTGCTGACCTCGACCGGCGTTGGCAACGACCCTGTCATTGTCACGGGCAATCAGTTCTCGATCGGCAACCACACCCTTGCGGTCGGCTCGGCACGAATCGCCGAAGGCGATCGGGTCATCCAGTCGGTTGGCGCCAACAACAACGCATCTGCGATCCGTGACCTCGCGTTCGGTGAACTCGACGGCAACCTGGCTAACGGCCCGGAGATCGTGGCAGCACGTCAAGACGGTAGCGACGACGAGGGCGACACCAACGACGATGGTGAACCCATCGGCGACGGCATCCCGGATCTACTCGGCTCGTTGCCGCTCGCGATGCGCAATGTCGACGGCAACAGCCAGCAACTCGATGTTGTAAGTACCTCCGAACTCGCCGACAACTGCGCGACCGTTTCGCTGGCCGACTTCGACAACGACGCCGACCTCGACATCTTCGGTGGTTGCGCCTTCTCACCCGGTGGCCAGACCCAAAACGTGGTCTTGCTCAACGATGGTCAGGGCAACTTCCCCACGGTCATGCCGGTATCGGCGATGACCACCACCGCTGCGGTCTCCCTCGTTGCCGACTTCAACGGTGACGGCTGGGTAGACGCCTACGTCGGCGGCGGTTTCGACGCCGAACCCGGCGAAGACTTCGTGCTTCTCAACCAGCAGGGCGGTTCGAACAACTGGCTCCAGATCGACCTGGAAGCGACGAACAACCCCGATGCGCAGGGCGCAGCCGTATATGTCGGCACCGACAAGTGGCAGGTCCGCGAGGTCGGTCACACCTTGCACCGTGGTCAAGACAGCCGCACGCTGCACTTCGGCCTCGGTGGCGAAGACGAGATCGCGCCGGTCGAGATCCGCTGGCCAGACGGCACCTTCGAACGCTGCGATGTTGACGACGTGAACCAGCGGGTCACCATCGAACAAGGCGGCGACAACTGTGTTGAGTCAACCCAAGCCGGGCTCCGGTCAGCGGTTGCAGCTACACCAGATCTCGAGCCAGCGATTCCCGCTGAGCCCGACCCAGAACCAGATCCGGAGCCGGACCCCGATCCTGACCCCGAGCGCTGTAACGGCCTCGAGGTGACGATCAATCTCCAGCTCAACCCGAATGCACAGGCGACCAACAGCCATGACGTAATCCTGGGAACCGAGGGCGACGACGTGATCGACGGTCTCGATGGTCGGGACACGATCTGTGCGCTTGGCGGCGACGACATCATCAACGCCGGTCAAGGCCGTGATTGGGTAGATGCCGGTGCTGGCGATGACGAAATCGAGGCCGGCCAGGGTGCGGACATCGTGGAAGCCGGTGCTGGGAATGACGTCGTCATTGGTGGCCGCGGTAACGACACGATCTCCGGTGGTAGCGGCGACGACGATCTTCGCGGACAGGATGGCATCGACGATATCAACGGCAACGGTGGCGATGACGAACTTCGCGGCGGCAACAAGGCCGACTCGCTCACCGGCGGCGGAGGCGACGATCTCTTGATCGGGCAAACCCGGGCCGACTTCCTCGACGGCGGCGCCGGCATCGATGAGTTCGTAGGCGGCGGAGGCGTTGACGTGTGCACTCCCGACCCCCAGGGCAACGTTGAGAGCCGCAACACGTGCGAGCTCACGAGTAGGTAACTAGGTCTTTAGCGTCCCCTCCGTCGCAAAAGAGACAAGCTGGGCGCCGGCCTTTGGGCCGGCGCCCGAGCTCAATCCAGCTGAACGGCTAGAAAACATGCGCGAACATTCGAACACGCGCTGCGTGCTCGATAACGGGCGCGCTTTACTCTCAGTGGGCAGTGGAGCAGAATACGCGTAGGTATGGAGGGCGCAACGTGATGGCAGAGCGTTTGCGAATCCTGGCTGACTGGCTAGGTGGGCGACCTCGCTCGGCGATTGCGATCGCTGCTGTCGTCGCCGCTGGCGTACTCGCTCCTGTGGCGACGGGAGCCAACGGTTGGAACGGGCTATCGGTCTCCACGCTGCCGTCCTCGGTTTTGAACGGAAACTCGCCCGGTTGGGGGTTGGGAGTTACCGAAGACCTTGGTGGCCCTGGAGTCGATATCTGGAACAACAACCACGGCAACCAGTCCGAGGCGCTCGTCGACCTTGGTACCGCCGGTGCCGAGGTGCGCACGGCTTCGAGCTATGGAGCCACCCAAACCACCGGTCCGGATAGTCACGGCGTGGCTTTCTCTGACCTCGATGGCGACGGCGATGAAGACCTTTTCGAACAGAACGGTCGCAACAATGCCAATCGGTTGTTCCGCAACGATGGTGGCGAATTGACGCTGGTTGATGAAGGTGAACTATCCGACCCGTTCGGACGCGGTCGCCAACCTCTGTTTTTCGACTTCGACAACGACGGCGACATGGACGCCTTGCTCTCGAACCTTGACCTTCGAAGCGACCCAATTCCTCAGAACGAACGACAGCTCATACCGAGCGAGCTGTACCTAAACAACGGTGACGGAACGCAGTGGACTGTGGTGCCCGATCCGAATGAAGTCATCACGGACTTTCACGTACGCATCGCCCAGTTGACCTCCACGGGCCCAGGAACGAACAACATCGTCGTGACCCACGACGTGTTCACCATCGCCGAAGACTCCATTGCGGTCGGCACGGACCGACTGGTCGCTCCTTCGAACCCGGCCATCCGGCGAACCGACACCTCGCTACCAATCCGTGAGGTGCTCGTCGGCGACTTCGACAATGACCTGTATCCCGAGTTCATCGCGTTCCACGGCAATACCTCCCAAAGTGCTGGCGGGTGGCCGATCGTGGCCTACGAGGTGACCGAAGCTGGCAACGGTCGAACCGTTTCCATCCCGGGCGGGGCCGATCTCGACAACTGCCGCTCTGGCGCCGCAGCGGACTTCGACAACGACGGCGACCTCGACATTTTGGCCGGGTGCGCTCAGCGCCAGGAAGGTCAGGATCGCAACGTGTTGTTGCTCAACGACGGCCGGGGCAACTTTACTGACGCAGGTGTCGGAGCTTTCCCAGCGACCATCGCAGAAACCCCTGCTGCGATCGTGACCGCCGACGTTGACGGCAACGGATGGATCGACGCGGTTATCGCCAGCGGCTACGACTTCGATCGAGCCCCTGATCAGTTGGCACTCAACCAGGGCGGCGAGGGCCACTGGCTTCGCATCGACCTCGAGGGGTCGAATCCTGACGCGATCGGAGCACAGGTATTCCTAGGTACAGAAAACTGGCAAGTCCGAGAGAGCGGCCACCGCTATCACCGGTCCCAAGATGAACGAACGTTGCACTTCGGCTTGGGCTCGGCAACGCGAGTCGCACCGCTTGAGATTCGTTGGCCAGACGGCACGTTTGAGACGTGCTCGGTGCCCGGCATCGATCGGACCGTGCGCATCGTGCAAGGAAGCGCCGACTGTCGGCCGCAAACAGCCCGAGGACAGGCCGCCGCACTCGCCGCATCGCCCGACACATCAGCTCCAGCAGCGGCATCGCTCGAATGCGCAGGACTCGCCGCCACCGTTAGCGGCCTCATCGGAACCGAGGGCAACGATGTGATCGTCGGAACCTCTGGCAACGACGTGATCAACGGTCGCGGCGGCAACGACGTGATCTGTGGCGAGGAC
>CAZTDG010000065.1:0-14187 GCA_964612655.1 uncultured Acidimicrobiales bacterium | reverse complement strand
AGGTCTTCGCGTGTGAGGGGTTCGATGCGGGCCATGGGAATCTCCTGGTAGGTGGTTGCTGTAGGCAAAACTCGACGTCGACGACGAATCTGTGGAAGACAGGATTGATGGACCGAGCTGAACCTGATTTCGGAACACACTCAGTCGACCGCATCTTCCCGGGATTCATCCTGGCCGTGGGGCTGCTCTTCGTAGCGGTCGGCCTGTGGGCGGCCTTCGACACCTGGTCGTTCCGATCAGAGTCGATCGGTGGGACCGGCGAGGTCATCGATCTGCGGACGCAACGACCACCTGGTGAAGATGATCGGTTCGCTCCGATCATCGAGTTTGAGGCCACCGATGGCCAGACCTACGTCTTCGAGAGTCGAGTGTCCCAGCGCCCCGCTGCCCACGCCGTCGGTGACTCGGTTGAGATCCGGTATCGAGAAGGGGCCCCCGACGATGCTCGGGTCGATTCTCTCGTTGCCAACTGGCTCCTCCCTATTGCTCTTGGCGTCGTCGGGATTGTTTTCTTCACTTTCGGAGTGATGTTGAGGCGCTACTTTCGAAAGCGGCGCGTCACGACCGTGCCCCAAGATGTTGTCCGAGCAGAACTCCGAGACGTGCTCGATGACCGCAGCGTCGGAGGACCCCAAGCTCATGGCCTTGATGGCTCGTCGTAGCTCATCGTTGCTCGACCCGCGGTGGCGTCGGCGAGGGCCGCTTCGACTTGGTGCAGGGCATCGGCGGGCACCTCGATGAGACGGGTCACGCTCGCGCTGTAGCCGACGTCGACATCGGTTGCACCGGCGGCTGCGAGCGCCCGCACGACCGCGTCGGTGTCCCCATGTTCGTGAAGGACCGTCGCCGCCATCTTCGCAACCCACGGGACAACCTTCGCCCGATCGAGCGCTTCGCCCGCCGCCCGCCCATAGGAGCGAACCAGTCCGCCAACGCCAAGCTTCGTGCCGCCCCAATACCGAGTCACGATCACTGCGGTGTCGACCAGTTCGCGCCCGACGAGTTGGGCGAGGATGGGCTTTCCCGCAGAACCGCTGGGTTCGCCGTCGTCGCTAGCTCGATCGATTGCCGGTGACGCGAGCCTCCAAGCCCAACAGTGATGACCGGCGTCAGGCATCTCCGCCCGAATCTCCGCGAGGGCCGCCTTAGCGACCGACTCATCAGCCACGGGTACGACGGTCGCGATGAAGCGCGAACCCTTCGAAGGCTCGGGCTCGAACCGGATTCGCTCGATCGCCGTGATTGCCATTTGCGCACCTTTGGGGTCGGACCACAGTATCGACAGCAGTCTTTGCCGAAAAGTTGACGGTCTGTGTCAACGTTATGGGTATGGACGGGCGTCTATTTGGTGTGGAAGCACCAGTGGTTCGACAATCGGGAGGGCGCAGCGATAGCTCGAAACCCGCGCCCGTTGTGCACTTCAGCTCGAACATCGAAACGGTGTATCGCAACGACCTCAACCGTCTCGTTGGGCTCGCCGAGTGGATCGTCGGCTCGCGTATGGTCGCCGAAGAACTTGTTCACGACAGCTTTGCTCGCATCGTGGAGCGTCCGCCGATCCTCGACGACCCAACTGCGCTTTCGGCCTACGTGCGCACGACCGTGGTCAATGGCTGCCGATCGAAGGTCAAGCGGGCGATATTGGAGCGCAAACATGCCAAGGCGTCGGCCGAGGTCCACACCGATCCCGAGAGGCCGAACGAACACATTCGTCGTGCCATCGGGGAACTGCCGATACGGCAACGCCAGGTCGTGGTGTTGCGCTTCTACGAAGACCTCACCGTCGAGCAGATCGCATCGACCTTGAACATCAGCTCCGGGTCGGTCAAGACCCACCTACACCGAGCCACCCAACGCCTTGGGACGTTGCTCGACGAGAGGACTGAACCATGAACGCCCTCGAAGAACTCCTCACGGATGCAATGGCTGACACCAGCGACGACCTGACGTCGACCCACGCCGACTGGGATCGGGTGACGACCGCAGTTGCCACACGTCGTCGCCGCAGGGCAGCGACCTATCGAGTCGGAGTTGCGCTACTGATCGCCGTGCTCGGGCTTGGAGGTTTCAGCGCACGTTTCGGCCTCACCGTCGACACGATCGCAGACCCCACCCAAAGCTCGGACTCGGTCAGTGAGGTGCCCGAGCTGGGTAGCTGGCCCGATGCCCAAGACGTCGCGGCCGCAGCTGGGGAGCGACCCCAAAGCCAGTTCTGGCTCGCGTGGCTGATCGGTGCTGGGCTGCCGCTGCTCGCTGCACTGACCGCGTGGTTGCGAGCGCCGCACCACCTCCAGACCCCGGTCACCGGACAGCGCTCGGCCCGTATCGTCCTCGCTTCGTCTGCGGCCTTGGCGGCCACCATTGCGGTGGGCGCAGTGGTGTGCGCGGTGTTGCTCTTCACCTATGACCCGCTCGCCGCCCAGAGCGGCACGAGCTATCCATTGTCGGTGCTCGCCATCACCAAGCTCAGCTTTATCGGCACTGTCGTGGTGCTGAGCCTGAGCGTGATCACGAGCAACAGCGACCCCGACGAGGGGCTAGTGCGACGAGCCCTCTACGGGGTGTTCGGGCTGCTCGTGACGCAATGGGTGGCGAGCGCTTTTGTTGGCACCGTGTCGCAGTTCTTCGACTGGCGGACCACGGAGGGAGTGGCCGGGCCAGTGCGCGGGTTATGGCGGCTCTTCTTCCAAGGCGACGCCGTCTATCGCGACCAGTTTGGAACCATCTCTGCGTCGCGCGCCACGCTCTCGACACTCGCAGGACTCGCCGGTGCGGCCGTATTCCTCTGGGCAGCGAAGACCTTCGCCGAGCGTGTCTTGGCTGGGGAGAAGCTCGGGTCGGCGGTAGATCGAAGCCCAACGACCGGGGTCGGTTCGCAGTCCCGAGCCGTCCGAGCCACTGTCGCCCTGCTACTCGTTTTGGCGGCGGCGCTTCCCGCCTATGTGTATGTACAGAAGGACGTCGTGGCGCAATCGTTGGCCCACATCGTCACCCTTCCGCCAGAGGTTGCCGAGGACGAGGACTTTCGAGTCGAGCGTGACTTCGACAGGGGAGTATTCGAGCAGCTCGACCTCGTGGAGATCACGTTCATCGTTCCGAGCACGCGAACGCCGCTCACCGAGATTACCGACCAACAGTTTCTTCTTGAGCGCTCCGGCTTCGACAACCGCGGTCGGGAGGTCGTCGTTCGGAATCGAGGTGCTGGGTTTAGCAACGAGTTCTGGTCGGTCGAGCGCGACGAGGAGCGGCGAGCGATCACGGTCAGCGTGCGGCGCGAGAGCGCGGTTCCGGGCATGAACACGACGCTGTTCATCGCTTCGCTGTTGATCTTGGCCGCGACCTCCACATGGATACCGAAAGTGGTGGCCAAGGAGGACATTGCGCCAGATGCGATACCCGGACGGCGAATGGGCGCATGGTTCGTGATCGCCGCCAGCGCGGCAATAGGCGTGCACCTTCTCGCTGGGCTGATCGGGTTGGAGGCCGATGTAGGCGACCGTGCAAGCAGAGGGGGAGCAACCCTCTTTGAGATCTACACCATTCAGGCGGAGCCGAGACCGCAGAGCCTCGACGACCTCTCACCCTGGTTTGTCTTCCTCAATGTCTTCACCTTCATACCGGTCTTCGGCCTTGCAACGCTCGGAGTCCGCCGGCTGAGCCGCTCGCGAAGAATCACGCAGACGATGGTTGCCGCCGCTTTGCTCTCGGCTGTCGTCACTGCGCTTCTCTGGGGTCCACTCATCTGGGACTGGGTCGACTGGTTTCTCGACTAGAGAGAAGACTCGTTTACTGACCCCGAGGCTAGGTTGACACCATGAAGCCCGAGTACTGGATCGAAGGTTGGCAGCAGGGACGACGAGGCTTCGACCAAGGGGATCCCCATCGCTGGCTAGCCGAACATTGGTCGACGCTCGGAGTAGCCACGGACGCCACGGTCTTTGTGCCGTTGTGCGGCAAGACCGTCGACATGGTGTGGCTCGCCGAACAGGGGCACTCCATCATCGGTGTAGAGGTCAGCGAGATCGCCGTGGACGAGTTTTTCGAGATGGTCGGGCTGACTCCCGAGATCGAAGAGGTCGGTCCGCTCGCCGTCTACCGAGCTGGTCCCTACGAACTCTGGCGAGGCGATCTGTTTGAACTCCCGGCGGCCGTGTTCGACCGAATCGATGCGGTGTATGACCGGGCGAGCATCGTGGCACTTCCACCCGATATTCGGCGGCGCTATGCCCAGGTGCTCACGATGCAACTCCGTGCGGCAGCGCCGTGGTTCCTCGTGTCATTCACCTACGACCAGAACGAGATGAGTGGCCCGCCGCATTCGGTTCCGCTCGACGAGATCGATGCGTTGTTCGGCGAAGAGTTCGAGATTGAAACGCTGGTCGATGAGTCGGTCATCGAGCGGGCGGCTGCGATGCAAGAACGCGGCCTCACCCAGATGCGAGAAACGTTGAGCATTCTGCGCCGGAAGGGCTGAACGGTTCGGCTAGCGAAAACTCAAGGCGACGGTCCTTTTGTCGACGGAACAACCATGAGTACGACGAGCGGACACATGTCGAGGCGGCGGGTTCTAACCGCTGGGGCTGTTGCCACAGGCGTGTGGGTAGCCCCAAGCGTTATCGGGCTGGACCGCGTCGCTGCGGCTCAGCCGTCCGTGCCTTACCGCCTCTTCTACGCCGAGGACTTCGAGGGCGCCATCGGTGCGCCGGGCGTCGCCTCGTGGAGCAACACCAAGACGGAAATGCCAATCCCGACCAACACCATCTTGGGACGGTTCAACAACGACACGGTCTCGCTGCGCATGGCTCTACCCGCGCACAATTGCGTTCGGATTTGCTTTGACCTCTTCGTGAATGACTCGTGGGATGCCGACTCCGCCCCCTTTGGTGGACCCGACAGATTCGGTTTCGCCATCGATGGCTCCGTGATTTGGAACGAGCCTTACAGCACGTCGAACGCTCCGGCGGGCGGAACCATCATCCAGGGCCCGGCACAGCTGTGGTTTACGACCGGCGTGTACTGGACCGACCGTGTCATCCAGTACTGCGTGGAGATCGACCACACCGACCCGACGATCCAGTTCGACTTCTTCGGTTCTGGTCTCCAGCGGATCAGGGACGAGTCGTGGGGAATCGACAACGTCGAGGTCTTCCTCGCGTAATTTCGGGGCCGTAGCTCGATTCATCTAGCGGCGATCAGGCCGAGCCGGGACGCGGTCGGTACGGTTTGGATGGTCATGCTGAATCGAAGGCAACGACTCGAACTGATCCTCGAACGCGACGGTGATACGTGCGTGTGGTGTGGGCGCGTCGTGGGGGAGGGGCTGGTCGAGGCGACGACCGAGCACGTCATCCCGAAAGTGAAGGGCGGGCCCAGCTGGATCGAGAACGAGGTCGCCGCGTGCAAGCGTTGCAACGGGCGGCGGGGTCACCGCACCTTGGCCGACTGGACGCGTGAATGTGAGAGCAACGGATGGGAGCCCGACACCGACCGCATCGTTCGGGTGCTCGAGGCCCTCGATGAACGGATCGGAATCGAAGGCGGACAACGACGTGCCCGTAAACGAGTGTCCAGCGAACTCCGACGGTTCCGATCCAAGAACTTCTAGCGCTGGGCCAACTACTTCTGAGCGTCGGCTACCAGCCGTCGGCTCGGAGATCGATGATGACGTCGTCGTCCCACTCGGTGCTTGCGGGGTGGATCATCGCCCAGTCGTCATCAAAGGACTTCGCGTCGGGTTTGGAGGTGGTGATGTCATTGTCGATCACGCGGCTGCCGAAGCGCTCGTAGAAGTCGGGTACCGGTGTTTGGTACAGCGCTGGAAATCCCAGGTCATCGACGCGTTCGAACGCTTCTCGCACAACCGCATCGCCGAACCCGTCACCACGCCGGTCGGGGTCCGAGCAGACGCCTGCGAGCGCTATGACCGTGCGCTCCTCGTCTTGGTAACCCACCTGGTGTTCAAAGGTTCGCGCCACCGCAACGATCTGGCCCGAAGCATCTCGGGCGATGTGCACGAAGTGGCTTTCATGATCGGGAGTGAGAGCCTCTAACTTCGCCAGCCGTGCCTCGATGTCAGGAGTGTCACCGCTGGGCCAAACCCGTTCCCAGAGCCGAGCGCACTCGTCACGAGTCGTCGGGTCGACGGCGCTCCAGGGCTTTGTCTCTACCTTCACGAACTAGTTCGATCGGCACCAGGCGCCGAGGTCACCGAAGAAGACGTGAGCTCTCGGTGTTGGTGAGCAGATGCTGCTCACGTTTGCGACCGGCGCTTCGTTTCGTACGCCGAGGAGGTCGCCAATGATTCCGAGATCGCTGCCGATCGAGCGAACGTCGTAGTCCCCTTCGAACCCGGCGAGCTCTGCGGCCAACTCATGGGCTCGGTCGAAGTTGCCGGTCTCGTCGATTAGGCCGTTGTCGACCGCATCGTCGGCATCGAACACGCTCGCACCGAGTTCGTTGATGATCGTCGCCGGTGAGATCTCTCGATTCGTTGCGATGTGATCGACGAAATCTTCGTAGCTGGCATCGACCAGGTTCTGGAACATTTCCTGTTCTTCGGGAGTCAGGTTACGGAATGGGTCGCCCGCGTCTTTGCCTTCGCCCGCGCTGATGAAGAACTGGTCGATTCCGCCGGTGGTGGTTACCCCACCGCCGAGAAGGCCGCCATCGATCGCTACGACGTCGTCGAATTGGGAGAACGGCCCGAAGAGAACGCCGATCGATCCGATGAGTGCGCCGTTTGAGGCCACGATGCGATCCGCTGGAGCCATAGCCCACATGCCACCCGATGCGGAGATCTCGGTGACGTGCGCGATCACGGGCTTACCGGCATCTTGCACGGCGTTGACACCTTCGGAGATGCGAGCCGACCCGACCGGCGAACCGCCTGGGGTGTTGAGCCGCAGGATCACCGCATCGATGCTCGCGTCCTCGGCCGCGGCTTCGAGCTGCGATTGGATCACGTCGCCACCGGCAATGACACCGCCGAACGGACCGAGGCCACCGCCTTCGGCCAAGATGGTGCCGCTCACGTCGACGACGAGGATGCGATTCGAGGCTCCGTCAACCCCATCGACGTGTTGGGTGACCGACAGAGGGCCGGTGTCGACGGGCTGGCTAGAGAGTGCTGCGGCGCAGCCTGCGACGAGGCCAAAGAAGGCCAGCCCGGCGATCAAGAATCCGACCGGGGCGACCAACGACGCGGTGAGGGCTCGACCCAAGAACTGGCGGTAGCTCAGGTGGGGTCTTTTCTCGGTGGTCGGCGGGGGCGTGGGTTGCGAACGAGCGGGTGCTGGTGGCACGGGTGCTGTTGCGGTCTGGGTAGGTGCCGCCGGTGCCTGTTGGCTGGCGGACGGTATGGATGGCTCCGTGCCGGGTTGATGCGGTGGCGTGGGAGGTCCGTTCGGTGGCGTCGGCGCGGTCATCGCTATGACATTAGTCGTTGTCAGCCGGTGGCGAAGGGCACTGACCGGGTGGCCACGTTGGGTGATTTCGTTGCCGACTCGGCCTGGTTGTAGTGGCCGAGATGCCCATCAAAAATGCACGCCGAGCATCCCTGTGGATAACTTTGGAGATTCCCGCCAAACTCAGACCTTTGTCACACCCCTTCTGGTAGACTTACAACGTCGTAATTCCCACATTTTTCAAGGTCGTAGGGGCCTTGGGCTGCAGCCGGGAAATTACGGCGGAAGGAGATGTCGTGGCCGATTCACCGGACTCGTACAGCGCGGAGAACATTACAGTCCTCGAAGGGCTCGAAGCCGTGCGGAAACGGCCGGGTATGTACATCGGCTCGACCGGCCCCCAAGGTCTCCACCACCTCGTTTACGAGGTCGTCGACAACTCCGTCGATGAAGCCATGGCCGGCTACTGCTCGGTCATCGACGTCGTCATCCACGAAGACGGCTCCGCCGAGGTGCGTGACGATGGCCGCGGCATTCCGGTCGGCGAACACCCCAAGTACGAAGGCATGTCTGCAGCTGAGGTCGTCATGACCGTGCTTCACGCAGGCGGCAAGTTCGGCGGCGGCGGATACAAGGTGTCGGGCGGCCTTCACGGCGTCGGCATCTCGGTGGTCAACGCGCTCAGCAAGAGCGTGCAGGTCGAGATCGACCGTGATGGCAACCATCACTACATGGACTTCGAAACCGGCGGCAACATCAAGACCAAGCTCGAAGTTCGCGGCGACGCACCAGATGACCGAACCGGCACGACCGTGCGTTTCTGGCCCGATGACACGATCTTCGAAGAAGTCGACTTCCGCGCGCAGACGCTGCTCGACCGATTCCAAATGATGGCGTTCCTCAATCGAGGCCTCCGCATTCGGTTCCGCGATGACCGCCGGGAAGAGCCGCACGAGGACGCAGGTGAAGACGGTTGGGTCGAGTTCCACTACGAGGGCGGCATCATCGACTTCGTCCGTCACGTCAACGAAGCCAAAGAGTCGCTCTTCGCGAAGGTCGGCTACTACGAGGTCAAGGAAGAGGACCAAGAGGTCGAGATCGCGTTCCAATGGAACACCGGCTTTAACGCCGATGGCCTACACAGCTTCGCCAACGGCATCACGACCGGCGGCGGCGGTATGCACGAGACCGGCTTCCGATCAGCGCTCACCCGTACTATCAACGCCTACGGCCAAAACAAGAACATTCTCAAGGAGTCCGAGACCCTCAGCGGCGACGACGTGCGCGAGGGCCTCACCGCCATCATCTCGGTTCGATTGCAAGACCCACAGTTCGAGGGTCAAACCAAGGACAAGCTCGGCAACGTGTCGGTGCGTTCCATGGTCGAGAAGGCAACGAACGAAAAGCTCGCCGAGTGGCTCGAAGAGAACCCGAACGAAGCCAAGGCGATCGTCAACAAGGCCATCGCCGCTCAGCGGGCCCGCGAGGCCGCCCGAGCCGCGCGTGACACGATTCGCAACAAGACCGCTCTTGATGGCGCAGGCATGCCTGAGAAGCTCAAGGACTGCTCCTCCAAGGATCCGCGCGAGCGAGAGCTGTTCATCGTGGAGGGTGACTCCGCGGGTGGGTCGGCGATTCAGGCCCGTGACCCCAAGACCATGGCGATCTTGCCGATCCGCGGCAAGATCCTCAACGTCGAACGTGCTCGCATCGACAAGATGCTCAAAAACAATGAGGTCCAAACACTCACCCAAGCAATCGGTGCGGGAATCGGCGAAGAATTCGACATCGAAAAGATCCGCTACCACAAGGTGATCTTGCTCGCTGACGCCGATGTCGACGGCAGCCATATTCGCACCCTGCTGCTCACGTTCTTCTTCCGTCAGATGCGAGAACTCGTCGAGCACAATCACGTCTACATCGCTCAGCCACCCCTGTACTCAACCACCCAGGGCAAGTCGAAGGTGTACCTCAAAGACGACCGTGAGAAAGACGACTTCACCGAAGCGCACCCGAAGCACAAGAAGGACTTCCAGCGCCTGAAGGGCCTCGGCGAGATGCAGTGGCAGGAGCTCGCCGAAACCACCATGAACCCTGGTGACCGCACGCTGTTGCAGGTTTCGGTCGAACAAGCTGCCATGGCCGATGAGGTGTTCTCGACGCTTATGGGCGAAGACGTTCAACGTCGCAAACACTTCATTCAAACGAACGCCAAAGACGTTCGTTTCCTTGATATCTAGCGGTTTTCCATCCAACTAACTTTGTTAGGGATGGTGCCGATAGATCCGTGTGCCACACGGGGAAAATGACGAACGAGTACTAGATCGGCGCGGGGTTTTGAAGGGCTCTACCGCGCTGTGGGTCACACCCTCAGTGGTGAGCTTTGCGGCGATCGCAACGGCTATGGGCTCGACGCTTCGTCCGTACATCACCTCTTCGGAGAATGTGTTGGTCATCGATCCGCCGCCCTCGATCAAACGCAACGTCCAGGAAAACGATGACGACACGTTCGTCTTCCAGGAGACAACCTGTGCGCCACTCGCCCAGGATCTCGTCGTCGATCGAGCGAGCGACGGGAACTTCAGCGGCAATAGCTCCGAGGGGGCGACCATCCCAGCGGGCACCCTGGCAGCGACCTTCATCGTGCTTGTCGACCGAGCCAGTAGTGGAACAAACGTTGGCTCTGTTAGCTTCTCCGACCCGATCCTTGGCCTGTCATACCGTCGGCCGAGCTTCGAAGCTGGTACGGCGCAATTTGGCATTCCTGGGTTGTGCTACCCCACCACCACTGGCACCTACTTCGAAGGAAACGACGCCCTCACCCTGGCTGGCGACACCTTCGCCTGGTCCGCCCAAATGGGCGGGGTTTGGGCCGATGTTGGCCGCGTCATTGTGGCCTGTTGAATCACACCGTTTCACCTCGTTTTTGACCCCACCTAGCACTGCTGAGTGGTAGACTTACAGGGCTGTCATTTACGCGGTCAGATCCTTGATTTGAGCCAGTAAATCCAGCGTTCTCGAACGAGGAGATGGAGCCCCGATGAGCGACGTGACCCAAGGTGGCGGTGGCCCAGAATTCGCGATCGAACCGATCGACATTCAAGAGGAGATGGAACGCTCGTTCCTCGACTACGCGATGTCGGTCATCGTGTCTCGCGCGCTCCCCGACGTACGCGACGGACTCAAGCCCGTGCACCGTCGAATTCTGTGGGGGATGAACGAACTCAACGCCAACCCTGACCGAGCCACGATCAAGTCCGCTCGCGTTACCGGCGAGGTCATGGGCAAGTACCACCCGCACGGCGACTCGGCGATCTATGACTCCCTCGTTCGCATGGCTCAAGACTTCTCGCTGCGTCACCGGCTCATCGAACCCCAGGGCAACTTCGGCTACACACCCGACGATTCTCCCGCAGCTGCGCGATACACCGAGTGCCGGTTGGATCCGCTCGCCCTCCGCCTGCTCGCAGACATCGATGAGAACACGGTCGACTTCATCGACAACTACTCGGGTGAATTTTCCGAACCGTCGGTTCTCCCCGCCCGGTTCCCGAACCTCTTGGTCAACGGCAGCCAGGGCATTGCTGTTGGTATGGCCACGAACATCCCGCCACATAACCTGGGCGAGGTCATCGATGCGACGATCCACCTCATCGACAACCCCGAGGCAGAGCCTGGCGACTTGATGCAGTTCGTCAAGGGGCCCGACTTCCCAACCGGTGGCTTGATCATGGGCCGCTCCGGAATCGCCGATGCGTACCGAACCGGCAAAGGCAGCATCAAGATGCGTGCCAAGGCCGAAATCGTTGAAGGCAAGACCAACGACACCATCGTCGTGACCGAGCTTCCCTATCAAGTCAGCCCTAACTCGGTCTTCTCCAAGATCAAAGAGCTGCTCGCCGCCAAAGAACTCGACGGCATCTCCGACATCAACGACTTTTCGTCCAAGGGCGAAACCAAGATCGAGATCAAGCTCAAGCGCGACGCCCCTGCGCTGGTCGTATTGAACAACCTCTACAAGCGCACTCCGCTGCAGACCAGCTTCGGCATGAACGCCGTCGCCCTCGTCGATGGCGTGCCGCGCACGTTGAACCTTCGCGAACTCCTGGTGCCCTACATTGCGCACCAGGTTGAGGTCATCACTCGCCGAAGCCAGTACCGCCTCGACGAAGCGCTCCGCAAAGCCCACATCACCGAGGGCTTGATCAAGGCGCTCGATCTCATCGACGAAATCATCGCGGCGATCCGTGCCTCCGAAGACAAGGCTGCTGCACGAGATGCACTCATGGCCGATCCGTTTGAATTCTCCGAAATTCAGGCGAACCATATTCTCGATATGCCGCTCAGCCGCCTGACCCGTTTGGGTCGAGCCAACCTCGAAGAAGAAATGGAAAAGCTCCGAGCCACCATCGCCGAGCTCGAGCTGATCCTCGCCGACGAAGGCCGACTTCGCGAGGTCATGAAGGAACAGCTTCTCGAGGTCAAAGAAGAAGAGGCAGATCCACGACGATCGGAATTGATGCACGATCCAGGCGAGATCGACATTGAAGACCTCATCGACGACGAAGACCTCGTGTTCACGATGTCCT
The DNA here is from genome assembly GCA_964612655.1 of uncultured Acidimicrobiales bacterium. GTDB lineage: Bacteria > Actinomycetota > Acidimicrobiia > Acidimicrobiales > SHLQ01 > SHLQ01. Next base: position 2,195 of record CAZTDG010000065.1, on the reverse strand, counting down.
CTGGCGGCTACGTCAAGACCATGTCGATCGACGAGTTCCGCACCCAAAGCCGCGGCGGTCGCGGCGTGGCCGGGGCATCGAACCTCAAGGATGATGACTACGTCGTCAACATGATCCACACCACGGCACACGCCTACCTGTTGTTCTTCAGCAACCGGGGCAAGGTCTATCGCCTCAAGGCGCACCAGATCCCAATGACGAGCCGCACCGCCCGCGGCACGGCCATCGTCAACCTGTTGCAGCTCCAGCCTGAAGAGAAGATCCAGGCGATCATCGACACCCGTGACTATGAGACCAACCGTTACTTGTTCTTTGCGACCAAGCTCGGCCGGGTCAAAAAGACGCTCTTCAATGCCTATGACAGCAACTTGAAGGCTGGCCTGATCGCCATCAAGTTGAACGACGGCGACGAGCTGATGGACGTCATTCCGCTGAACGAAGGCCAAGACGTCTTCCTCGTGTCGCAGAACGGTCAGACGATTCGCTTCGACGAAGAAGCGGTCCGCCCAATGGGCCGAACCGCTGCCGGCGTTCGGGGCATGAAGTTCCGCGAAGGCGACGAACTCGTGGCATGTGCACGCGAACAGGAAGACACAAACCTGCTCATCGTGACCAGCGAGGGCTACGGCAAACAGTCCGAGCTGGACGAGTACCCACAAAAGGGACGCGGCGGCCTAGGCGTTCGCGGCATCAAGGTGAACGAGAAGAAGGGCAAGGTCGTAGCGGCCTTCATGGTTGCCGAAGGCGAAGAGATCATGCTGATCGGCGATGGTGGCACGCTCATCCGAACCGCGGTCAACGACATCTCGGTGCAAGGCCGTAGTGCGTCCGGAGTACGAGTCATGAACGTCAACGATGGACACCATGTCGCTGCGGTTGCGCGGGTCTTGGCCTCCGAAGATGACGAGGGCGACGACGTTGAGGGCGAAGCCGGTGATGGACACGACGGCGACACGGCTACCGATGACGTTGTCGCTGACGAAGCTGTCGAGACCGACCAAGACGACGAACCCGAAGCGTCCGACGAGGACAGCGACTAGGGTCATCCCCGGCGCTCGCCAACACACTTCCCCCATCTGTTACCGGGTTGTCCGGGTGTATGTGAGGAAGTGAATCTGATGAGTGCATGGATGGCGATAGGTGCCATTGCGATTTCTGGAACGGTCGCTGTCGGCGTGGGTGTCGTTGGTGAAGCAGCGAACAACGCGGCCGCAGCGAGGTCAGCTGCCGATGCCGCAGCCTTAGCTGGCGCCGCCGCTGGGCCCGACTCGGCTACTCGAGCAGCGGAGCTCAACGGTGCACGATTGCTCTCGATCGACCTCACGGGAACGATCACTCGCGTGGTCGTTATCGTCGACGGCGTCGAGGCCGAAGCAGCTGCAGAACGGCTCGCTATCCCGGTGCCTTAACGCGCCACACCGAGGACAGGATCGCGTGCTCGACCGAGATCTATCCGGGGCGCATCGCCGTCAGGCTCTCCATCGAATAGACTCATTTTCTGTGACTGCCATAGATGACTCTGAGGAGACGATTCTCGTACCCGAACAGGTCGATTCGTTTTCTGAACGTGCGGACGAGTTCTTCGGTGACGAAGGCTCATCCAACGCGCCCGCTACCGCGACTGCAGCATCATCTGTAGCCATCCCTGATGAGCGTGGACCCGCCATTGTCGAGCGCATTCAGGACCGCCGTCTTCGGGCCCGCAAAGTACGTCGACTCGTCCGTCACATCGAACCGTGGTCCGTGCTCAAGGTCGGGCTGCTCTTCAACTTCTGCATGTGGGTCGTCACGATGGTCGCAGGCGTCTTGCTTTGGAACGCGGCACAGACGTCGGGCGTAATCAACGATATTGAACAGTTCGCTGAAGAACTATTCGCCCTCGAGGACTTCACCTTCGAAGGCGAGCGCATCTTTGAAGCTGTCGCTCTCGGCGGCCTCGTACTTGCCGTCACGTTCACTGGTTTCATGGTGCTAATCGCCATTTTGTTGAACCTCATCAGCGATCTGACCGGCGGTGTCCGAGTCACCGTCGTCGAAGAAGAGACGGCTCGACCGATCTCGACGTTGCCGCGGCGAGGCTAACTCGGTACGGTTTTCTCGCTTCCCTAGAAGTTTGAGGGCCTATAGCTCAGTTGGTTAGAGCGCACCCCTGATAAGGGTGAGGTCGCTGGTTCGACTCCAGCTAGGCCCACTAC
>CAZTDG010000064.1:9612-14383 GCA_964612655.1 uncultured Acidimicrobiales bacterium | reverse complement strand
CGTCCTGGAGCGCTCCACTCACGAGGTGGCTGACCTCTCGCTGGTCCCAGCCGGCACAAATCTGGAGAGCGTTGTTACGCATGTCCTCCATGCGTTCATGGCTGGCCCCGAGATACATGAACATCAGCCGGCCCCACACCGCTCGAAAGATCAGTCGGGTGGAAATGAACCCGGCGTCTTTGAGCGCAGGGCTAAACGCGAACAACGCCGCACTGGCGATGGTCGTCTTATCGAGATCAAAGAAGGCGCCGACATTCGAGGCGCGAGCGGTAGTTATCTCGGCCATGGATCCCACATTAGGAGGTTGAGGCCTCGATGTTCGTGCAATTCGGATAGTCCACCGCTTCTAGAAAGCACTTGACGGGCGCGGCTGGTGTGCGCGAGTGTTCGATATCGGCGTGACCATCGGTCCGCCCGCTCGCCCACGTGGCCAACTTCCCCTGTTGCTAACCGACGCAGTCGCGTCGCAAGGAAGTCATGTTCTGGTCGTTTTGTGCTCCCAAAGGGGGAGTGGGAACCTCCGTAGTCGCTGCCGCGACGGCGTTGGAGTCCGCACGCCTGCAGCCAACGGTGCTGATCGATTTTGGTGGCGATCTCGCCCACGTGTTCGGGCTGGACGTCGAAGGAAAGCACGGCGTGCACGACTGGCTCGCCGCGTCAGATGAGGTCGGCACTGATGCGCTCGGCCACTTGCTCCTCGACGTTGCTCCGAACCTTTCGCTGATGCTCGCCGGCCCCAAATCATTTGGACCAACAACACCTGACCGAGCGGTCCGCTTCGTCGAAGCGATGAAGGCGCTCAGCGCTCTCGTCATCGCAGATGTGGGGGCGGTCTCTGAGGTCGTCGATCCTCGCTCGGTCATCTGTGTGAGTGGCGACCGCACCACCTGCGTGGTGCGGGCTTGCTACCTCGCGTTGCGCCGGTTCTCGAAGCTGCCGGTCCTCGTCGACGACATCGTCGAGATCGAAGAACCGGGCCGTGCGTTGCGCACGCTCGACATCGAAGCTGTCGCCGGTCTAGCGGTTGCCGCCCGCATCCCGTTCGATCCGTCGATTGCACGAGCCGTCGACGCTGGTCTGCTCGGCCAGCGCATGCCGCGCAGCTTGCGCCGGAACGTGCGGGTGCTGATCGAGGATCGCAAGCATCTGGCGGTCGTCCGATGACCTTGGCCGAACAGATCCACGCACGCATCTGTGAGCGGAGCGGCAACGAATCGACCGTGTCGTCGAACCTCGACCTGGCTATCGCGCAGTTGCTAGGAGAACTGGCTCCGCTGACGCCGACCGACGAGGCCACTCGAATTGCGGCCGAGGTGAAGGCTCGGGTGGATGGCCTCGGCCCGCTCCATGCGTTGGCCATCGACCCTGCGGTTTCAGAGATCATGGTCAACGCCGGCGAGGTGTGGGTCGAGCGGGCGGGGTCACTCGAACGAACCGAATTACAGCTCGGCCCTGACGATGTCATCCACCTCATTCGTCGGCTCGCCGCCCGGGCGGGACGACGGATAGATGCGGTGCGCCCGAGCGTCGATGTTCGACTGGAGGACGGATCGCGGCTGCATGCCATCGTGCCGCCCCTGGCCGTCGATGGTCCATGCGTGACCATCCGTCGATTCCGTCCGCAGCGCCTCGGTCTGGGCGACCTCGCCGACACGGGCGCTGCGAAACTTCTCCGAGAAGCGGTGGTTGATCGGCGCACGATCATCGTAGGTGGCGCGACCTCGTCGGGGAAGACCACGCTGCTTAACGCCCTCGGTGCGACCATTAGGCACTGCGAGAGAATCATCACGATCGAAGACGCCGCTGAGCTCGCCCTACCCAGCGACCATGTCGTTCGGCTGGAGACTCGACCGGCCGTGGAGGGTGCACCAGCGATCGGGCTACGGGAACTTGTGCGCAACGCTTTGCGAATGCGGCCGGATCGAATCATCTGCGGGGAGATGCGCGGCGCCGAGGCACTCGACCTCATCCAGGCGATGAACACCGGGCACGAGGGGTCGTTGTCGACGGTTCATGCAAACGGCCCGAGCGATGTTCTTCGTCGGATCGAAACCATGATGCTCACCGCCGATGCTGATCTTCCGCTGCTGGCAATCCGGGAACAGCTGGCGGCATGCATTGACCTTGTCGTCATGATGAGGCGTCAACCCGACGGGCGTCGCCTGGTCGACTCCATCGACGAGGTACCCAATAGTCCGAGCGATGGTTGGGAACTGACGGCGAGGTATCGACGATGAGCTTTCCCAGGCGAGTTCCAGCCCCAGCGAAACTCCACTCCTCCCAGCTACGAGCACCCGAGGTTTCGAGGCGGCCCCAGCCCACAGATGCGAGCGAGGGGGTCGGCACGTTCCGGCAGACTCGTTTAGGATTCGAGGAATTCTCGCGGTCGCTCGGTGCGCGTCGACGCGACCGGACCTGGCAGTCGGGGTTGCCCGACTTCGCGATGCGAGTGTCGCGAGATCTGCGTACCGGAGCTTCGATCGATCAGGCGCTCATCGACGCGATTACGAACACGAACGCGCCGGCCTACGTCTTGGAGGCGCCAGTGGTCTACGGGCTGGCCAGCCGATCGGCAAGGCGATCGAACGCTGGGTCGAAGTTGCACTCTCGGAGTCCGAGCGATTGCTTGTGACAGCGCTGGCCATTGGGCTACGCGCTGGGGCTCAGCTGGCACCGGTGCTCGATGGGTTAGCTGTCGCGCTTCGAGACGAGCTGGCGCTCGACGCTCGCCGTCGTGTGCTCTTGGTGCAGGCGCAAGTATCGGCTCTCGTCCTCGTGGCGATGCCTGTCGGGTTCTCGGCATTGTCATCCGCGCTACGTGGAGGCTTCGCATTCTCTGGCGTTGTCGGCGTGGCACTGCTCGTCGTCGGCCTAACCCTCGATGGCATCGGCGTCATTTGGATGCGGCGGCTATTGCGAGGCTTGCGATGATCAACCCGTTCAACCGAATCCGCTCCCGCCGAACCGAACGGCGCAATGCGTTGACTCTCGCACAGGCCATGCCCTCGTTCGCCTCGTTGCTCGGGGTGCTGGTGTCGTCCGGGCAACAACCGCGGCAGGCCCTCACCACCTTCGTCGAGTCGTCCCCCGTGGGAAACCTGAGCGCCCTCGCACATCACCTGGGCCCGGTGGCTCGTGCATTGACGGTAGGAGCTGACTTCACCGACGCAATCGATCGGCTCGACGCAACGACACCGACCGGGCTCAGCCTGTACCGGGTACTCGATCTCCTTCGACGCGGCGAGGCCGACGGCCTCGACCTCGCGGTGCAGTTGGAGTTCGTCGTCCAGGACCTCCGCCGTGATCGGTCCATCGCTCTCGACACCGTCGCTCAGCGCCTCACCGTGGCGCTGCTGTTTCCCCTGGTGCTCTGCATCCTTCCGGCCTTCCTGGTCTTGGCCATCGTGCCCCTCTTGCTCGACGTTCTCTCGCAGCTTCCTGCTTGATACCGAGCCTCTCGGCCTTTCGTGGCCCATCCATCAATGCCTTTGGAGGCAATCATGTACACCCATCCACTTCGACGCGAGTTTCTACGCGTCACCATCGCGGTAACACAGCTCGCGAACGGTCGTCGTCGTGACGACCGCGGTCAGTCGACGGCCGAGTACGCGCTGTTGATGCTGGCCGCTGCCACCATCGCGCTACTCGTGGTCACCTGGGCCACATCGACCGGAAAGATCGGCGAGCTCTTCGATGCCGCCATCGACTCGGTGATCGGACGCATCTGATGCGGCGTCGGGACGACCGGGGCCAGGCCACTGTGGAGTTGGCCCTGGTCCTCCCGATCGTGGTGATCATCCTCGCCGGCATCGTCTGGATAGGGAACGTGATGGTCACCCAAGTTCGACTCGAACATGGGGCTCGCGAAGGTGCTCGGGCCGCAGCCGTCGAACCCGCAGCGGCCTCGTCGCTCGCGAACACAGCGGTCGCTCGCGTCGACTCGGACTTCGCTACGACCACATCGGTCGGCGGTGAATTCGTCCGAGTCGAAGTCAGCGTTGACGTAACCGGGGTCCCCATCATCGGGATCGGCGCCCGAACCCTCACCGCAGATGTCTCCATGCGCCGCGAGGATCTCCTCAACTAGTGGACAGTTGGGGCTACGGGCCACCAGAGACAGTCTCTAACCACCTGGAGCCAGTTGCCCGTGATTTCCAATCACGGTTCCAGTGGAATGTGATCAGGACTTCACAGTGACTCTCGTGCCGTAGCCGCCGGAGACAGCGGCGTAGGCGTGCTGGTGGTACTTTGGGATAACGTACCGAAGTTGTTGATAAAGGGCGGGGTTGTGAGCGGGGTTCAGGCTAAGCGTTTTGGTGACTCGTATCGACGGGTCAGGCTTTGGTTGGCGTGCGCGCTAGGTGTCGCTGCTGTTGTTGGGTTTGTGGCGGTTTATGACCTAGCGCCAGCAACAGCGCAGAGCATTGGTGGAGAGCCGTTCAGCCAACTTGGTGCTGACATCGAGGCTGACGCCACCTTAGGTGAGTTTGGGGAAGCTGTCTCGGTATCGGCTGATGGCAATACGGTTGTCGTGGGTGCTCCGTTCAACGACGACGACGGGATGGATGCGGGTCAAGTTCGTGTTTTTCGCTGGAACGGAGTGGTGTGGAGTCAGTTGGGTGTCGCCATCAATGGTGAGTCCGACTTCGACTGGTTTGGTTTTGCAGTCTCGATTTCGGCGGATGGGAATGTCATTGCCGTTGGTGCTCAGGGCGCCGAGAATGACGATGGGACAACTGTTGGCCATGTTCGTATTTTCTTTTGGGATGGG
>CAZTDG010000064.1:0-9512 GCA_964612655.1 uncultured Acidimicrobiales bacterium | reverse complement strand
CGAGAATGACGATGGGACAACTGTTGGCCATGTTCGTATTTTCTTTTGGGATGGGGCGGAGTGGAATCAGATAGGCGTCATTGATGGTGAGACCCGGCTCGAAAGGTTTGGTTCTGCTGTTTCGATTTCGGCTGCTGGGGACACGGTTGTCGCCGGTGCTCGGTTCAATGACGACATCGGTGAAAGGGCGGGTAAGGCCCGCGTCTTTCGTTTGACTGGTTTCGTTTGGACTCAGTTGGGCGCCGACCTCGCGGGCGAGGCCGCGAACGACAGGTTTGGTACTGCTGTTTCGATTTCGGCTGCTGGGGACACGGTTGTCGTGGGTGCTAGGGGCAACGACGGCAACGGCGTGGACGCGGGCCATGCTCGTGCCTATCGTTTGACTGGTTCGACGTGGACTCAGTTGGGCGCCGATATTGACGGCGGAGCAGCTGGTGACGAGTTGGGCGATGCTGTCTCGTTGTCAGCTGACGGGAATACGGTTGTCGTGGGTGCTTCAGGCAGCGACGCCAACGGGACAGATGCGGGTAAGGCCCGTGTTTTCCGTTGGGATGGGTCGGTGTGGAGCCAACTCGGAGTTGATATTGATGGTGAGACCCGGAACGACAGGTTTGGTTCTGCTGTTTCAATTTCGGCTGCTGGTGACACGGTTGTCGTGGGTGCTCCGCTCAACGACGACATCGGTCAAAGGGCGGGTAAGGCCCGCGTCTTTCGTTTGACTGGTTTCACTTGGACTCAGTTGGGCGCCGATCTTGCGGGCGAGGCCGAAGACGACAGGTTTGGTACTGCTGTTTCGATTTCGGCTGCCGGAGACACGGTTGTTATTGGCGCCCCGTTACACGAAAACGACAGTGGGGAAGACGCTGGTCACGTGCGTGTCTTTCGTGAGTTGGGGATAGAAGTGGGTGCCGATTTCAACGGTGATGGTTTCGATGATTTGGTGTTTGGCGATGAGCAAGTCTCCTCAATTTCGCCGAGTGGCGAAGGGGCTTTGCAGGTGTTGTTCGGCGCGATCGACGGTATTGATGCCAATGGCACTCGGACGGTTCTGACCCTTGGCGCCGAGGCCGAAGCTTCCGATCAGTTCGGTGGCGTATGGACGACCGGCGATTTCAACGGCGATGGGTTTGATGATCTAGCGGTCGGGACACCGCTTGCAGGTGTGCAGACGGGCCGAGTCGATATCTTCGATGGTTCAGCAGCCGGGTTGCCATCTGTGCCGACGTTGACGATTCGCCAGGGTGAGTCCGGGGTGCCCGGTGTTGGCGAGGTCTTTGATCGCTTTGGTGCGGCACTTGCATCAGGTGATTTCGATGGTGATGGATTTGATGACCTTGCGGTCGGCGCGCCTTTCGAGGCCCTGGGTGCAGTGGCTAATGCCGGGTTCGTGCAGGTCTTCCCTGGCACGCAGTTCGGGCTCGATCGAGCTAATGGATTGTCGATAAGTCAGACCCTCGCTTCGCAGGGTGTCTCCGAGGCGAACGACCGCTTCGGGACAGCGCTAGCCGCAGCCGATTTCGATGCCGATGGATTCGATGATCTCGCGGTTGGTGTTCCAGGCGAGGAGCTGTTCGCAGGTGCTGACGAGGGTGTCGTTCATGCCTTCCGTGGGTCAGCGACAGGTGTCTCGCTTACGGGAGACGTCTTCTTCAATGAGGGATCCGACGGCGTCGAGGGCACCCCGGAAGCCGGTGATGGGTTCGGTTCATCTTTGGCGGCGAGTACGCGGGTGCAACTCGATGATGCAGGCGGTCTTCGAGCTGTTGGATACCTCGCTGTAGGTGTACCCAACGAGCAGATCGGTCCGGCGGTCAATGCTGGATCAGCGTACTTTTTCCCGGGGAACTCTTCTGACGTGGGTGAACTTATCGATGTTGCCGGAGGGCAATTGGTCGATCAGGAAACGCTCGGTGTAGAAGGCACTGCGAACACAAATGATCTCTTCGGTCGAGCGATTGCTGCAGGGCCGGTTACTGGGCCGGACAATACGGTCGGGATCGTCGCTGGCGTGAGCGAGGATCTCGGCGGCGCGACAAATGCTGGCGGGTTCCATGCGGTTCCGTTCGACGCTGCCGGCGGCTTTGACTTCGCTGCCGATGCGCTGGTTGGCCAAGACGATTTGTCTGTCTCTGACGACCTCGAGGCCGATGGTTTCGCTTCGGCGGCGGGGATCACCAACTTGATCAACATGGGCGATTTCAACGGTGATGGGTACGCCGATCTTCACGTGATTGCGAATAGCGAAACCGTCACGGGCGTGGTCAGTCCCGGTCAGTCTCATGTGATGTATGGATCGGAAACGTTGTCGCCGTGGGACGATCCGACTCAAATCACGGTTACTCACCACCCTGGAGATCTGCCAGCTGTGTGCAATGGGTTGACGGTGACGGTCAATTTGGGTGCGGGTGATCTGCCGACGTCTGGTGATGATGTGATTCTCGGAACGTCTAGTGCTGACACAGTTAATGGTCTTGGTGGTGATGACACGATTTGTGGTGAGGGTGGTGATGACACGCTCGTTGGTGGGTCTGGTGATGACACGATCTTTGGTGGCGATGGCGATGACACGCTGTCTGGCGCCGCGGGTGGTGACACGTTGCATGGTGAGGATGGTGTTGACCGGGTGAACGGTGGCAGCGGCGATGACGAGATCTTTGGTGGCGATGGCGATGATGATCTTCGTGGTCAGGCTGGTGATGACACGTTGAACGGCGATGCGGGGGTCGACCAGTTCTTTGGTGGTGGCGGTGCGGACGTGATCAACACGGGAGATGGTGGCAACTCGGGAACGACCCAAATCGTTTCGGGGCAATCCGGTGCGGACACGATCACTGGGTCGAGTGAGGATGACACGCTCAACGGCGGCGCTGGGTCCGATGACATCTTCGGACTAGAAGGTGGTGACGACATTAGTAGTGGGCGTGGTGCTGACACGGTTGATGCTGGTGATGGTGACGACGTCATCAATGGCGGCCCGTCGCGAGACATCCTGAGTGGCGGCGACGGGAACGACACCATCGACGGCGGAACGGGAAATGACGATCTCTTTGGCGACGCAGGAAATGATGCGCTCAACGGGCAAGGTGACATCGATACCTGTGACGGCGGCGCCGGAGCAGGCGACACGGCTACTAGTACTTGTGAAGAGCAACCTTTAGTGCCCTAAGGCGAATCGTCGCTACTTCAGCTCGCGAACAACCCGAGGTCTTTCTGAGCAAAGTTGCGTAACTCGGGGAAGGCAACGTCGAGCTCGCTCTCGCCAAGGCCCATCCATCGGCCGAGGGTTGCTCCAAGCTGGCTCACCGATGTTGTTGGCATAAACACACCGCTGCCATCTACCGACACGTCGACCGGTGAGTCCTGTCCGTAGCGCCCCGGGCTAACTGAGCCGCCAATGACGAGTGTGTTGCCGGCCCAGCCGTGATCGGTGCCACTGCCGATACTGCTCGCCGTTCGCCCAAACTCGCTTGCGGTGAAGGTAGTGGTCGTGTCCGCCACACCCAGGTCTTCGAGCGTTCTTTGGAACGCGACAAGACCATCGTTGAGTTCTTGTAAGAGCAGCGGGAAACGTTGGGCTTGGTCTCGATGGGTATCCCAGCCATCGAGCTCTACATAGAAGGCTTGGCGTGGGGTGTCAAACATCTCGCGAGCGGCGATGAGATGCGCGACCACGGCCAACCGTCCTCCGAGCGACGACGTTTCCATGCCGCCCATCCGTACGTTCACCCGGCCGGCAATTGCCTGTGTCTCTCGGACGGATACCGATGCAACGTCAGGGTCTCCGCCGAACACACGCTCCGCTGAGAACGCGGAGGTGATTCGGCAATAACCAGAATCATCAGATTGCAGCCAGGGGGTCGATCCGGCGAACGAAAATGCCGAAGGTCCCAGTTCCGCGGATCGGTCGCCGAGAAGGGCTGCGCCCCACCCGACATTGATATTGAGTGTCTGTCGACCCGTGAGCCACAACTTTTGTTGTGCTCGGTGCTCGAACAACAACTGCGGTGTATGGCTCGACGACTGGTAGTCAGCGGCTGTTAAGGGCTGGGCCAGCGGCCCAACGTTTTGGACAACGGCCAGCTTTCCCTCAGTGCCGAGTTCGCCAAGACCGCTCAGCATGTTCGCGCTGTCAGCTCCGCCCTTCAGAAAGACACAAACGAGGCTGCGGTAGCTAGGTGGCGTCTGTACTTGGGCAACTTCCTTGGCAGCGCCGAGGGGCGTCGGGAGATTGACGGCGGCCAGACCTGCGGCGCCACCGACAACGCCGCCGAGGAAGCGCCTCCGAGAGTGTTTTGCCGCGTGGTCTTCGCTAGACGATTCGGATGCTCGCAAGGGTCACCTCAACTTCGGCGGTCGTTTGGAGGAGATCGATTCGAAGCCCCGACGGAAGGTCGAACCTGACCCTGGTACCGATCTGTTCGCACAGATCGAAGATCTCGTTTCGAGTGATATCTCTGAACACATTCGCGTCGAACTGCAGGATGTCTCCAACAGAGAAATTGCGAACGCGGTGGCTTCCCTCGGGGTGGCCGAAGACGATTCTGTTTCCCCGGTCTGGTTGCATGAAAATTTCGGTCAACTCGGGGCCGACAGTCAAGAGATTTCGGCTGCCTTGAAGATGTACCGAGTTGGCGCCTGCAGCGAAGATCACGGTGTCGGCACCCGTGCCAGTGAATACGGTGTTGTCCGACGAGTCGAGCTTGCCTGCGTCGATGAAGTCTTTGCCTGCGCCGCCGTAGAAGGTCGAGTTTCTGTTGGTGTTGGCTTCGATCCGATCATCACCATCGCTGCCGAACACCGTGACCTCGCCCTTCGGTGTTCTGATGTCGTTGTCTAGCTCGTTTCCGTTAATCGTTGTGATTGGTTGAATCGACTGAGCGAACTGGGAGTAGCGAATTGCCTCTATCCCCGGCTGAAGCGACAAGTCTCCCGAGGCATCACCGACGACAAATATGTGATCTCCCGATCCAAACGAGTCAACGACGGCAATGTCCAAGACCTGATCGCCATAAAGGAAGGTGATGTCGTCGCCGCCGAGCCCTTCGATGTTCTCGACTCCGGGAAGCGGGATGAATACGTCGTCGCCATCAGATCCGGTGAGCGTGCTATCGGGCCCACGGATGATCCGATAACGATTCGTGACCCAATCGGCAAGCTCCTGACCGATAGGGATCGGCCACAGATCGTTCTCCAAATCTCGGTCGTTTTCGAGGTCGTAGATCCGCGGGACGGTCTCATCGGGATACCAAATCAACTGGTAGAGCGTCCCGTTCGCTTCGCGGTGGTAGACGGAGATGATCGAGAGCGTCCAACAATCAACAGGATCGGGACGAGGCTCGCCATCGCTAAGCGCTGGCGAAAGATCCCAACCGTCGAGCGACATCGAATCGGGCTCGATCTCAGCTCGGCTCAGAAGTGTTGGTGCAATGTCGAGCAGCGATACGGGGTAGGTGTAGGTCGATCCCGCCTTGATTCCCGGGCCCTTCCAAATGACTGGCGATTTGGTTGCCTGGCGGTACGGCGTGAACTTGCCCACGAGGATCTCGCTGTCGCCCAGGTGGTACCCGTGGTCGGAATGAATGACCACCTCCGCCTCGTCCCAAAGCCCATTCTCGATCAGCAGGTCGCGCACTCGTCCCACGATGGCGTCGGCAAAGGAAACCCCGGCGTAGTAGGCCTGCACGAGCTCACGCAGTTCGGCATCGGTGAGGTCTTCAAATCGACGGGCGACTGAGATGATTTCCTGCGCTATCGCCGGGATCGCGTCGGGGTCTCCAGACGTGTCGAGTGCAATTCTGTTGGTGGGGTAGAGGTCGAAGTACTTCTGTGGGTAGACCCAGTGTCCGTGAGGTGCATATACCCCGAACTGCACAAACAGGTCAGAGCCGTCGTGGTCGTCGAGCATTTCTTCGAACGCCGCTACGGCCTGCCACTCGGGGTGAGAGGCTTCGTCGTCGAGCACACCAATCTTCAACGAGTCATTGGTGACGGTGTCAGCAATGCTGATCGCGGTCGCCCTAAAGCGTGCGTAGTTGTCGACTTCGGCCTCGAGTATCGCGTTGCCCTCAGCGTTGGGATGAAATACCTTGCCGAATACGCCGGTCGTGTAGCCAGATTCAGCGAAGCGAGAGGTGATCATCTCCGTCCACTCGAGACGGGATGGCCAGCCGGTCAAGTTTTGGAAGACCTTGTGTGCGGTTGGGTGCTGTCCGGAGAGAAACGACGCTCGCGAAGGGGCACAGATCGCTACCGACGCGGTGGCTTCCTGGAGAAGCATTGCCTCGTCACGAATGGCATCAAGGTTCGGGGTGAGGGTGTCCGGGTGACCAAACGCGTGCTCTGACGCATCGTCGAGCACGATGTGAATGATCGTACGTGGTGCCACCTGATTGATCGCCTCGCTTTGTCGCGCTCGCCACTTGCTTTTCCGTCACGGTATCTCACACACAGTAGTGGAACTTCGACGGCATTCTTTCTCGTGGTAGGCCAGACCCTCTCTATCGGCAAACTATTTGATTAGGTGGGTCCCTCGAACGGCCGACAAACATAAGGTGCAGCCACGGCGATGCCGGGGCGGGCTAACGTTTTTCTTCACCATCGAGAGAATCAACGAACGTGGAATCCATGAGCAAATATCGGGCGCGGATCAAACTAGGTAAATGCGCTTTGCTGTTCGCGGCCTTCAGCCTCGTGGCGGCAGCGTGCACGGGTGGCGAGGCAGCGAGTCCTGCACCAGAAGAAACCACGACGACTACGACAACCGAAGCGCCTGACGAAGAAGTCGAAGTCGAAGAAGAGATCCCCGAAGTTCCTGAGGAACCGACCGCACCCGTCGGCCTCGTCGTTACCGCCAATGAGGCTGGCAGCGTGACCCTCGAATGGGACGAGTCACGAGACGAAACCGTGACCGGCTACGAGGTCACCCGAATCGCATCCATCGGTGGCTCCGAACGGTTCGCTACCACCGACCCGATCTTCACCGACGACGGCCTCAACGACGGTGACGTGTTCACCTACACCGTCGCGGCGATCAACGAAGCCGGTTCGAGCGATCGAAGCGAACCCGTGCCTGTCCAAGTTGGTATCGATACCAACTCACCTTCTCGTCCCGGAACCCCTCGCACCGTCGAATCGACCGAGGGTGTGGAGATCAGCTGGCGGGCGAGCACTGACTTCTCCGGTATTGACCGATACATCGTCACTCGCCTTCTGAACGGCGAGACGACCGAACTCGAATCGCCCGAGCCGAGGCTGTTCGACGACATAGACGCCGGTCAGATCGTTAGCTATTCGGTACGGGCTGTCGACGGCGCCGGCAACGAGTCCGACGACTCTCGTATCGTCACCCTTCTCAGCGGAACCGCAGCCGACGACGTCGTCGTGGTGGTTTCGACGCAATCCGACCCAGCCGCGGACACGAACACCGCTCGCCTGCAACAAGAACTGCTCGACGCGGGCTACACCGTGACCTGGTTCGAAGACGACGTCTTCGACTCGAACGTCACCACTTCTCAAGACCTCGTGCTGCTGCTCGGCGACGTCGAGGGTCAAGGTTTCGACTGGAACCTCTTCGGAACCGACGCCAATGTCATCGCCCTGAAGTCTCTCTTCTTCGTAGCTTCGGGCTTCGTCGAAACTTCGCCTCGATTCGACCGGCTAACCGACATCGCCTACAACCCGCCCGGCGAGGAGCAACGGTTCTTGCCGTTGACCAACACCGACGAGCCAAACCGAACGCCATTCATCCCATTGCTCCAACAGCTTCCCGACCTCGAAGTGTGGGCTACCCCCTCATCGACCGCCGAGCTCGCGGTGGCTGGTTTGATTCGCACCGGCGGCGAACTGGCCAACGAGAACGAAGCCCCTGGATGTCGGGCCTTCTTCCCGGGACACAACGAAGGCCTCGCTCAACAATCCGAGGCTGGATGGGGTCTGCTCATCGACTTCGTCGACGGCGTGTCGCAAGCCTGCCGCTAGTCGGAACTCAACAATGCGTCGAGCAGGGTGATTGCGCCGTGTTTGTCGAGGGGTTCATTGCCGTTGCCGCACTTGGGGGACTGCACGCACGACGGGCAGCCATCGGTGCACGCACAGGCGCGTAGCGAGTCGAGGGTGGCCGAGAGCAGCGTCAGGTGCTGGTCGAATCCCAACTCGGCAACGCCGGCCCCACCTGGGTGCGCGTCGTAGATGAAGACCGCAGGGCTGGCTGCGCCGGTGTGCCACGGAGTGGAAACCCCGCCCACGTCCCAGCGGTCGCAGATCGTGAACAGGGGCAACATGCCGATAGCCGCGTGTTCGGCGGCGTGGAGCGTCCCGGGCACCGCGGAAGCCTCGATATGGGCTTGTTCAATGAGCGGCACGGGCACGGTGAACCAAAACGATCGGGTCGACAGCGTCGCCGGTGGCAGGTCGAGGGTTTCGTGCGCGAGGATCCGACGGCTTCGGACCTCTCGACGCTGATACCCAACGACTTGGCTCGTAACGTCGACGGCGCCCAGGCATACCTCGGCGCCGCTCGTGCCGAGGGGAACGGTGGCATCGGTGGAGACGATGGTGATGTCGACGGTGGTTCGGGCTTGGGTGTATTCGCTTCCGTCGCTGTCCTCGACGGTGGCCACTCGGTCGTCGAGGTCGAGCGAAGTAACTCGGTACGGGCGGCCTTGATGCAAGTAGATGGCGCCCGTATGCACCGCCGTGCACGCACGGGCGGTATCGACCGTGCCGACCAACGATCCGTCGGCGCGAACGATCTGCATTTCATCGGAGCTCGAGGACCGCAACCCGATCGCTCGGCTTGGGCGGTCACGCCCGGCGTAAACGCCGAGCCGGTGGCCGGTGCCAGAAGGCTTGAGCATCAACCGGTCGTCGAGCACGAGGTCTCGCACGCCGTCGTCGAGCGCGTCGCCCCAGTAGCGATCATCGGCTGGTGCGAGGGGCTTTTCGAAAGCCGCGCACGCGAGGTGCGGGCCGAGGACGAAGGGGTTCTCCGGATTGATGACCGCTTGCTCGGGCGGTCGCTCCAGCAGATCGGTCGGGTGCTTCATGATCCATTGGTCGAGTTGGTCGTCGCCGGCAACGAGCACCGCGGCACTCGGTTGTAGACCTCGACCGGCGCGCCCGATCTGTTGCCACATTGACGCAATCGTTCCCGGGAAACCGTTCAGCACGCAGGCATCGAGCCCACCGATGTCGACACCCAGTTCCAGTGCCGATGTGGCGACCACACCGCTTAGGGAACCTTCGAACAGTTCGTGCTCGATCGTGCGGCGCTCGGCGGTCAGATACCCGGCTCGATACGCCCGCACCCGAGAGTCGTCGTCGCCGGGAAGTCGACGGGAAATGTCGGCGGTAACCAACTCGGTGCCTCGACGGCTCCGACAGAACACGATCGTGCGGTGGTCGTCGTTGATGAGCCGAGCGGCAACAGACGCGGCCTCGCTGTTTGCCGACGTGCGCAGACCTTGGGCCTCGTCGACCACCGGCGGGTTCACCATTACGAGCTGGCGTTCGCC
>CAZTDG010000063.1:0-14458 GCA_964612655.1 uncultured Acidimicrobiales bacterium | reverse complement strand
GAGCATGTTGGCCGTAGATGCCGATCCGGTGAAGCCGACGGAGTCTTGCCCGTCGAGGTGGTCGAGCAGGTCGCCAGCGGATCCACAGATCAACTGCAGTGAGCCCTCAGGCAACAGTCCGCTGTTTACCATGATGCGCACAGCGGCCTCGGTGAGATACGCCGTTTGGCTTGCCGGTTTCACAATCGACGGCACCCCCGCCACGAACGACGGACCGAACTTCTCAAGCATTCCCCAGACCGGAAAGTTGAAGGCGTTGATCTGGACGAAGACGCCTCGCTTGGGCGTCAAGATGTGGGTACCCATGAAGGATCCATCAGCGCTGAGTTGCTCGACGGGACCGTCGGCGACGACGTTGGAGTTGGGTAGCTCACGCCGAGCCTTACTCGAGTAGGTGAGCAGGACCGACGCTCCCCCGTCGATGTCGATCCAGGAGTCGGCCTTCGTCGCGCCAGTCTGTGCGGAGACTTCGTAGAGCTCGGCCTTGGCCTCATCGGAGAGCAGGAGCTTTCCGAGCTCTTTGAGAATCGTGGCCCGCTCGTGAATGGTGAGCTCGTTGAGTGCGGGGTTTGCGACCCGCCGACCGTAACGAACCGCTGCGTCGAAGTCGACGCCCGCTGAGGAGATCGCGTAGACGGGGTCGCCGGTGGATGCATCTGCGAGGGGAACCCCATCGGCGGCCGGGGCGATCCAGCTGCCCCCGATGTAACTCTCCAGAATCTTCATGAGTACACGATACAGGCAGCACCCTTTCTAGCAAGCGCTGTGTATCACATTGGCGCTACGCTACGATCGCTACGGAGACCAGGAGCGCTACGAATGATCGAACTCGACCGCGCCGGTGGCCGCGCCACCATCACGCTGAACAAGCCGGAGGTTCTGAACGCACTGAACCCCGACATGGTGCAACAGATGCATGAGGCACTCGATGCCTGCCACGATGCCCGAGTCGTTGTCCTCCATGGCACAGGACGGGGATTCTCCGCCGGCCGCGACCTTTCCGAGGCCTCCCCCCTCAATGAAGACGCTCGCGCAATTCTGGCGGATCTGTTCAACCCGCTCGTGGCCAAAGTCCGGGATCTGCCGATGCCCACCATCGCGGCGGTACATGGCGCGGCACTGGGCGTTGGCTTCGGACTGGCCATGGCATGCGACATGATCGTGGTAGCCGAAAAGAGTCGCCTCGGGTCCCCGTTCAACAAGATCGGCTGCGTGCTCGACTCAGGAGGTCACGCCGCGCTCGTTCAGCGCGTCGGACCCCACCGTGCACTTGAACTGATCTACACCGGTCGCCTGCTCAACGGAACTGAAGCCGCGGCGATCGGACTGGCAAACGAGGTCGTTGCCAACGACGAACTGACGGCCAGAGTTGATGTTCTAGCCACCGATATTGCCAACGGCCCAACAGCTGCCTTCGCCGCGTCGAAGCGGATCGTGCAATCAATTGCGGACCACGAGATGGGCTTCGCCAGGTCACTCGGCGCCGAGGCCGACGCGCAAGGTCAGCTCGCCGGCGGTCCCGACTACGTCGAAGGAATTTCTGCCTTTATGGAGAAACGAGACCCGACTTTCACCGGCGAGTAGTTCGGTTCACCACTCGTAGAAGCCGACGCCACTCTTCTTTCCAAGCTTGCCTTCCGCAACCATGTCGATGAGCAGCTGCGGTGGTGTGAATCGATCGCCGAGCTCGCTGGCGAGGTGCTGGGCGATATTGAGCCGGACGTCGAGTCCGACGAGGTCGGTCAGGCGCAGCGGCCCCATCGGATGGCGATATCCAAGCTCCATTGCTTGGTCGATGTCTTGCGCGCTAGCCACCCCGGCTTCAAGCATCCGGATCGCTTCAAGGCCAAGCACGAGACCCAGCCGACTGCTCGCAAACCCTGGTGAGTCCTTCACGACGATCGGCGTCTTGTGCAAACGCTCCGACAATCCAACGGCAGCGTCGACAGCCTCGTCGCTGGTCTGCGAACCGACGACGACTTCGACCAAGGCCGAAACCGGCACTGGGTTGAAGAAGTGGGTTCCAACGATCCGATCCGGGCTCGCGGCCTTCGACGCGATCTGGTCGATAGACAGGCTGGAGGTGTTCGTGCCCAGGATGACCCCAGGTTCGTGGAGTTCGTCGAGGGCGGCGAAGAGCGTCTGCTTTGCTTCGAGGATCTCGGGGATTGCTTCGATCACGAGATCGCAGCCAACGGTTCCCTCGATGTCATCGACCTGGGCGAGCCTGTTGAGGCACTCCGCTACGTCGAGGTCATCGTTCTTCACCGCGAGACGTTCGAGCGAATTCTGTATGAGCGCACGACCAGCAGTGGTTTGTTCGGCACTGGCTTCGACCGACACCACATCATCGCCAGCGGCAAGGCACGACGTAGCGATGCCCGCTCCCATTGTTCCCGCACCGATCACAGCGATTTTCATATGATACCTACGCTACCCGTTCAGCCCTTTGGGCGTATCATGTTAAGGACTCCGGGGAAGGTAGCAACGTGAGCGATGAGAACATGAGCGCCGAGGCCGATACGAGCGGCTGCCTCGTAGTCGAGCGGATCGACGAGCACGTCGTGACCCTGGGCTTCAACCAGCCCGACAAGCGAAACGCGCTCGATGTCGAAACCGCGCAAGCATTGGACGACGCCCTGGTCGCCCACTCCGAGACGCCCACCGTGCTCGTGCTCCACTCCACGACCCCGGGCATGTTCATCTCCGGGGCGGACATCGCCGAGCTCCGGGACCGCACGGCCGACGATGCACTGCGCTCGATCAACGCTGGCCTCTTCGATCGACTAGCCGCTCACCGGTGGCCGACGATCGCCGTGATCGACGGTTACGCGCTGGGTGGCGGCTGCGAACTCGCCATGGCGTGCGACTTTCGCATCGCCTCACCCGAAGCAACCTTTGGCCAGCCCGAGTTGGCCCTCGGCATTCTGGCGGGAGCGGGCGCTAACTGGCGTCTGCAAGAACTCGCCGGGATCGCTGCTGCCCGCCGGATGCTCTTTCTCGGCGAGCGCCTCGATGGCAACCAAGCAAAGGAGCTGGGCCTCGTCGACAGCGTTGCACCCGCAGGCGAACTCATGGATGCGGCGCTCGACTACGCCAAGCGGATCTCGCGTAACTCCTGGCAGGCCGTCGAACTCACCAAGCTCGCGCTCGCCCAGAATCGCCCGACGACCACGTCGTTCGACATCGCGGCCCAGGCGCTGCTCTTCGAGAGCGACGACAAATACGAGCGGATGACACAGTTCCTGAACCGCAAGTCCAAGAAGTGAGTTTGCGTCGTTGATTAGTGAATGGACGTCGGCACCGGAGAATAGCGCCCGCACTGTTCTCGTCACCATCTTTGGCGACACGGTTATGCCGGTTGGCGACGAGGTGTGGCTCGCGCAGCTATTCCAGCTGACCGAAGCCTTGGGCTTTACCGAACGGCTGGTGCGCACATCGGTGTTTCGACTGGCCGGCGATGGCTGGCTGCACAACGAGCGTGTCGGTCGCCAAAGCCGTTACCGTCTGACCGAGCTGGCCCGGAACGAAACCACCGATGCTGCGGCCCGCATCTACCACGAGGTGCACGCCGATTGGTCGGGCCCCTGGAGCACGGTGTTCGTCGACGCCCCAAACATCAGCGATGATCAGCGGAGTCGCCTCAAGGAGACGCTCACGTGGCACGGGTTCATGGAAGTATCTGCGGGCACGTTCGCGACACCGACGATCTCCACCGAGCGTTGCCGAGAACTATGCGTGTCCGCATTGCCCGACGCGACTCCCCTGCTGGGCACCTTGCACTTCGACGATCTGAACAGCGCTGTTGGCGAGGGCTACTTCGACCATGCACTCGCGCTCGATGAAACCGCCGATGCCTACCGCGCGTTGATCACGTTCTATCGGCCCGTCAGCAAACAGCTAGCGGGGCTCAGCGGTGAGAAGGCCTTCGCGTTGCGCACGATGCTCGTGCATGACCTTCGCCGAGTGCGCCTTCGCTCTGTCGATCTCCCCACAGACCTGCTGCCAGTGGACTGGCCTGGCCTTGAGGCGAACTCGCTAGCGAGCGAGCTCTACCACGAGTTGTCCGGCCTTGCCGCGCCGTGGTTGTCTGAGGTTCTCGAACTCACTTACCCGACCAGTTTCCCCGACCGGTTCACCGCTAAGCGCTGACGCCCTGGGCAGTCGGATTAGTCGATTCCGATATCGGCGGAGTTGAGGCCAGCGAGCGAGGTGGTCGAGATTACGCCGATCGGCTTGTCGTCTTCGTCGATCACCGCGATTGCGGCGGTGTCGTGTTTGTTCATGAGCCGCGCAGCGTCGATCGCTGGTGCGTCGTGGGCGACCGATGGCAACTCTCGCATGGCCTCGCGAACCGTGGACTCGGGACCGTTCTCCAACATCGCCGTCGCCAAGTCGTGCAGGACCATCAAACCGCAGTACTTCGGATCGGCGACCGGCACCGCGAACGACTCGCCCCGGTCGCCGTAGGCGTCGATGACCTCCATGAGGCTGGCGTCGGGTGAAATGGTGCCCAAGTCATCGAGCATCACCACCGAACTCGGCTCGAGGAGGCGCCGTTCGAGCTGGCCGCGGCGCTCGGTTCGCTGACCGACCGCGACCGTGTCGTCGCCCATTAGAGATTGAGCAATGGCGGTGGCGATCAGCGCGGGGATGACAAACTCGGCACGCCCGGTGGTCTCGGCGACGAACATGATCGCGGCGAGCGGAATGCGATACGCCGCGCCGAGAACAGCCGCCAGACCAATCACCGGGTACAGCCCGGTTGAGGGTGCCCCGACGATCAGCTCTACCGCTCGCCCGAGAAGCAGACCCTGAACCACGAGCGGAATGAAGACACCACCGACGCCGCCCATGCCGAGGGTTGCGCCGGTAGCGATTGTCCGCATGGCAAACAGCACCAGGATGGCGAGCAGCTCGATCTCGTTGTCGCGCACGATTTCGGTGGTGATGTCAGACCCCAGGCCAAGGGTGATCGGCCGGTCGACGAATTGGTTGGCGATCACAAAGGCGACCGCCAAAATGACCGACCCAACGGGCCACCGAACCCGGAAGGGATACTTCTCGTTGAGACCCTTGGCCCAGTGGAACCCTCTGGCGAGACCGCGTGCGACGATCCCGGCGACCACGCCGATGCCCACTGCAGCGGTGAGTTCGTCAGAGAGTTCAACAGCGAACTCAGGAAAGGCGAAGAGTGGGACGTCGTCACGAATGGTGATGAAGGTCAAGTAGGACGTGGCGGACGCGATGAGGGCCGGGATCAGCCCGTGCCGCGAGATGTCGCGTTGGTAGGGAACCTCGATGGCGAACAGCACGCCCGTTGCTGGCGCTTTGAAGATGGCGGCAATACCGGCTGCCGCGCCAGCGACGAGCAGCACGAGCCGGGGGCGTTCGCCGAGCACTCCTGGTAGACGGTCGCCAAGGGTCTGGCCGATGGTGGCACCGGCGACCACGGCGGGGCCTTCCATGCCCACAGCACCACCGCTACCAATGGTGGCAAAGCTCGCGACCAGTTTGGGGATCAGCGCCTTGCCCTCGGCCCCTGAGCCCGAGTGGAACGAGGCCACGTAGGCGTCCGACGTCTTCGCGTCGGCTCCGGGCCAGTAACGGGTGATGAGGGCGACGACCAACATGCCGAGTGCGGGGAGAACGAGCTTCAGCCAAAAGGGAGCGGAGAGAACAGCGCCCAACGCGACATCTACCGTGAGCCAATCGACCAGCGAAACCAGTGCGCCCACGACCACGCCGAGGAGGGCGTAGACGATAAAGCGAATCAGGCCGTTGTTCACCTATCGCACACTATGAGAAAGAACCGCCGTACTGGTGCCAGCTGCGATTCGAGTCACCACCCGACGAGAAGTTCACTCGGCCCCCGGAACGTAATGTTCGTCCCGATCTTCGCCGTCAGCTGCACCATCGCCAGCTACGACCTCTAGCCGTTCGTAGGGAATCCGAGGTCGACGGTGCTGGTGGCCGGGTCGGGCCAACGAGAGGTCAGGACCTTGTTGCGGGTGAAAAACCGAACACCTTCAGGGCCATACATAGTGGTGTCGCCGAAGAGCGAGTCTTTCCAACCGCCGAAGCTGTGATAGCCAACGGGCACGGGAATCGGCACGTTGATGCCGACCATGCCCGCATCTGCGGTCTCTTGGAAGTCCCGGGCCGCTCCGCCGTCTCGGGTGAAGATCGCGGCGCCGTTGCCGTATTGATTGTTGGCGATTAGATCGCGGGCCTCGCCGTAGGTGTCGCAACGAACGACACTCAGCACCGGGCCGAAGATCTCGTCTTTGTAGACGTCCATCTCGGGAGTGACGTTGTCGAGCAGGGTGACGC
Organism: uncultured Acidimicrobiales bacterium; assembly: GCA_964612655.1. Taxonomy (GTDB): domain Bacteria; phylum Actinomycetota; class Acidimicrobiia; order Acidimicrobiales; family SHLQ01; genus SHLQ01. The sequence goes on along the minus strand of CAZTDG010000063.1, from coordinate 8,125 downwards.
CGAGAAAGTAGCCGTCGCCGTCGAAGGACTGATCTCGGCCGTCGACTACGACGGTCGCGCCTTCGTTGCCGCCGGTCTCGATATAGCCAGCGACGCGGTCGCGGTGTTCCTTGGTGACCAGTGGGCCCATCTCTGAATCGGGGTCCGTGCCGTCGCCGATGGTGAGCTTGGCCATGCGAGCCGAGATGGCGTCGATTAGCGGGTCGGCGATCTCGCCAACTGCGGCGACGACCGAGATGGCCATGCACCGCTCCCCCGCTGAGCCGTAGGCGGCCGAGACCGCTGCGTCGGCGGCGAGGTCGAGGTCCGCGTCTGGCAGTACCAGCATGTGGTTCTTGGCCCCACCGAGTGCCTGGATGCGCTTGCCTTGCGCCGTGCCGGTTTCGTAGACGTACTTGGCGATTGGCGTGGATCCAACGAAGCTCGCCGCCTTGACGTCGGGGTGTTCGAGGAGGCGGTCAACGGCTACCTTGTCGCCTTGCACCACGTTGAGCACGCCATCGGGGAAGCCTGCTTCGTGGAACAGTTCGGCGATGAACAGCGGCGCTGATGGGTCGCGCTCGGATGGCTTGAGGATGTAGGTGTTGCCGCAAGCGATGGCGTTGGGAATCGTCCACAGCGGAACCATCACCGGGAAGTTGAACGGGGTGATGCCGGCGACGACGCCGAGCGGTTGTCGCACCGAGTACACGTCTACGCCGGTCGAAGCGTTCTCGTTGTAGGAGCCCTTCAAGTGTTCGGAGATTCCACAGGCATATTCGATGTTCTCGATGCCTCGAGCAACCTCGCCCGCTGCATCAGCGAGGACCTTGCCGTGCTCGAGGGTGAGCCGCTTGGCGATCTCAGCCTTGTTCTCGAGCACGAGGTTGCGGAAGTTGAACATGAGCGCGGTTCGCTTAGCGATGCTGAACTGGCGCCACTCGTCGAATGCGGCCTTTGCCGCAGCGACCGCAAAGTCGACCTCGGCGACATCGGCCAGACCGAGTTCGCCGGTTTGTTCGCCCGTCGCCGGGTTGAATACCGCAGAGGTACGCCCCGAAGTCGAGGACACCTTGGTGCCGTTAATCAGGTGCGAGATAGTTTCCATGGTTCTCCTAGGGAGATCTAAGCGATCGAGCGAATGGCCGTCGACAGTGATTCGAGGCCTTCGTCTATTTCATCTGAGGATACGTTCATCATCGGGGCCATGCGGATGACATTGCCGTGCAATCCGCCCTTGCCGACGAGCAGCTTGCTGGTCTTAGCCGCTTCCAAGGTGTCGACGGCGTGTTGTGGTGATGGTTCGAGTCCGCCGGGGTTGACCGTTTCGAACGCTTGCATGAGGCCCTTGCCGCGCACCTCAGCGATCCACGGCGTCTCTGTGGCGATGGCTTCAAGGCCTGCGCGCATGCGGTCGCCCATCTGCTTGGCGTTGGCTTGCAGGTCGTTCTCGAGCACGTAGTCGATGGTGGCCACACCTGCTGCTGCGGCGAGTGGACTTCCGCCGAACGTCGAGAAGTGGGTGACCTTGATGGCTTCCATGATCTCGGCACGGGCTACTACGCCCGCGAGGGCGACGCCGTTGCCTGCGCCCTTGGCGAAGGTCAACATGTCCGGCACCACGCCGTGGTCTTGGTAGCCCCAAAAGTGGTCGCCGGTGCGCCCCCACCCGGTCTGGACTTCATCGGAGATGTAGAGGATGCCTCGGTTGTCGAGTTCCTTCTTCATGGCGCCGAAGAACCCCGGAGGTGGCGTCGCGAAACCGCCGACACCTTGGATTGGTTCGGCGATCAGCGCGGCGACGTCGCCCGCCGACGTCATGGCCAGGAGCTGGCCGAGGTCGTCGACGCATGCGTCGGTGAAGGCGTCGTCGTCGAGTTCGGCGAAGGGGCTGCGCAGCTTGTAGGGGCCCTGCACGAAGGTGACCTTGAGCCCCGAGTTGCTCGTCGATGCCCATGAGGCGTGGGAGGTGATCGCCTGGGTGGAGTGGGATCGGCCGTGGTAGCTGTTGCGCATGGCCAGGATCTGGTTCGACTTGCGATAGCTCGTCGCCATCAAGATGGCCGCGTCGTTGGCCTCGGTTCCCGACGGTGTCAGAAAGACCCGAGCGTTGGGGATTCCCGACAGCCCGGCGATCTTCTCGGCCACCTCGATCATGGTTTCGTTTAGGTACAGCGACGAGGTGTGAACGACCTTGCCCGCTTGTTCCTGCAACGCGGCGATAACGGCCGGATTGTTGTGCCCCACCATCGTGGTCAGCACACCGCCGAAGAAGTCGAGGTACTGCTCGCCCTCGGCGTCGAAGACGTAACTTCCTTCGCCGTGAGCGATCTGGATCGGTTCCGCGTAATAGGGGCTGAGGAAGGGCGCAAGACTATTGCGATAGCGAGTGAGGAGTTCGGCAGACGAACACATGCCCCTTAGTTAAGTGACCCGACGCATGTACAGGCAAGCCCAAACGTGAGCACCACGGCTTGGCTCGTCTGAGCGAGGAGGGAGCTCCCCCGGTTCTGGCTCGGATTCCAACGCTGACTTCCTTTCCAAGGATAAAGGTGATCCCAATGGAGCGATAGCGACCCTTCAGGAGATACTTTCTCGCTGTCCGTCTGGCCACAAGGAACGTGCACGTGAATCCGAACTCGTCGAACCAACTCACCCTCGAAGCGATCGACGTACACGCCGAGGGTGAACCCGGGCGAGTGATCGTGGGCGGCATGCCCGAGATCCCGCCCGGAACCATGCTTTCGAAAATGCGCTGGCTCGAGGCCAACGCCGATCACATCCGGCTCCAAATGCTGCGCGAGCCACGGGGCTACCCGGGCTTGTGCTGCAACGCCATCGTCCCCTCCGATAACCCCGCCGCCGATGCCGGCTTCGTAATCATGGAGCAGAGCGAATATCCGCCGATGTCGGGCAGCAACACGATCTGTGTGGTGACGGCCCTGCTCGAAACCGGCATGGTCGACATGGCCGAACCCGTCACCACGCTCACCCTCGAAGCACCGGCGGGGCTCATCGAGGTGCAAGCCGTGTGTTCGAACGGGAAGGTCACGGCAGTTTCCTTCACGAACGTGCCAGCGTTCGTTTCACACTTAGGCGTGCCGATCGAGGTGCCAACCCTCGGCGAGGTTTCGGTGGACGTTGCGTGGGGCGGCATGTTCTACGCCATCGCCGATGCGGATGCCATCGGGGTTGATCTCGACGCGTCTAACGGGGCCGAGATTACCCGAGTGAGTGAGATGATCCGGGTGGCGACCGTCGAGCAGGTGCCGGTGCAACACCCCCTCGACGCCAGCATTACGGGTCCGACGATTTCGCAACTCACGAGCGCGGCGACGGTTCCGGGGGCCACGTCTCGCAACGCGGTGACGATTGCTACCGGAGTGCTCGATTGGGATCGGCCCGACACGTGGACGGGCGCACTCGATCGCTGCCCTTGTGGCACCGGCACGTCGGCGCGCATGGCTGTGCTTCACGCCCAAGGCCAGCTGGCGGTCGGTGAGGAGTTCGTGCACGAGGGCCCGCTCGGGACCGTCTTCCGAGCACGCATTCTTGAGGAGACGATGGTCGGCGACACCGCTGCGGTCGTTCCCGAGATCACCGGACAGGGCTGGATCACCGGGCGAGGAGAGTACGAGGTTGACCCGACCGATCCGTTCCCGAACGGGTTCACGATCGGCGACATCTGGCCGCCGGCGCCCACCGGCGAAGACTGAGCCATGACCGACACGCTGCGCATCAACATGTGGTCGGGACCGCGAAACGTCTCCACGGCGATGATGTACGCCTGGGCGCAACGAGCGGACACCACGGCGATCGATGAACCGCTGTATGCCCACTACCTGCGGACCACTGGACGACGCCACCCCGGCGATGCCGAGGTGCTCGATTCCCAAGATGACGATGGGTCGCGAGTGATCGAAACGGTTCTGCGAGGCGAGTACGACACGCCGGTGGTGTTCTTCAAACAAATGGCCAAGCACCTCGTCGGGTTGGACCGGAGCTTCCTCAGCGAGGGACCGAACATCTTGTTGACCCGTGACCCGCTCGCCATGTTGACGTCGCTGCAAGTGCAGCTGCCCGACGCCACGCTCGCTGACACCGGGTACACAGAGCTGAGCGAGTTGTGCGATGCCCTCGTCGAGCGCGGTGAGCGCCCCATCGTCATCGATTCCAATGCGCTACTTCGGGAGCCGCGTCGCCTGTTGGGCGACCTGTGCAACGCGGTTGGTGTCGCTTTCGACGAGGCCATGCTCAGCTGGCCAGCAGGCCCCAAGCCCGAGGATGGGGTGTGGGCGCCGCACTGGTACCACCGGGTACACGAGTCAACGGGCTGGCAGCCCTACAAGCCCAAAGATGTCAAGCTACTCCCCCAGCTTCAGCCGGTTCTCGACCAAGCGATGCCGCTCTACGAACAGCTACTTGCGTATCAACTGCACTAGTTGAAAACGCCAGGCACTCACAGTCCAAAGGTCCGACCCGATAGCGCGCCACGCTCGTGTCTCTTCTTTCGCCTCGGCGTGTACTCTGACAGCGGTTTGAAAACGGGTGAGACCTTGTGGGCTTCTACCACATTGTCTCTCATAGCCTGTCGAAGACTATTGAAGGCCAAGGATCTGTCACCCTCATTAGTGGCTGCCTTGGTCTTCTAACTTTTTGCTGTGGTAGCTGGATCGGCACTGCCACCGAAGAGCACGCCGGGTCGCTAGCCGTGGTCGCTTAGCGCGATGAGGGCAGCGTTGACGATGCTGCCGGTGGAGATACCGGTGATCTCGTGAAGATCGGCGATGGTACCGGACTCGCCGAATCGGTCTACGCCGAGGGCGAGTTGACGGGTGCCCAGGGCCGAGCCGATCCAGGAAAGGCTGTGGCTCGCCGCGTCATGGACGCTGATGATCGGGCGGTCCCGTTCGCTTGCCGGGATCAGACGGTGGATGTGGCTCGGACGGGCCACCACGGCTCCGCCGCTCACGCTGGCATAGCTTTCCCGCCAGCTCGAATAGACACGGTTCGGGCTGGTCAGGTGAATGACCGTGGCGTCGACGCCTTCCAGGTCGAGCTCGGCGGCGGCAGCGATCGCTTCGGGGGCCATGACACCGGTCGACACGATCGTCACTGCCGGACGAGGTTCGGCGTCGCCGTCCACCACGGGCTCGATCAGCCGGTATCCGCCGCTCAGCACGAGGCGCTTGAGCCGCTCTTCACCAAGCCGTTCGAGTGCCGCTCCGAACGGCGCTTGGTCGAGCGGGCGAGTCGACAGACGTAGGTAGGTGCTTTCGCCGTCTGGTGCGGCGATCTGCTCAATGGCGTCGTTTAACAGCCACTCGACCTCGCCAGCGAACGCAGGCTCGACGTAGTGAAGGTTTGGCAGCTCCAGGCCAACCGATGCCGTGATCGTCGACTGGTGCGCTCCACCCTCGGGCGCAAGCGACACTCCCGACGGCGTGCCGGTGACGATGAATCGCGAGTCGTTGTAGATGCCGTAAATGAACGCATCGAGACCACGGAGAACGAAGGGGTCATACACGGTGCCGATCGGAATCAATTGCTCGCCATGGTGGTCGTGGCTGAGGCCGAGCTGACCTAGGAGCATGAACAAGTTCATCTCACTGATGCCCAACTCGATGTGCTGACCACTCGGGTTCGGCGCCCACTTGAGGATGCGCTCCTCCCCACCGTGAGCGTCTCGTTCGGTCGGCGAGTACACACCCATCTTGTTGATCCAGCCGCCGAGATTCGTCGATATCGACACGTCGGGTGCAGTGGTGACGATTCGGGGAGCGAGTTCGGGGTCGTTCGCTAGCGCTGCGAGCGAGCGGCCGAACGCCTCCTGACTGGAGGCCGTACCCGTGGCCATGACCGGGCGACCCGAAGGCTGAACGGTGAGCGACGGGCGAGCTGCGGGTTCGGGGTTGTTGATGGAGCTTCCAACCTGATGGCACAGGCGGCCAGCGTCGGTGTCGGGAGCGAAGCGGTCCCATTCGTTTTCTGCGGTCAACCCGAACTGATCCCGGAGTTCTCCGACCTGGGTGGCACTCAGCAACGCGGAATGGTTCAGCGGGTCTCCGGCAATCGGTAGACCCCATCCCTTGATCGTGTAGGCGAACAGCACTGAAGGCTGATCGACGACCGCATCGCATTCCTCGTAGGCGCCCTTGAGCACGTCGAGGTCGTGACCGCCGAGGTCGGTGACAATCGTCTTCACTTCGGTCGGGTCTCGATCGGCAGCCCATCTCGCAACGGCCACGTCCGCCCCATCGAGAAGCTTGTCTCGAAGCACGGTGCCGTCGAGCGCGAACAGCGCTTGATAGGCCTCGTTGGGCATCGCTTCGATATGTGCTTGAAGCGCATCGCCGCCCGGTTCGGTGAACGCCGCCTGAAGACGGCGACCCCACTTGGCCTCGGCGACGTGCCAGCCCGCATCGGCGAAGAATTTCTGCAACCGGATCGCCGCGATATCGGGGATGACCCGATCGAGGCTTTGACGGTTGAGGTCGACGACCATGGTGAAGTTGCCCAGGCCTTGGGTCGCCGGGTCAGCAATTGCTTCCCACACGCTGCCCTCATCGAGTTCGGCATCACCGACGAGGGCGATGAAACGGGCGTCGGGCTGATCACCAAAGTGCGAATCGACGTAGCGGCGTGTGAGCGCGGCGAACAGCGGCGCCACTGCGCCGAGGCCCACCGAGCCCGTGGAGAAGTCCGAAACGTCGGGGTCCTTGGTTCGCGAGGGGTAGGCCTGGAGGCCGCCCCGCTCGCGCAACGTCGTCAGGTAGCTGCCGTCGAGTTCGCCGGTCAGGTACTTGATGGCGTGGTACACGGGAGACGCGTGCGGTTTCACGGCCACCTTGTCTTCGGGGCTGATGTGGTTGAACCACAGAGCGGTCATGATCGACACCATCGATGCGCACGACGCCTGATGGCCGCCTACCTTTACTTCTCCCCCGCTGCGACGATTCGCTTCATCGACGATCCGCGTTGCCAGCCAGAGAACTCGCTGCTCGATCTGTTCGAGCGGGGTTAGCTCAGTTGTCACCATGGGTGTGCTCCCGGAGAAAGCTCACGAGCGCCTGCTCCGCTTCAGCCAGGTGCACGTCTAAGAGCTTGGTTGCCTGCTTGATATTGCCCGCCCGGCAGGCATCGAGCAACTGGAGGTGCTCTGCATCGGAGTCGTGGGCACCCTCCAAGGTCTCGACGTAGGGGGCGACCGCGGCGTGAAGCATCTCGCTAATGGCCAGGCCCTTGTCCCACCCAGAACCCCGGTAGAGGGCACGATTGGAGAGCCAGTTGGCTTCGGTGGTGGAGAGGTCGTCTGATCCCAGTGCTAGCTCTACGCCCACCTCGGTGGACAAACCGCACTGCCCGCCTACGCCGGGTTCCCCGGTTTAGGTTCGCCAGAACGCGAGCTCTCTCAGTAGTTCCTCCGGGTTCCTGCGCAGCCTTAGGCGAAGGTGTCACACCGCCGCGCGATGGTGGTTCGCATGTGCATGATTTGTGATGGATACACCCAAGAACAACGTGATCGCTGGCTCGACCTCACGATCCGAACCCACGGCTGGGCGCTACTCGGCGTAGAGGGCGACGACCCGGAGGACCCCATGGGTGGCTGGCTGTTTACGGTCGGCGCCACCGAATCTCACGGGCTTCCCGAATTGATCATTACCGACTTCCCGGCTCAAGAGGCGGGAGAGCTCCTGAACCGGGCTGTCGAGTATCTCCGGGACGGCGGCACTCTCGACGGATTGACTTCCTATGACATTGGCTGGCAGCCGGTGCACGACGATCACCTACATACCGATCTGTTCTTTCAGTACGCCGATCACTACCGACACTGGCCTGAGCCAGGCTGGATGATTCAGCTACTCCCCGAGGATCCGAACTGCTGCGCTCCTCCCGTTCTCGATTGGTGCACCAATCTCGCCGATCCGCACTCTCGACCACAGGGGTATGAGTAGCGTATGATGTTTGTAGGCTTTTGATCGGATGCCCTTCATGGCGCTAAACAAGCAGCGAATAACCATCACCGTCGACCCACACCTCGTCGACTCGGCCACCAAGGCCGTCGAATCCGGCGAAGCTGATTCGGTGAGTAGCTGGATAAGCGCCGCCATCGAGGACAAGGTCTTGCGAGACGCCAAGCTCACCC
>CAZTDG010000062.1:0-14510 GCA_964612655.1 uncultured Acidimicrobiales bacterium | reverse complement strand
TCGGGAGCGTTGAGCATGATCTCCCACACGTCGTCGTCGTCGAGTAGCGCGGCGAGCGGGCCGTAGCCAACGAGGTTCGACATCGCGCGCTCGATGATCAGCTGCGGCTCACCGAGATCGACCAGGCGAATGCCGCGCAGGTAGTCGGCGCGCCATTGCTCGACGAGCTCGGTGACGATCGCTCGGAGCTGGTCGTCAGCGGTGTCTTGTTCGAGGCCGATGTTGCGTTCGTTGGCTATCTCAAGAGCGCCTTGTTCGATCTCCACGAGCGGGGAGACGCTGGCTCCGGTAGAAAGGTCAGACATCGTCTTCGCTCCACGTTCCTAGGGAACCAGGTGCAACAGCCACTGGTTCGGGTTCGACGGTCAGCTCGATGGCAATCTCCGGGCGGACGTCTATGAGCGCATCGAGCGACGAGGCGAGCTTGTCGCTGATAGCTCCTGGGAGGGCGTCGCCATCGCGAAGCGTTGCTTCGAGCCCCTTGCGTGTCGGAACGAAGATCGGACCGGCGAGGTCCTCCGCATCGGCGATCCGTGTGCGGGTCAGGTCAGCGATGGCCGAAGTAATGCCTGACTTGGCTCGCTGTTGGCGAGGGGCATGGTTGATAACCGGCAATATCCGCGAGCACGGCACACCGATCTCGGAGAGGGCGAGGATGGTTCGTACTTGGTGCCGAATTCCCCAAGCTCCTGGGACACCGGTGACGACCACGAGATCGGACTGGCGGGCGGCCATTCGGGCAAGCCGGTTCCGGTCTTCGATGTCCTCGCTGCCGGTCTCGTCGGCTCCATCGAATTCGCCGGTCACGTCACAAACCACAGTGCGATACCGCTCGAGCAGGGTGGACCAGCCGGCCGACAACGAACGTGATGAGATCGATACCCAATCGCGCTCGTTGCGAAGGCCGAGCAGTAGGTCATAGCCACGCTCGGGAAACGCATGAATCGAGGCTGGGGTGTCTTCTGGATTCGGCACGCCCAATCGGTGAGCGTCGACGAACTCCAACAAGCCCGGTACGACATCGCGGGTGTCATGGAGCATCGCCTGATTCGAACGCAGCGCCATGTCGGCGAGCAGAATCGGTGCTCGGTCCTTGTGCTTGGCCGCGAGCCCTTGCGCTGCGGCCATTGCAAGCGTGGACGTTCCCATTCCGCCAGCGCCGGTGAAGGTGATCAACGCAGCTCGGGCGGTCTCCACCTCCGTAGCGTGATCGAAGAGATCGGCACCTAAGGGAGCGGATTGTCGAATGGGTTGGGCGTTGTTGCTCAGTACCGTCCGAAGGTCGGCGGCTTCAAAGGTGTCGGGAAGCGCGGCTTGTGCGCCAAGCTCTCGCCAGTCTCGATCGACGAGGCCGTTGTCGACGATGATCGGCCCGGTTCCCAAAGACGCAGCAAGTTCGAGGATGTCGCGGCCGAGCCCAGGCGTGGAGGAGTCGATCAGCAGTGCCGAGAATGGCCGTCCGGATTCGAGGCGTGACTGCACCTCATCAACAGAGATGCACTTGATGAAGTCGATCGGGAGTGCGGCCTCATTGGCCCAGCGCCCCACGCGCCTGAACCACTCGCGCCGTGCTGGCGCCACACCGAGTACTACGAAGCGGTCGTTCATGGAGCGGTCGGCTCCGATGAGCGAGATGTCTCTTCGGGGATCACGACTTCATTCGCACCGGTGATGCCGACGATGCTCACTACGCCGGTCTCTACGGCGAGGGCGATGTCGGCGGCGTTTTGACCGTCAGCTACCGCAACGCGTAGCACGCTGGTATCTGCTCCGAACTCGTCCCCATCGGTGCCGTAGGAGACAACCAGCAGTCGGTCGGCGACCAGTTCGGTTACATCGCCATCGAGTTCGTCGTCGTCGGGGAAGGTGGCCAAGATCGAGACCAACTCGCCGGGAGCGATCGCGGACGGTGCGTTGGCTGGGTCGACCGGCAACGACACGATGGCCAGGCCGCTCGGGACTTCGCTTGAAAGCATGTCGGTCACGTTGGAGACTTGGATGAACTCGTTTAGGGCCACAGGGCCCAGGGTGACGGTCCCGATTACGGCGTTGATGTCGGTCACGATGAAGCCTGTGTCTGTATCCAGCCGCAGTCGCCTGGTGGTGACGTCTTCCGGCTCGATCAAATGGCCGGGCCCCAGGTCGTTGGTAGCGACCACGACCGTCTGAAAGGTCGAGTCATCGCTCAGCCGCGTCGCGAGGACCACGCCAAGGGCGGCGAGGGTTATCAGTAGCGCTCCGAGGACGGCACGGCCCGAAGGTAAAGCCCGCCGCGAGCGAATTACCGGTTGGTTCGTCTCAGTCACGTTGTGTGATCTCCTTGCGAATCGAGACCACTGCGAATGCAACCGTGCATGGAATTGCAACGGAAATGGCCCAAAGGTGTTGAAATGCTGCTATCCTGGGTCCTATGACTCAGGCAGATGGTGATTGGCTCTCGACGAAAGAGGCTGCGGCAGCGTTGGGTTTGACGCCGCGCACGCTCTATCGATTGATTGATGAAGGGCAGCTGCCCGCGTACCGATTTGGTCGCGTTATCCGTCTCAAGCAAAACGAGATCAACGACTTTGTCGGTCAGAGCAAAATTGAACCCGGCGAGCTCGAGCATCTGTATCCCGAGGCTGCGACGGCTGAAAGCACCGAAACGGCTGACGCCTAAGATCTGGGTCATCGCGACACCACCACTTGATCGATCGCTGCTAGCGGGATAGTCGCCATTTCGCCGTCACCGTCCAAGATGAGAACGAGTTGGTCGATGCCGACCCGAGATACGCGTCCCGCCAGGTTGTTGCCGCTCGAAAGTGTTGCGGACAGGCGTTGCCGGTCGGTGGCGTAGGAGTCGAGCACGTCGGCGAGGTGAGGGCCGGTCGGCAAGATCTCGACCGTGCGGTCGTGCCCGGAGCCAAACTCTCGCAGCGCCTCGATCGCGCTTTGGCGGATGACCACCTGGATCTCGGCGCCGACGTTGAGGACGATGATTTCGGGGCCTACGGCACGTAACTGGCCACGAAAGTGGGAGCCAGTTCGGGTCAACACGGTTACTACCGAGTTCGTTTCAACGAGCTCGATGAGCGTGCCGAGGAACGTGCCAGAGAGTTCGGCTGCGGCACGTCGGTCACTGCGGCGGCGGCGCGCCTCAATTGCTTGGGCGCGACGTTCGGCGTCGGCCATCGTATGAAGTTGTGCATCAAAGCCGCTTTGCTCGCCAGGCATGGTTCCTCAATCAAAAAGGAGGTGGTAGCAATCGAGAATGGTGCCGATTCGCCCGCCGATGAATAGGCCATCTGCATCCAGAGCTCGGCCTGTTTGGCCCAGGAGTCTCAACGGCATGGGCCGTCATACTCATTCGATGACGCTGATACCAGGCTCTGAGCTACGCTTGGTGATCCAGCAGAATTCCTACACCTCTCGGTGAACATTTAGTGAGCGACAACACCATCACGATTCACGTCGCAGGCAACCATCTCATGACGGGCTTGCTCGGGGAGCGCGACGAATACCTCCGCATTGTTGAGGACCGCTTTCCTGCAGCACGTATGCAGGTACGAGGCAACCAAGTTTCCATCGAAGGCGATCGCGCGGCCGAAGCTGGCAAGGTCGTTGAAGAGCTCGTGCTCATGCTCGAATCGGGCCAGGTGCTCGACAAACGACTCGTCACTCGAACCGTCGACCTCGTCGAAGCCGACGAACGACCCTCCGAAGTCTTCAACTCCAACGTGTTCCGCACCGCAACGGGGCGCACCATTCGCCCTAAGTCGGCAGGCCAGCAGCGCTACCTGCAAGCCATTACCGACAGCATCATCACGTTCGGCATCGGCCCCGCCGGTACCGGCAAGAGTTGGCTGGCCGTGGCGATGGGCCTTCAAGCACTCCAGGCCGGCACCGTCGAACGCATCATTCTCACCCGGCCTGCCGTCGAAGCAGGGGAGCGGCTGGGCTTCTTGCCGGGCGACCTTATGCAGAAGGTCGATCCGTATCTTCGACCGCTTTATGACGCCCTCTACGACATGAGTGACACCGAAGGCGTGGCTCGCCTCATGGAAAAGGGCGCGGTCGAAATCGCACCGCTCGCATTCATGCGTGGCCGTACGTTGAATTCGAGCTTCATCATCTTGGACGAAGCTCAAAACACGACCCCCGAACAGATGAAGATGTTCTTGACCCGTATCGGGTTTGGCTCTCGGGCTGTCGTGACCGGCGATATCTCCCAAGTCGACGTGCAAGGTGGACGCAGCGGCCTCGGCGGTCTCGAGCGAATCCTCGGTGGCATCGACGGGCTTTCCTTCGTGCGCCTCACCAGCAAGGACGTCGTCCGTCATTCGATCGTGCAGGCGATCGTCGACGCATACGAAACCGTCGATGCCGAGCGAGAACGCAAGTCAAAACCGGACCCCGCATGAGTACTGAGGGTTCCGGGCCGGTGGTCGTGACGATGAACGACCAAGACGACGCAGTCGTCGATATGTCCGCTTGGGAATCCCTCGCACGCCAAGTTCTTCACGATGAGGGCATTGGGCCCGAAGCTGAGCTCAACCTGACCTTCATCAACACCGACGAGATGACGTCGCTGAACGAGACGCACATGGACAAGGTGGGGCCTACTGACGTGCTCTCCTTCCCCCTCGAGGACGACCCACTCCACGGCGAAATCGCCCTGGTCGACGGCCAGCCGCGGTTGCTCGGAGATGTGGTGATCTGCCCGAAGGTCGTGCACGCACAAGCGCCTGAATCTCCGGTTGACGAGATGGCACTCATGGTCGTGCATGGAGTGCTGCACATCCTAGGCATGGACCACCAAGAAGTCGACGAAGCCGCCGAGATGCAGGCCGCAGAACAACGCCACCTAGCTCGCTGGCGCGGCGAAAGCAGCGTCTCGTGAGCACCGTCATTGCGATTATCATCGTGTTGGTTCTGTGGGGCCTTCTCTTCGTTCTGGCCATCGCTGAGTCGTCACTAATCGGGATGACTCGATCCCGCGCCGAGGCTCTGGCTGAAGAACAGGTACCAGGTGCAGACAAGCTCGTCGCCGCACTCGCCGATCGTGGCAAACTCTTGGCGCCATTCCTTGCGCTCGCCCTCGCGGCACAGCTCAGCGTTGGCGCAATCGTCGGAGTCGTGGTGAGTCGTACCTACGGCGCCGGCTGGATCCCCGTGGGCCTTCTGGTCACGTTTCTCGTCATGTTCGTGATCACCGAGGCGGTGCCAAAATTCTGGGCACGGGGCAATATCGATCGAGCAGCGATCAAGTCAGCTTCGGCCAGCTCGAAGATCCTTCGAATTCCGCCGCTGCGTTGGCTCGTGGGTCTGCTCCTCGGCAGCGCAGGGCTGTTCCTGCGCCGAACGCATCGATCGTCGGCCGCGGTCAGCTCAGAAGAAGAGATTGTGGCCCTCGCTGATGCCGCGGTCGAGGCCGAGGTGTTGGAGAAGGACGAGGGCGAGATCATTCATTCCTTGCTCGACTTCGGCGACACGGTCGTTCGCGAGGCCATGGTGCCACGCCCCGATGTTCTCGCCGTCGCCCACGACACCACGATCGAAGATGCCATTGTCGCGATGATCGATCGCGGCGTTTCACGCATGCCCATCTACGGCGACGACATCGACGATGTTCTCGGCATCGTGCACATCAAAGACCTCTTCACCCGAGACCAACGAGGCCGCGGCGACCATTTCGTGAGTACCGCCCAGCGGCCACCGACCTTCATCCCCGAAACCAAAAGGGCCGCCGAATTGCTCCGTGAACTAAAGGGCATCCCGACCAGCCTGGTCGTCGTGATCGACGAATACGGCGGGACGGCGGGCATCATCACCGTCGAGGACCTCATCGAGGAGTTCATCGGTGAGATCGTCGACGAGTTCGACTCCACCGAGGAACCGCTCGTGTCACGTGTCGGAACGGGGGAGTGGCGAGTGCAGGCTCGAATCCCGATCGAGGACTTCAACGAGGCAATGAATGCAGATCTGCCGGAAGAAGAAGATTGGGACACCCTTGGAGGCATGCTCCTCGATGGTTTGGGCCACGTGCCCGAGATTGGCGAAACGCTCAGAGCCGACGGCTTCGACTTCGTGATCGAGGCGATCGAAGGCCGCCGCATTATCCAGGTCTTCGTAAAGACGTCCCCTAAATCGATCGATCTCACCGACTCCGAATCGGGGCTGCTGTCCAATGGCTGAAGACTCCAACTTCCGGTCGGGCTTCGTAACGCTCGTCGGACGCCCGAACGTCGGTAAGTCGACACTGCTCAACAAGATCTTGGGCGAGAAGGTCTCGATCGTCTCCGACAAGCCGCAAACCACCCGCTCGCAGGTGCGCGGCGTGTTGCACCGAGGCGATCACCAGATGGTCTTCGTCGATACGCCCGGCATCCACAAGCCGCGCGGGCCGCTCGGCAAACGACTGAACCAATCGGCCGAATCCACGATCTCTGACGTCGACATTGTTTGTGTTCTCATCGACGCCACGATGCCCCTCGGTCCTGGTGACCGGTGGGTGATCGAACGTTGCCCGCCCGAGGCCCTGGTAGTGGTCAACAAGATCGACAAGGCCAGCCCCGAACAAGTTCTCGGTCAGCTCGGCGAGGCGTCCGGCTTCGACCTCGATGCCTACTTCCCCGTGTCGGCGACAACGGGTGAAGGCGTAGAACCGCTCGTTGACTACCTCGAGAGTCTTCTTCCGCTGGGGCCGCCCTACTACCCGCCGGACATGGTCCACGATGCCGCTGACGCCTTCTGGGTCGCGGAGCTAGTGCGTGAGCAGTTGCTCGCGGTGCTTCGAGACGAGGTACCGCACTCGATCGCTACCCGCGTCACCGAGATGGAGTGGCCATACGTGCGTTGCGAGATCCTCGTCGAACGCGACTCCCAGAAGGGGATCGTGATCGGCAAGAAGGGTGCGGTCATCAAAAGCGTCGGCACCGAGGCCCGTAAGCAACTACGCGAAGGCACATTCCTCGAACTCAATGTGAAAGTGGCCAAGAACTGGCAGACCGAGGTCGAGATGCTCGACCGCCTGGGTTACTGATCCAATCAAAATAGGTAGGAAAGGACCCGAGAACTTTGCCGGTCCTGACTTGAGGAATTGGTCATCTCTGCCGATGGGCAGGTGTGGAATCTTCTCTGGTAGTCGATGTTCAAGACGTGACCCGTCGCTTTGATCATGTCACCGCGCTCGATCACCTAGATCTCTCGATCGAACAAGGCACGATCAGCGTGCTGCTCGGCCCCAACGGTGCAGGCAAGACGACGGCGATCCGTATGATCACCGGCGCGCTCGCGCCCCATGAGGGGACAGCTCGGGTGTTCGGCTTGGATCCTGCCGGCCCCGACGGCGAAGAGGTCCGACGTCGTTGTGGCGTCGTGTCAGCAAAGCCGTCGCTCTATGACCGGCTTTCGGGTTGGGACAACCTGCGTTACTCGGCCCAGCTTTATGGGATCGGCAAGGGCGAATCTGCCGATGCCCGGATTCGGGAAGCGGCAGGAACCTTCGCGATCGACACCGCGCTCGACAATCGAGTGGGCGGCTACTCCACGGGCATGAAGACCCGCCTGGCGCTAGCCCGAGCAGTACTTCACGACCCGGACCTTCTGCTGTTGGATGAGCCCACATCGGGTCTCGACCCCGAGGCCGCGTTGGCGGTACTCGAACTCATCCGTGGGATGGCCGGTTCAGGACGAACCGTGTTGATGTGCACGCACCTGCTCCTCGAAGCTGAAGGCTTGGCGGATGAGATCGTGGTGATGCAAACGGGTACCGATCTGCGTTCGGGTCGACCTGACGATCTCATGAATGACTTCTGGCCCACACCGCAGGTGAAGATCACCTCGACGATCCCCGAAGGGCTCCGTGTCGGTCTCCAAAACCACCCCGAGGTCCTCACGATCGAGGAGCTCGACGACGGCGTAATCGCAGACCTGCGATCCGAAGATGCGATCCCGTCAATCGTTGCTGACCTGTCGCAACGAAAGGTACCGATCTCAAGCGTCGTACCAGTGCGGCCATCGCTCGAAGAGCTCTACTTCGCTATCCGCCGCGAGCACGGCTCGACACCCGGCGCGCTGGCCCCACCCGGTGGCGGCAGCGGTCGCCCAACCCGGACCGACGAGTCCGCTGGCACGGGCCTGGCCGCCGCTTAGGCCTAACGAGAAGGAAACACGATGTTCAACCTCAACTGGCAGCGGACCCTCACCGTCGCTCGAACCGATCTCAAGCAACTCGCACAGTCCAAGGACTTCTGGATTCCCATGGCGTGCCTTGGGTTGTTGTTCTTCGTGGTGGTGCCCACGATCCTGCTCACTGCAATCACCCAACTCGGCAATGTCGAACTTGTCGCCAGCGTCGCCGAAACCCTCGACGTTCTCCCAGCATCGGCCCAGGCCCAGGTGCAGGATGCAAGCCCAGAAGGACGGACCGGCTTCACGATCGCGGTGTTCCTGATGGCCCCGATCGCCGTCATCGTCCCGCTCACCATCTCGACCGCCGTTGCGGCAGCAACGATCGTGGGCGAGCGCGAGCGAGGTACCGGCGAGTTCTTGGCCAACTCGCCCGCAGGCATCCAGGAGATCTACATCGGCAAGCTCATCGCCAGCCTCGTTCCGGGATACATGACCGTGGTGATCGGCTTCACCCTCTACTCGCTCATCGTGAACATCCTCGTTGGCCCCGAGGTGGGCGGTTGGTTCTTCCCGACGGGCAGCTGGTGGGTCATGATCCTGTGGGTCCTCCCACCGTTCCTGGCCTTGTGTTTGAGCCTGGTCTTGCGCCTTTCGGCGCGAGTGCAGTCAACGGCGGCTGCTCAGCAAGCATCGGGATTGATCTCGTTGCCACTGATCATGATCGCCTACAGTCAGGCCACCGGCTCGCTCCTCGGCGCCGCATGGCTACCAATCGTGATCGGTGCGGTGGCGTGGGTCATTGCGCTGATCAGCCTACGAAGCGGTATTCGTTCCGTTACCCGCGGTCGCCTGCTCGGCGTGGCGGGCACGGTCTAGCCAGCACGGTCTAACGAGCGAACGACGCCAACTTCTGGCGCATGTGCTCACGGTATTCGTCGACCCTACGCAGCTTCAGGTCTTCGTAGCCACGGATTTGGTCCGGCAATTCGGCGATCGCTACGGCATCGTCGAGTCGATCAGCGGTGAGTCGTCGATACACCTGGTTCATCGAGTCGAGGTACTCGCCTGGTAGCGCTTGTTCGAGCTTTCGCATGGAACTTTGCCCGAACGGGTCGAGACGGCTTCCGCGAACACGCTTTCCCTTAGCGATCGTCTGAAACAGCTGGGTCGACGTCTTTGCGGAGAAGCCCATCTTCGAGGACAAACCGAGGCTCTTTAGCATCGGCGGATGCAACATCCAGGTGACGTCGGCGCCGGCACCACCGGCCTCTTCGGCTGCCGCCTGAGCTTCGGGCAGGAGCATCAGACGGGCGACCTCGTACTCATCCTTGTAGGCCATGAGTCGGTGAAGGTTTCGTGCCACGGCCTCGGTCAGTGGACCCACGCTGCCATTGGCCAGGCGTTCGGCGTCGACGGCTTTCTCGACTCCATCGAGAAAGCGCCCGGCGTAGCGGACGTCTTGGTACGCGACGAGATCGCCTACGAGCATCTGGAGAAGGTCGAGTGATTCGTTGGCGCCGTCGCTGAGGAGTGCATCGATCCGCGCCCGCAGCCGCTTCGGTACGTCGGCAACGGTGACCGTATCGACCGGAGCGAGTGTGGCTTGGTCAGCGGCAGTCGATTCCACGGCTTCGGGGTTGGTCGCCCATGCGCGCCCCCACGCGAGCGCGGCGCGGTTCGAAACGACTGCCACACCGTTCAGCTCGATCGCGGTATCGATGGCCGTAGGATCGACCGGCACCGCTCCGGTTTGGAGAGCGACGCCCAAGAGAAGCACGTTGGCTGAAGCAGGGGAGCCCACGAGAAGCTCGCTTAGCCCGGCAGCGTCCAGACGGTGTAGTTGCTGGGGAAGTGTCGATGCCTCGAGGCGGGAAGCGACGTCGGTGGAGGGTTGGGGGATTGTTGGGTCCGAGATCATTCGGCCCGTTGGAACCTCGGCTGTCGAGATCACGCCGACGGTCCGTTGGCTGTCGGTCGCGTCGAGCGCGGCATCGCTCGCGGCGACCATCCCATCGAACCCGAGCAGCACATCGGCCTCGCCAGAGCCCAGAAGGTTCGATGCCGACGCATCGCCGCGAGACAAGGTGATATCGCTGATGACCGGTCCTGCCTTCTGGCTCAAGCCGGTCTGGTCTAGACCTCGGACTTCCCATCCGTCGAGCATGGCCGCCGTCGACAGAATCTGTGCAACGGTCACCACGCCCGTGCCGCCGATGCCGGCGAGCCGCAGCTTGACGGTGGTGTTGGCCGCGTCGACCACAGGTGCTGGCAAGGTCTCTGGTGGACTGGGAAACATTGCAGGTTTGGCGGGCGCTGATCCATTGGACTCGACGATCATGAACGCCGGGCAATCGCCCTTCGCGCAGCTGTAGTCGAAGTTGCACGAGGCTTGATCGATCGTGGTCTTTCGCCCGAGCGGTGTCTCAACGGGTTGGACCGAGAGGCAGTTGCTGACGTCGCCACAGTCGCCGCATCCTTCGCAGATGCGGTGGTTGATCACTACACGTTTCGTCGGGGTGGGCGCGTTGTCGCGCTTGCGATCTCGTCGCAGCTCGGCGGCGCAGTACTGGTCGTGGATGAGCACGGTGACACCCTTAACCGTTTGCAACTGCTCCTGAACCTCAACGATCTTGTCTCGGTCATAAACCTGCACGCCAGCGGGAAGCTTGATCGAGCGATACCGATCGGTGTCTTCGGTCGTTACTGCGACCCGCTTCACCCCTTGCGCGAGGAGCGTGGTGACGAGATCGGAGACACCGAGTGCGGCCGGTGAGTCTTGTCCACCCGTCATCGCGACCGTGCCGTTGTAGAGGATCTTGAAGGTGATGTTCGCTCCGACGCCCACGCAGTACTGGAGGGCGAGTTGGGCGGAGTGTTGGTAGGTGCCGTCGCCGTAGTTCTGGAAGAGGTGGTCGGAGGTAACGAAAGGTTCCATGCCCACCCATTGAGCGCCCTCGTTGCCCATCGCCGTAATGCCAATCGATTCGCCGACCCGTTCCTCATCCATCAACAAGGTCATGCCGTGGCAACCCGTGCCCGCTCCCACCAGGGCACCGTCGGGCACTTTGGTTCCCCAGTTGTGCGGACAGCCCGAACAGAAGAACGGGGTACGGTTCACGCTCAACGGAATCGGAATGCGCGTTCGTTTTGGGGCCTCGGGGACGAGCTTCGCGCTCAAACGTGGGCTGAGCCTGCGACGGAGACCCTTAACCATGGCGTCGGCGTCGAGGAGACCCCAGGATCGCATGAGTTCCTCGCCCTGGTCGTCGCGCTTGCCGACGACCAGTGGCTGGTCATTGGTGCCGTACAGCGCGTCCTTGATGAGGACCTCGAGCGTGGCGTTCTTTTCTTCGACCACCACAATCTCGTCGAGACCCCGAGCGAACTCTCGGGCGATCTCTTCATCGAAAGGAACGGGCATGCGTAGCTGAAGCAAACGAATGCCAGCGTCAGCGATCGCTTGTTCGTCGGAAAGGCCGAGTCGGCGCAGCGCTTCGAGAACCTGTTGATAGGTGTAGCCGGTGGAGACGATCCCGAGCCATGCGTCGCTTTTGGCCCCTCGGATCTGGTTCAGTCGGTTCTGGCGGCCGTATTCGGTGGCCAGTGGCAGACGGATTTCTCGAAATTCCCGTTCGACCTTGAGCATTCGAGCCGCGCCGAGGAACATCGCGGTTGGCGCCGATTTCCACGTCTCGCCGTCAACCTCGACCGTGGGTGTGATGATCGGTTCGGTGAGGGCCGGCAATGTCACGGTGCCCGAGCCGTCCGCGACCGGGGTGATGATCTTCATTGCGGACCAGAGTCCCGTACAGCGCGACAACGCAACGGCGTGGAGGCCAAGTTCGAGGCACTCGTGAACGGTTCCCGGGTATAAGACGGGCATGTGGAGGTCGACCAGCGACGCATCCGAGGAGGACGGCATGGTGGAGGACTTGCATGCCGGGTCATCGCCCACCAGCGCTACTGCGCCGCCACCTGGTGAGCTACCGGCGAACACGCCATGGCGAAGGGCATCGCCGGCTCGATCGAGCCCCGGAGCTTTGCCGTACCAGATGCCCACAACGCCGTCGTAGGTAGCGTCGGGTCGGGTGCTTGCCAGTTGTGAGCCCATGACGGTCGTGGCGCCGAGTTCTTCGTTCACCGCTGGGCGCAGGACGATCGGCTCCGACACGAGGCGAGTGGCGCGAGCAATCTCGGTGTCGAAGCCGCCGAGTGGCGAGCCCGGGTATCCCGAAACCATGGCGGCGGTGTTCAAGCCAGCCGCCCGGTCGAGGCGGAGCTGGTCGATCGGGATGCGCGCAAGTGCCTGAATGCCGCTGAGCAGGACCGTGCCGTGCTCGAGGAGGTATCGGTCGCTCAATGCGTATGGCTGCTCCTCGGATTGGATCGACATTCACCAATTCAATCAAGAAAGTTGATTTAGGTATAGTGAAGACTTCAATATCTGAACAAATACACGATAGAAGATCTTCCAGATGAATATTGATGAAGTCGACGCCAAGATAATCGCCGAATTGCAAGCCGACGCTCGGCGGGCCAACAAGGCCCTAGCCGATGCGGTCTCGGTGTCACCGCCAACAATGATCAACCGAGTTCGCAGCCTCGAAGAACGCGAAGTGATCACGGGCTATCACGCAGCCGTCGACCGGCGAGCGCTCAACCGCCATGTCGAGGCGATCGTCTCGGTACGTCTGTCACCCAAGACCCCCAAGGCGGTTGAGGAATTCATCGATGCTGTCTGGGCGATGGAAGAAACGATCGGCGTCACGCTATTGACCGGCGCAGTAGACGTGCAGGTGCACATCAGCGCCCCGGATGTGAAGAGCCTGGGTGACACCGTGCTGGGTCGTGTCGCCAACGCCCCCAACGTTGCCGATGAACAGACCACCATCATCTTGCATCACCGATCAAAGACGGTGCTCGGCCCGCTGTAGAGCCCTACTTCGCGTCTCTGAGCGTCTTCAAGAACTCGACTACTTCGTCGCGGTCCTTGGTGCGTTTGAGGGGAGGCAGTGCGTTGATGAGCTCCCATCGGTAGCTCTTCTTCGTGGCCAACCTGCTGTCGAGTACGGCGACGACGCCGCGGTCCTCCGATGAACGGATGAGCCGGCCAGCTCCCTGGGCGAGCAACATGGACGCTCGCGGCAGATCGATCTCGCCGAAGTACCTCGGGCCTACCTGCTCGCGTCGAGCTTCGAGCAGCGGATCGTCGGGCCGTGGGAACGGAATCCGGTCGATGATCACACAGCTGAGCGTTCGGCCAGGAATGTCGACGCCTTGCCAGAAGCTCATCGTGGCGAGCAGCACGGACTCCTCGTCGTCGAGGAACTGGTCGACGAGGACCTGCTTGGGAGCGTCGCCCTGTGCCAGCAAGGTGTAGGGGAGGCGATCGATCAGGTACTCCTGAGCCAGATTCATTGATCGCCATGAGGTGAACAGCGCCAATGTGCGGCCACCAGCGGCCATGATCAGCGCTTCGATCTCGTTGTGTAGCGAGTCGCGGTAGGCATCGTTGCGAGGCTCGGGCATCGTCACCGGGCAATACAGCAAGCCCGCTTGCTCAAAATCGAAGGGACTTCCCACGTCGATGACGTCAAAAGGCGTGTCGTCGCCGAGTCCGAGCCGTGCGGGAAGGTTCGGAGGGATCGTCGCACTCGTCATCACCGCGGTTCGAGTGCCAAATAGGTGGTCGTGCAGCGTGTTGGCCACGTCGATCGAGGCCACCTTCAACACCGGGTTGCGGTTGCCCTCAACCCATGCGACGTTCCCCTCAACGAGGTCGAGCGCGATATCGATATCGGCGATGACATGGGTGGCTGCGTTGGTGGCCCGCTCCTTGCGGCCGATCACCTCGGCGGGTCCGTCCTTGGGGATCTTGCGGAGTGCTTCGAGTGCACGGTCGGCCCGGTCACGCGCCCGATTGAGGGTTCTCGCGAGGTCATCGCCCACGTCGTTAATGCGTTCGCCCACCAATGGTTCAAGATCCATGCCGAGCTGGTCGGCGATGTCGTGAAGGTCAGAGGTAAGCGAGTCATCGGCGACGATGGCCTTGACGGTGTTCGCGAGGTTGCGCAACCGGCCACCGGTCAGCTCAAAGCCGGCAGCGTTCGCGACGATGTCTTCGAGCTGATGGGTCTCGTCGATGATGACGACGTCGTGCTCGCCGAGGATTGCGTTCTCGCTCACTAGGTCGAGCGCGTACAGATGGGTATTGACCACAACCACGTCGGCCTCAAATGACTGTGCTCGTGCGGCCTCGGCAAAACATGAACCGCCCATCGGGCACCGCTTCTGCCCGGGACATTCGGTCGGTCCGACGCTCACCGCGCCCCACGTGCGACCGCTCGGTTCGATAGGCAGCTCGGCGCGATCTCCCGTTTTGGTGCGCCCTACCCAGG
>CAZTDG010000061.1:0-14557 GCA_964612655.1 uncultured Acidimicrobiales bacterium | reverse complement strand
CCCAGCAACAACACGTAAGGGGTCGTCGGCAGCGTCAAAGGTGTATAAGCGACAGGCATAGGCCATCATGAACAGCGACACCCGCTGCACGATGCCTTCGGGAACGACGTCTTGGCCGAGCTTTACCGGAACGACAGCCCGGGGCTGGCGAGCTACCGCAACCGTGCGGTGGCTTACCGCAGCGAGAACGCGGGTTCGGATCACTTTGGTTCCGCCGGCCGTCGATCCAGACATGCCGCCCACGACCATCAACAACAACAAGACGGTCAACGGTGATGCGGACCACGCCACGAAGTCACCTGCTGAGCCTGCGCCTTGCGCGTTTCCAAAACCGGTGCTGGAAAGCAGGCTGGCCACGTTGAACGACGACACTCGCAAGGCCGTCCAAAAGCCGCCCACCTCGTCACCAATGGTCAGACGGGCGGTAATGGCGGCGGTGGCGAGGACGAAGATCGCGATGTAAGCCCGGAATTCGTGATCTCGGGCGTAGACCGATCGACTCTTGGTTATGAACAGCCAGTGCAGGGCCCAGTTGCTCCCGCCGAACAACATCGCAACTTGTACAACGACCTCGATCGACACGCTGTCGAATTCGCCGAGCGAGTCGTTGTAGGTCGAGAATCCGCCGGTTGCTGCCGTGGTCAGCGAATGGTTGACCGCATCCCACGGCGCCATTCCCGCCAACGTGAAGGCAATCGCCATGACGATGGTGCCGCCGACGTAGAGCTTCCACAGAATCTTGGCCGTGTCAGCGGCTCGAGGGGCGAGGCGGTCTGCGGTCGGGCCGGGGGCCTCGGCGCCCATAAAGCCCAAGGCTCGAGAGCCGAGTGCTGGTAGCACCGTGATCACCAGCTGAACGAAGCCCATTCCGCCGTACCACTGGATTAGTTGTCGGTAGAACAAGATGCCGTGGCCGACCTGAGGATCCGAGTCACCCAGATCCGGCAACGTGGTGAGCACGGTCGAGCCCGTGCAGGTGTAGCCAGAGACCGATTCAAAGATCGCGTCGGCGATCTCGATCCAGCGACCAATCCCTTCACGTTCAAAGGTGCGAGCCAAGATAAACGGGAGCGAACCGAGCACCGATACGAGCAGCCACGACCACGCGACGGACGCAAAGATCGTACGAATCGCCAGGTCACCGAGTCGGGTTCCCCTCCAAAGCACGGAACCCAGCACTCCAAAGATTGCTGCGCACGCCAAGATCATCCAGCCCGCGTCGCCCTCGCCGACGAACTCGACCACCGCTGATACGACCAGACCGGGCGTTATCGCGAGTAGCGCGAGCCCAGAAATGTGGGCGACCGTCGACGGCAGGCGCCGAGAGTTCTCTGTGAACCCATCGTCGGTTCGTCGGCTGGCGCGTCGCTCAAGCATCGTATTCAGCGCCAATACTGCGGTGCGGGCGGAGCCGGGAGACCCAGCGCCCGAAACCAGCGACGGTGATCAGCACTGGGTAGATCGACAAACGACCCAACAACATGCCGACCGACCCCACGACCTCGGACCAGCCCGAAAGCGAAACCGTATTCGTGATCTCTCCCTCACTCAGGAGAACGCCAGTGTTGGACACGATCGACAACACGAGCGATAAGGAAGCGACGAGGTCGAGATCTGGCGTGTAAATCACGAGCGCGAGACCGGCCAAGGTAAAGGAGTGCATCCACAAATAACCGATGGTCAGCGCCAACGACTCTTCCTTGACCGCTTCGCCGTCGATGCGAATAACGCCGACTCGATGAGGATCGAGCAGCTTACGCAGAGCACGCCGTACCTCTAGCGCTATCCGGGCCGCGCGAGCTTGACGGAACCCGCTGCCGACCGATCCGCTCATCGCTCCGATGCCCGTAGCGACGAGGAGTGCCGCCTGCACGAAGCTTGGCCCAGTAGCCCAGTTCGCCGAGTAGAGCCCCGTGGTCGACAACATCGAGGCGATAGCGACCGCCGCATCTGAAGCATTCAGGTCTCCGCCCAGAAAGACCACAAGGAACCCGCCGACGAGTAGCAGCACATACAAGCGCAATTCGGTCGAGTGCCATACCGCCTCGAACCGGCCACGCAATCCCCACCAGACCACCAATAGGTTTCCACCGGCGGCTGCCATACCGAACGCTGCCACCCACTCGATCGCTGCGCTGTCGAAATGTCCGAGCGAGTTGGCATGGTTGGCCATGCCGCCCGTCGAAGCCGTACTGAGTGCATAGGTAACAGCATCGAAGGATCCCATGCCCGCAATGGCGTACCCGACGATCAACGAAACCGTCAGCAGTAGGTACAACCCCAAAATGTTGCGGATCGCTCGCGGCACGGTGGTTACGAGTTGACGTTCACGCCCCAGTTGTCGTTTGGGCAGAAGCTCGGCTCCGCCGATGGCCGCCGGAAGCACCCCCATCGCCACCATCAACACCCCAAGGCCCGTCGTCCACGGAAGGATTACCCGAAGGAAACGAAACGAATGCGATAGTTCCGAGGGATCAGCAACGGTCGTAAAGCCCGTCGTCGTCGACGCACTCACGGCCTCGAACAACGCGTCGAGGGGCGTGTCTACCTCGCCCGCGATGATGAAAACCGTGACGGCTACAAAGGTCATGGCCGTCCAGCCAGACACGAACATCGCCATGGCCTTCGCCCGACTGATCGACGCGACGGGCGTCGACCGAGCGAGGGTGAGGCCGATCGCGATCGCACCCATGCCAAGGATCAGTTCGCTAACCCGATCAAAGCTGAGTCGATCCGGGTCCAAGATCAGTCCGACGATGCCTGCCGCAAGGGCACAAGCGCCACCGGCAGCCAAACCGATGCCCACGGGTCGTGGCAGGAGCGCGAGTGTGCCATGCCGCTTTTTGGTCGGCGGCTTGGACAACGTGCGCATCAGTCCAGAATTTCTTGAACGATGTCGATCGATTGAGGTTCGGTGATAACGATGACGTGGTCGCCCTTACGCAACGTCGTGCGTCCGCGCGCGATCTCGGCGCGGCCATCACGCACGGTCGCCGCGATCAGGACCTCGCGCGGCAGGTTGAGTTCGGAGATCAACTTGCCTTCGGCGTTGGATCCACCGTGTAGTTCAAACTCGAGCAGCTCTACCTCGCCGTGCAAGAAGGTGGCGACCTGGGCCAAGCCGCCTCGCACAAAGCGAAGCACGCCATTGGCCGTCGCGGTACGCGGGGACAGCGCAGCGTCGACGCCGACCTGGTCGAGCAACGAGAGGTAGTTGAGGCGATGCACTACCGCAATGGTTTCAGGAACACCCGCGGTCTTGGCATACACCGATGCCAAAACGTTGGCATCGTCTTCGCCGGTGAGTGCAGCGACGAGTTCGACCCGTGGAAGGTCCGCCTCGTCAAGTACGTCGGAGTCGGTGATATCGCCGTGGAGGACTCGTACACCGTCCAGATGCTCGGCGAGGACCCGGGCACGTTCCTCGTCGCGCTCGATCATTTGCACCCGTGCACCGGTGTGTCGGAGCTTTTGCGCGACGAGCTCACCGGTCCGGCCGCCTCCGAGCAGCAGAATTTCGCGCGGCACATCGCGTTCGAGCCCCATTAGCTTCGCAACCTTGCGCCGCGCGTTGCGTTTACAAACAATTCGCACCAAGTCGTTGGCTTCGATGGTGTAGTCGCCGCGAGGAATGATCGTCTTCTCGCCTCGCTGAATCGAGGACACGATGAAATCCCATTCGGGCTCGTTCTCGACGCCGATCTCGATCAACGACTTGCCGACGATCGGTGCTCCTTCGAGAACTCGCGCACCGACGGCGAGAACCTCACCGTTGCCGAGCTTGGCAACCTCTGAGGCTCCCGGCAGTTCCATCAGTGCGAGCACTTCTTGAGCGGTTTCCTCATCGGGGTCGATGAACAGGTCCGCTCGTGCCGTCCGGCGCAACCCTGCAGCGTCGTGTCCTCGCAGCTCGTCGGCTTCGAGGCGTACGACCGTCCGAGGAACGTCGGCCTCTTTAGCGAGCAGGGACGCGACCAGGTTGACCTCGTCACTCTTTGTTACCGCAACGAGCAGATCCGCCGAGTCGACTCCGGCCAACGCCAAGGTCGCGGGATGGGTGCCCGAGCCCGTGATGACCTCCACGTCTACCCGTTCGGCCAATGCGGCCGCGCGTTTCGCATCGCGTTCGACCACCGTGACATCTACGCCTTCTCGGCTCAGCAGGTCCGCGATGTAGGAGCCGACCTCGCCCGCGCCTACAACAATGATTCGCATGTTGGTCTCAATCGGTCTGAAGGTTGCGAACTTTTGGCGTCATCACGAATTACTCACCGAAATGACACGGCTAGGGCTAATCACCATATGCATTCCTACGTCCCAGGATTCGGGAGGCGGGAGCTCGACGATTTGTTCATCGTGAGCCAGTCCAAGTCTCCTCGGATCATGATCGGAAGAAAAGCATCTAGCGAAGAAACGATCGTAGTAGCCAACGCCATGACCGATGCGGGACCCGTCGGGTCCGAAACCGACGCCTGGAACGAGCACGACGTCAATCGATTCAGCAGGCACCGGATCCGAGGTAGGTTCAGGAATGCCATAGCGATTGGTATTGAGCGCTTCGCCAGGTGCCCAAGGCGCGAAGACCATCGACGCATCGTCACCACAAATCGGCTGCACCGTGGTCCAGCCACTCGATCGAAGGCGGTCGAGGGCCGGGCCTGGGTCGATCTCGCCGTGTATGGGGAAGTACCCGGCAACCGTTCCTGGAAGCCCATTCTCGAAATGCTCGACGACAGCGGCGATGATCGGCTCCACAATTGCCTCAGCGGCGAAAGTTAGGGCCGATTCTTCGAGCAATTCCCTATCCGCTCGAAGTCGGACTCGGAGAGCTTCTCGGCTATCGTTCATTGGTCACGCTTTCGTCATCGGCAATTCGATATGTCGAGGGCGGGGCGTACCTCATGAAGTGAACTTATCGTTCGCCGCGCATACCCATGCACACAGACGGAGTCAACCTTGCAAGCCATCCCCTACCTCGCCCTAGCGTCGGCCATCGCCGCACTCGGGCTCGCATTCTTCTTCTTTAACAATGTGAAGGCCGCCAGCCCCGGCAACGAGCGCATGGTCTTCCTAATGACCGAAATTGCCAACGGGGCTAAAGCATTCCTCAAGCAGGAATACATGTGGGTCGGCGCATTCGGTGTGGCGATGGCGATCCTGGTCGCTGTCGTCATCGCTCCACTCGCTGCCCTTTCCTACATCTTGGGCGCCGTGTTGTCTGCCGGGGCCGGTTATGCCGGCATGACGGTGGCAACCATGGCCAACGCCCGCACGACCGAAGCGGCAAAGGAAGGCCCTGCCAAGGCGCTACCTATTGCATTTCGCGGCGGTGCAGTGATGGGCTTCTCCGTTGCCGGCCTCGCACTCGGCGGCCTGATGGTCGTCTACTTGATCTTCGTCGTCCTCGTGCAGTCCGATGATGCGTTCGAAATTGTCACTGCATACGGCCTCGGTGGATCAACCATCGCACTGTTCAGCCGTGTTGGCGGCGGCATCTACACCAAGGCCGCCGACGTCGGTGCAGACCTTGTTGGCAAGGTCGAAGCTGGCATCCCAGAAGATGACCCTCGTAACCCGGCCACCATCGCCGACAACGTGGGTGACAACGTCGGTGATATCGCTGGCACGGGCGCCGACTTGTTCGAGTCCTACGCCGGATCGATCATCGCTCCGATCTCACTCGTTGCATTCGCTCTCGGCGTCTCAGCCGAACAATCTGGCGACACGGGCATCACCGAACTGCTGCTCTTCCCGATCTTCGTGGCGTTCATTGGCATGGTCGCTTCCATCATTGGCTCGTTCCTCGTGAGCGGCGGAGAGTCAACCGACTCCAAGGCACTGTCTCGTGCG
Organism: uncultured Acidimicrobiales bacterium; assembly: GCA_964612655.1. Taxonomy (GTDB): domain Bacteria; phylum Actinomycetota; class Acidimicrobiia; order Acidimicrobiales; family SHLQ01; genus SHLQ01. Next base: position 8,707 of record CAZTDG010000061.1, on the reverse strand, counting down.
CTCCACAGGGGCACCAACGCAGCAATGCTGCTTACTGCGCTCGGCGTACTCGCTGGTGCGTTCTGGCTCTTTAGCAACACCGAAGGAAGCTCTTGGGGTATCGCCGTATCGGTAATTGGTGGCCTCTTTGTCGGCTGGGCACTCGGTAAGACCGCCGAGTACTTCACCTCGGATCACTTCGGACCAGTAAAGAAGATCGCTCAGCAATCCGAGACCGGTCCTGCTACTACCATCCTCGGCGGTATTTCCGCTGGCATGATCTCCGTCGCAGCTTCGGTCGGCCTCATCCTTGTCGGAATCGCGATTGCGTTCTGGGGCGGCGAGCAGACCTTCGGAGACTCCGTTGGCGGCATCGGCGGCCTCTACGGCATCGCCGTTGCAGCGATTGGCATGCTCGCGACGACCGGTGTCGTCGTATCGGTTGACGCCTACGGCCCAATTGCTGACAACGCTGGCGGCATTGCAGAGATGGCCGAGCTCGACCCATCGGTACGCGAAGTCACCGATGCGCTCGATTCACTCGGCAACACCACCGCAGCTGTCGCAAAGGGATTCGCTGTCGGTTCAGCGGCACTCACCGCACTTGCACTCTTCAAGAGCTTCGAGTTCGCTGTCATTCAGGCATCGAACAATGAAACGGTCGTGAACCTCAACGTCGGCGACGTCGACGTCTTCATCGGCCTATTCATCGGAGCCGGACTTCCCTTCTTGTTCGCCGCACTCACGATCGACGCTGTGGGCCGAGCTGCCCAAGAGATGATCGTTGAGGTCCGCCGACAGTTCCGTGAGATCCCTGGTCTTCGCGAGGGCAAGCCGGGCGTCAACCCCGATTCAGCTCGTTGTGTAGCGATCTCCACAAAGGCATCGCTCAAGGAAATGGTCATCCCCGGTTCACTCGCCGTTGTCGTGCCGCTAGTCGTTGGCTTCATCGACGTCGACACACTCGGTGGCCTGCTCGCCGGAGCACTCGTCACCGGCTTTGCCTTGGCGATCTTCATGGCGAACGCCGGTGGTGCGTGGGATAACGCCAAGAAGTACATCGAAGCTGGCGCCCATGGCGGCAAGGGTGGGGATCCCCACAAAGCCGCCGTTGTTGGCGACACCGTCGGCGATCCGTTCAAGGACACCTCAGGTCCTGCCATGAACATCTTGTTGAAGGTCATGACGATCGTCAGCCTGGTATTCGCCAGCGCCTTCGTGTAACTCTGCGGCTGGCCAGAGGCCCCAACCGCTCGCAGCTGCGAGCTACGCGGAAGATAATTGTGAGAGGACCCCGAAGACTGCTTCGGGGTTCTCGACGCGTAGAGGCACGGTCTCATCGCCCATAGCGATGGCTACCGCGGCGAACAGCGCTGCCGCGCAACCACTGGGCACCTCCAGCTGGTTCCTGGCACAGAAGGCGGCGATCTCAAACCAAAGCAGCTGCTCGACGAGCGCGCTGTGTATACGCATCGGGTCATCCGCGCACTCGTCAAGAGTCGACAAAAGCACCACCAAGGCATCGGGGTCTACAGGTAGCCCTTGGCCCAGTGTCGTGATGAGAACGGTGCGGTAGAGCTGGCGAAGCGGTGCAGGGAGTTCTTGTACGAGTGTTCGACGAACGAGACGATCGATTCGACAAGTTCGGTCGTGGACCGGAGGGGAAGAAAAGCTCATACCCGGAACAGTACGGATGGGGTGTGACAGCCAGCGGTGAGCTGAGAGACGCAATTTGCTCAATTGTGAACGAGATGGGCCGATTGAACCAGAAGACGGCTCACTGAGGACCTCACATGACGGCAAAGAAGCAACATCTCTTGAACTCCACACACGTCTCGCGGGCGACGTCGTGGACCCAGTATTTGGCGACCGAGACGCGTCGTCTCGACGAAACCGGCGTTGCCGCGGCCATCGTGAGCATCCGGCTCAGCACTACCGACGAGCGAATCCAACGCCAGGTCGTTGGCCTCCTCGGCCACGTACTCAACCCGACCGACACATTCGATCTAGGCCCGAAGAACGAAATCTTTGTTCTTCTTGCACCAGTCCAGGGAATCATCGCACTCGCTGATCGGGTGCGTGCGCTCCATGGAAAGATCGCAACGCTCGGCGCAGGTCCGGTCACCGGCTACGCCGCACGCCGAACCGACGAGGATCTCGTCGCGACCTTGGCTCGAGCCGATGCCAGCGTCGATCGCGCCATGTTCCGCCAGCAACGGTATCCATCCGTACTCGTCCTCCCAGAGAGTGACTGAGTAAGCCGGTTGATTCTGATGGTTTTGAAAGCTGCGGCAGGCAGGGGCACGAGATGAAAAGCGGCGACCGACCCGCAGCGGCCAATTACATTTGGCTCGCTTCGCTGATCGCGGGCTTCGTCCCACTCCTCTTCTTGATCGTCCAAGAATCACACCGCTGGGAACTGGCGGTCGGGGCGATTGGCGTCTCGCTGGTGATCGCCGGGATTAGCTTTCGCGCTCAGCAGCGCCACAACGATGAGGATCTTCGCCCTATCGGGCTGCTGATGATCCTCGCGGGTCAACTCATGGTTGCCCTCACGTCGTTCGTCTCCGATCCTCTATTCATCGCGCCGCTGCTCGCCGTGGGTGTCGCTCTGAGCGTCGTCGGCCTGATCCAGACGGTCGCTTTCCGAATGGGATCACGACCCGTCATGTCCGAACGTGAGCTCGCGATAGCGGCTTGTGGCCTCGGGCTGATCTTCTTTGTTGTCGTCGCCGAACTTGAAGCCGTCGATTGGCCCGAACGGGCCTTTCCATTGGCAAACACCCTTTCAGGCACAGCTGCCCTCTTTGGCATGCTGTTCGCAATCTGGCTGGTCTCAACAGATCGTCAGTCGTTCTCGATGCCCATCGCAGTGATGAGTTTGGCCTTCGGTGCGACGACCCTCGTTGGCGCGATGACATCGATCAACGTGGCGAGCGAAGCAGCAAACGTGAATATTTGGGAGAACGCGGTGGCAATAATTGGTCTAGGAGCGGCGGTTGCGGCCTACGTCCACCCCCAGATCCAACAGGCACTCGCCCCCAGCGTCATCGTCGATTCCGAAGTCAACGTTCGCCGCAGCATCATCTCCTTCTCGGTTGTACTCGTAGGTCCCTTGCTCATCGGCGTTGATCTCATCGGTGACCTCGAGCTATCACTGGCCACCATCACGATCGGATCGAGCGCACTGTCGCTACTGGTCGCCATGCACCTCCTCGGGCTCGTCCGCCGCTGGGTAGCGGTCGAACATCAGGGCCAACACGACCCGTTGACCTCCCTGCCTAACCGACCGCTGTTCTTTAGCCGTCTCGGCCTCACCATCGACTCGGCCAGACATCGAGAGACACGCTTTGCGACCATGTTCCTCGACCTGGATCGCTTTAAGGCCGTAAACGACACCCTCGGACACGACGCCGGCGATGAACTTCTTCGTCAGGTCGCCCAACGCTTGGCCGAAGCGTCGCACCGAGTAGCCCCCGACCTCACCGTCGCCCGCCTCGGTGGGGACGAATTCGCGATCATCGTTCCAGAGATCAAAGATGCCCGCCACGCACATGCGATCGGCCGATTGTTTCTGGATCAGTTCCTCGATCCCTTCGACGTGGGGTTGCGCGATATCTATGTAACGCCCTCCATTGGTATGGCTGAGTTCCCCAAGGACGGTTCCACCGTCGAGGAACTCATTGAGAACGCCGACACCGCAATGTTCGAGGCCAAGGAACGTGGCCGCAACACCGTGGTGGCCTACTCCCCCGATCAACGAATCCCGGGCGCTCACCGTCTCGAGATCGAAGCAGCCTTGCACCGAGCTGTCGAACGAGGAGAGCTCGAGCTGTACTTCCAGCCCCAAGTCGATCTACACACCGGCAAGATCTTTGCTGTCGAGTCCCTTATTCGTTGGGTACACCCGACCCTGGGTCGCATCAGTCCCGACAAGTTCGTACCGGTCGCTGAAGAATCGAGCCTCATCGATTCGATCGGCGAGTGGATCATCGACGAAGCGTGTCGTTCTGCAGCGCGCTGGGAACAGATTGGACTCCCCCCGATCAATGTCGCCGTGAACTTGTCGCCTCGACAGTTCCAACGTTCGGTGCATCTCGTCGACAACGTCACGCGTGCGCTTCAGGAGAGCGGCCTCTCGCCTGCTCGTCTCGAGCTCGAACTCACCGAGTCACTCGCTCTCGAAAAGCCCGAAGAGGTCAACGAGACACTCATCCGGTTCCGCGAAATGGGAATTCGCACAGCCATCGACGACTTCGGTGTTGGCCACACCGGACTCGACTATCTCGACCGCATCGAGGTGGACGTCCTCAAGATCGACCGATCGTTCATCAACCGCATCGGCGAATCGGGAGCTCCCCTAGTAACCGCCGTGATTTCGTTGGCCAAGGGCCTCAATCTCGACGTCATCGCCGAAGGCGTCGAGACCCGAGCACAGGTCAACTTCCTGGCGTCCCACGGTTGCCGCTACATGCAGGGCTATCTGTTCTCCAAGCCACTCACCGGTGCCCAGCTCGAACAGGTGCTTCGCAACCAGATGCGACAAGACACCGAAGGCGTCACCACCGCAGCTCATGCTGCCGAGGAACTTCCGGGGGAACCCGATCTGTTCGACTCGTCTGCGGCCTAGGCCCCGTCGGGTCCAATCAGTGCTGTAGCAATCTCGCCTGCGAGACGAGCATTGTTCGCGACCAGCGCGACGTTTGCGGGCACCGAGCGACCCTCGCTCGCTGTAGCCATACGGTCCAGCACAAACGGCGTTATGGCGGCGCCGGTCACCTGCGACGCCTCGGCGTCGGCCAGAGCAGCAGCGAGCGCTTCATCGTGGATTGCTTGATCTAGCCCGTCATCTTCGGGAACAGGGTTCGTGATCAACACGCCCCGGCCGAATCCGAATTGGGCTTCAATGACGGCGACCAATTCGCCGAGTTCGTCGACTCGTTGGGGCACGTCCAAACCACTCGACCGCGCCGTGAAGGCGGGAAGCTCATCGGTTCGCCACCCAAGGACTGGCACACCGAGCTCCTCTAGACGTTCGAGGGTTCGATTGAGATCGAGGAACGACTTGGCTCCCGCACAAACCGTCGCGACGCGATGGCGTGCGATCGCGCCCAGGTCCGCGCTGACGTCGCCGGTCTCGGTCACGCCTCGATGGACGCCGCCGATGCCTCCCGTAGCGAACATCGAAATCCCTGCATGGGCAGCGATCGTCAATGATGCCGAGACGGTGGTCGCTCCAACGGCCCAACCCTGTGCCATCGCAACCGGAAGGTCTCGCTCGGCGGTCTTGGTTGCCGGGCCAAGGATTCGTTCGTACTCGTGGTCGGCCAGTCCGGCTCGCAAGACGCCATCGATTACCCCGGTAACCGCCGGGACGGCGCCGGCGCCACGAATGGCGTCGAGACATCCCTGAAGCGCTGCTTCATTTGCCGGGCTCGGCAACCCGAGATGAGAATAGACCGTCGACTCCAATGCCACCACCGGCGCACCGGCGTCCATTGCGTCTTGCACTTCGGGGCTCAACGTGATCATGAGAAGCTTGCTCCTGGTGCATTTAGGCTGCGCTGAGCCAGCCGATGTCCGGCATCTAACCAGTCGTCGGGAACGTCGCTTTGACGCCACGCCGCGAGGAACCCGGCGGTGAAGGCGTCGCCGGCTCCGGTGGTGTCGCTCACATCGGTCTTCTCCGGATTGCGACGGTGATCTGAACCATCGGGCCGGGTATAACGGGCCGCACGAGCACCGGCGGTAACGACGGTCGCTTTGGCGCCGACGAACCACGGATGACCTTGTAGGGCGTATCGAGCCTCGGGGAGGTTGGCGAAGACCAGGTCCGGCTGCAGGTTCTTGATCAAGGAAAGGAACTCGCCCCGCCCAAACTCTCGCAGCGCAGCCACCGACGACGTCGACAGCGAAAAACCGATCCCCCGATCCAATGCTTCGCCGATCAGTAGCTGCGTCGATTCAGCAAGCGCGCCCGACAGCAGCGAATACAGCGGTACGTGCAAGACATCGACGTCATCGAGCACGTTCGGTGCAACCGAACCGAGATGCAACGAGGCGCCCCGGTCGGTGAGAAAGCTTCGCTCGCCCGATGCGTCGACGAGGGCCACAATGGTGCCCGTCGTTCCCCGCTTGGTTATGTGGGTATCTACCCCAACTTCAGCGAGTGCTTCTGCGAGGTGATGTCCAACGGCATCGTCGCCGACCTGGCCAACAAAGCGCGCTCTTGCGCCCGCAGCGATGACGGCAGCACACACATTGGCCGCCGACCCGCCTCGGACGTGGCGAATACGCGCTGGGGTATCAGTGCCCCGCTGAGGGTCGCTGGAAAGGTGAACAACGACATCGGAGACGAGGTCACCGATGCTACAAATCAACGGCTTGTGCGCCACCGCCCAATCTTAGGACGGGACCTCGGTGTTGATGACGCCCTGCGTGCGAAGGTCTACGACCTCGGCACCTTCGTAGGACTGTTGTCCACTGTCGGCAAGGTTGATGATCGCGTGGGCCAAGCCGCGCAGTTCGTCTCGCTTTGCCTGGGCGTGACCGTGGAGTACGGAGAGTTCGCCACGCTGGGTTTCGATTTCGGTGTTGAGCGAAGCGATCTCGGCCTGCACTCGATTCGCCGCCTCGAAGGCCTTGCGGTCGCTTTCCTTGCTGATCTGGGCCGCGTTGAACTCGGCCTCAGCAACGATCTCGTCGGCACGGCTGTGCGCTTGAGAGATGGTTTCTTCCGCGGTGCGGTGCGCCATGCGCAGTACGAGCTCGTAGCTCTCCTCGCTCGCAGCCGAGCTTGGTGCCGCGACTGCCTCGACTGGTGCTTCCACTGCTGGAGGTGGTGGAGCGACAGCGGTGAGCTGGATACGCAGTTGTTCGTTCTCGGCGCGAAGCGATTCTGACACCGACTTCTCTTGGGTCAGCTCGGAGGTCAACTCCGCGTTCTGCATGCGAAGTTGTTCAAGCTCGGCTTGGAGCTCAGGTGAGAGCGCAGCGGGCGCTGGAGCAGGTACCGGTGCGGGAACTGCGGCGGCAGCTTCCTGACCTGCACGCCCGATGTCGCCGTGCAACACGTCGATCTGGGCTGCGACGAGCTCAAGATACGCGTCGACCTCTACGGGGTCGTACCCGCGTTTCGTTTTTGCGTGAAAGGTTTTCGCCAAAACATCACGCCCGGTCAAACGACGATCACTTAGTCCCATACGACTATCTCCAGGTTCATGCGGCCATCCAGTCTGGCCTGCCGACCCGTTAAGGCTCCCACAAGTTGAGGCCTAGATAAAATCTTTCACCAGGCTTTTTCGCAACGTTGGGAGTGAACATCGTCTCAATGAATCTCGTCGAGGCGTCACCATCCGCGGCCTTCCACGTGCTGAACTAGTCGTCATGGCGCCAACGAATAGCCCCCCTGGCGACGGCCAGTCGTCATTCCGGGACCGGATCGCACGTATCCCCGACCTCGAGCGACCCGAACCTCCAGCCCAACCCGTTCCCTCCCAAAGCGATTGGGAACAAGCTGCGCCACCGGTGGTTCGCCAATCCGCGCCGGTCGCTCGCCCAACACCACAGCCGAGTCCGACGCCTCCCGCCCACCACGCGGCTCCTCAACAACAACACCCTGTCGCCCAACCCCATACATCCCAGCACGCAGCCCCCGCCGCTCACGGGGGTCACGCTCCGCCCACTCACGAAGACTTCGAGCCCATCGGCAGTCGAAAGCGTCGGCGCTGGCCCTTCGTCGTTGGCCTACTAGTAATCATTGGCGTGCTTCTCCTGGTGCTGCCGCTCTTCATCGCGCGACGCACGTTTGATTCGGTGCCGCGGGTTCCAGTAGCTGAAGCGCTCACGGTGGTGCCCGAGTCCGGCACTCGCAACATTCTCCTCGTCGGCACCGACTCTCGCGAGGGAATCGACGGCTCGACGGAGAACTCCGACGTGATCCTCGGAGAGGGAATCGCTGGAGAGCGCAGCGACACGATCATGATCCTGCGTGTCGACGACAACGGCTCACGCTTCCTTTCGCTCCCCCGCGACCTCTGGCTCCCGATCAACGGTGGCGCCGAGCAGCGAATCAACACCGCAATCGGCCAGGGTCCAGAGGCGTTGATCAACACCGTGCAATCCGAACTCCGCATCCCGATCTCGAACTATGTGCAAGTGGACCTGGCTGGCTTTATTGATGTGGTCGATGCCATCGGCGGAGTCGACATCACTATCGAGAACCCTGTTTTCGATCGGAACTCTGGCCTCGACTTGCCAACACCTGGGGTGGTCACACTCGATTCGACCCAGGCCCTGGCATGGGTGCGTAGCCGTACCTTCACCGAAATCATCGACGGTCAACCCGTGGTCGATCCAACGAGCGACCTTGGCCGGGTTCAGCGCCAACAAGAATTTATGCGTGCCCTGTTGAACAAGGTGCTCGACCAAAGGAACCCGCTGGTCCTCAACGAACTGGCATCGGAGCTGAGCGGAGCGCTCACCGTGGATGATCAAACGTCGCTCTCCGAGGCCACCTCAATTGCCAACACACTCCGCTCTGCGATCCCGGAGTCCGTCGTGTTGCCGACACTGCCCGATACCCGAGATGGGAACTCCGTGCTCGTGCTGACCGACGGTGCGCCCGAAGTCCTGGCATTGTTCGGGGCCGGATAGTCCGCCGATGTTCGAAATTGTGACATTCGCCCCACCTTGGGGTTTTCCACAGGTCATCCGTATCCTCGATTAG
>CAZTDG010000060.1:0-14622 GCA_964612655.1 uncultured Acidimicrobiales bacterium | reverse complement strand
GGGGCGGCTCTCTTCAGTTTTGGCGCCCACAGTCAGGCTTTCACCGCTGCGAGGATGAGGTGGGACGTCTCGAAGTCTTGCGGCTTGCCGGCCAGAGTGCGGATGGTGCATACAGGTCGCCACCGGTTCTCAACGATCCAGTCGTTGCGATACGGCCTAGATCCCGGCCCAACGACGAAACCAGCCTCGGCCGCGATGTCGGCCCAATCGGAGAAGGTGTACCGGCAGAACACCTCGTGCATCTCCGAGAGCCAGTTCTGGGTGTAGTCCTTCTTCGACAAAAACTCATAGAGCACGCGCTTGGAAGCTCGGGCGGTACCTTCGCCAACGCGTTCCCATTCGACGAGCTCGCCTTCAACAGCGCGGAAGTCGTCGACGAATCGGGTCCAGCGGCCCCAGGTCGACAGAGCGCCCAAGTAGGAATCGGAATCGGTGAGCTCTGGCGTGGGCGTCTTGTCAGTGTTTGGTAGGCCATCGCCCGTACGAAGGTCGAACTCGACGATGTCATCGGGATTGTCAGGTCCACACACGTCCGCGTTGACCCACACCCCGCCAGGACGAGTATGGGCAGCAATGCGGTCGACCATCGTGATCACCGACTCGTGCGAGAGATAGGAGTACACCTCGTGGGTCAATGCCATCGTGATGGTGGTGTCTACCGACGCGGAGCGAAAGACCGGCGTGTTGAGGACGTTTCGATGAAAGAAGAACGTGTTCGGGTTGTCGAACCAGCCCATGGTTCGACGGTGCTCGCACATCTCATAGAGCGGGCGAGCAGCCTCGACCCCAAAGAGGTCGCTTTCATCAAGCTCAGGGGCGTCGGCGAGTTTGTGCAGTAGCGCTCCTGTACCGCAGCCGATGTCGACGATTCGGCCCGGCCGGACGAGATCGCGAACCAAGTCGTACTTTCGGTCCGCTCCATCGTCGAAACTGTCGGCATAGGTGACGTAATCGCGAGTCTCGGTGAGGTCACCCTGATCGCCAAGCAACGGGTCGGCGAAGAGTTCGGCCATCGTGGCCACCCAGTCGTATCGGGACAAGATGTCATGCGAAGCGCCATGGACCTGGTCGCGCAGTGCGTCAAGGTTCTGGTCGCTGGCCAGGTCTTCGACGTGGGTCCACGGTCGAGCAGCTGCGAGTTGTTGATCGTGGCCACCGGCCATCTCGACCGGTGCGATTCGATAACCGGCGTCGACGAACAAGTCGATGACCGCCGGAGAAGAACACGCAACCACGGTGTTGTCAGGGGAGAGTTCGATATTGCTGCCCGTGTGGACGCTGACCGCGTTTTCGATGACATCGACGAATCGGGTGGTTGGCGCTACATGGGGTACGGGGACGACTAAGACGTCGAGTCCTGCGTCTCGACCGAAGAGCTCGATCGCAGCCTCGCGGCGATGGCCCGGCAGCGGGTTTAACCGAGTGCCAGATCGATCCCAGGAGGTAACTGCGAAGATGACCGTCGCCCGGTCGAGATCTGGCAGTGCGTTCTGGTCAATGTCGTCCATTCCGCCAGCTTGTAGCCCCTGGAGATACCGCTCTTGATAGGTGGTCAGCAGGTGGTGCCGGCCAGGGAAAAGGATGTAGTCCACAGATGCCTCCGATCTGGAGCGTAGATCAAGCCGGGTAGGCCTTATGACTCAGTTCCAGAGGCGTTCGGCCGATCGGCACTGGATGAAGGCGACGATTGCACGAGCTCGCTATGGCCGGCGCTACGCGGAGCAGCGTAGGGCCATGTCGGTGTTCGATGACCACGATGCGATCTTCGTGCACATTCCAAAGACCGGGGGAGTGTCGATTTCGGACGCTCTCTTCGATTCGGACACGGTGGGAGGCCACCGTCCAGCTAAGACGTATCGCCTCATCTACGGTGCTGATCGCTACGCGGAGATGTTTAGCTTCGGCTTCGCACGAGAGCCCTTCGATCGTTTGGCCTCGGCATTTACGTACTTGTCTGCAGGCGGGCGACAACATCGAAGCGACCTCGCTGTTGCCCAGCAACTGCAACCAATCGGGTCTCTCGAGGAGTTCGTGCTCGACCATCTCGGCCAGCCTGGCTACGAGACGATCGCACACTTCCGGCCCCAAGCCGATTTCTTGTGTGACGACGACGGGACCGTGATGGTCGACTTCGTAGGACGATTCGAACGGCTCGCGCAGGACTTCGCGACCGTCGCTGACCGAATCGGCGTGCAGCGATCGCTTGAGCAGCGTCTCAACGTTGGGCCGAAACGCATGCCGTCCCAAGAACTCTCTGAGACAGCCCGTCGTCGAATCGAGTCGTACTACGAGGCTGATTTCGATCTCTTCGGCTATTCGTGATCGGCTCGCCAAGACGACGGTCACCCACCGGAGCTACGGCGTGGCGGTAGCCTGAGCGAATGTCTTCTCGAGGTCGTGACCAGGGCGCGTCGCGTAAATCTTCTGCCCAACGCGGCCAACGCAACGATCGCCGGAGCGGTCCGAAAAGTGGCTCGCGATCCAAGTCTTCGGGTCCTAGCCGATCGGGTTCGTCAACTCGTTCGCGGACGGGCAGCGGTGGCGACTCACGCGGTCGCAACGACCGTTCGAAGGGCTCCAGTAAGGGCCGTTACAACCGCGATGACGACCGTTCGAAGGGTTCGGGCAAGGGCCGTTACAACCGCGATGACGATCGCTCCAGAGGCACCTCTACGAAGAACGCACATGCTGCTCGACGTGGAGAGCCGGCCAAGTCCAACGCTCGCGCTGAGCAATCCGGGTGGGGCAGTGTGGCTCGCCATGGTGCGATTGGCGCGACCATCGGTCAGCGTCAAGACGAAATCGAGGCGGCAGAAAACGAACGGTTCAACGCCGATGAGCGGGCAAAGTTCGAGAAGCGCCAAGCCAAGCGCGATGTGATAGCTGCTCGCCAAGAAGACCTGCGGACCCAAGCAAAGCGCGCCATCGACCGTGGCGGGATGGAATCCAACGGTCAAAGCGGCGGTAGTTCGTCGCCCGTCATCGAGCGACGAACGTTGCCGGGCCGCCCGCCGAACCCACGCGACATCGCTAAGGAAATGACCCGGCTCGCTGGCAAGCCGAAAGGCGAGAATTCGTGGAAGCTCTTCAAGCGGGCCGCCCGCGAGTACCAAGACGAACGATTCGACGACTGCTTGCGCACGGTTAAGCCACTGGCGAAGTCCTACCCCGAAATCGTTGAGGTACAGGAGCTATTCGGTCTGTGTCTATACAGTCTCGGCAGATGGGACGAGGCGATCGAGGAGCTCGAAGGCTTTCGCGATCGTTCCGGTACCACCGAACAGAACCCCGTGCTCATGGATTGCCATCGGGCTGTTGGCAACTGGGCCGATGTCGACGAACTGTGGAGCGAGCTCGGTGAACATTCTCCCTCGCCTGACTTGATGGCCGAAGGCCGGATTGTGATGGCCGGAGCGTTCGGCGACCGGGGACGGTTCGGTGACGCGATTCGTCTGCTCGAGAAGGGTTGGAAGCCTCCGCGGAATCCAGAACTTCATCATCTTCGTCGGGCCTATGTGCTGGCTGATTTCTTGGAACGAGATGGCAAGATCCCGAAGAGTCGCAAGCTCTTTTCATGGATCGCCTCCAAGGACGACGCCTACCTCGATGCGGGCGAGCGCGCCGCTGGCTAATTCTGTTCGACTCACAAAGCGAACAGGATCTAAACAAAGTGTGACGGTTGACAATCTCGGCGCATCGCTCCGGCTACCCTTTCCTGCGATGGCAATGAGGCCATTTACCAGGCCCCATCTACGCGGGTAGGGAGAAACATGACTGACGTAGCAGCTCCGATCGGACGTGATGTCGATCGAGTGGTTATCCGTTTCGCCGGAGACTCTGGCGACGGGATGCAGCTGACCGGCGATCGATTCACCAACGCAAGTGCGTTGTTCGGGAATGACTTGGCGACACTGCCAGAGTTCCCAGCAGAGATCCGAGCACCACAAGGCACACTCGCCGGTGTTTCGGCCTTCCAGGTGCAGATCAGTTCCCAGGAGATCTCGACTCCTGGCGACGAACCGACCGTCTTGGTCGCTATGAACCCTGCAGCATTGCGTTCTGACCTCGCCCGTGTGGCCGGTGGTGGAACGCTCATCGTGAACGAGGACGCGTTCGATGATCGGAACCTCGAGAAGGCCGGTTACAGCGATAACCCGTTGGAAGACGGTTCTCTCGACGGCTACACCTTGATCAAGGTGCCGATGTCCAAGCTCACGCGTGAGGCATGCTCGGAAATCGAAGGCGTCAAGCCTCGTACAGCGGAGCGTTCGAAGAACTTCTTCGCATTGGGCTTGGTCTCGTGGATGTACACCCGCCCGACCGAACCGACCCTCGAGTGGGTCCGCCAAAAGTTTGCGGGCAAAGAGACCGTCATTGCGGCAAACGAAGCGGCCTTTCACGCCGGGCACGCCTACGGCGAGACCGCCGAGTTGGGCAGCCACGTCGTATCGGTCGCACCAGCCAGTCTGGCGCCGGGTACCTACACCAACATCAACGGCAACACCGCACTCTCGTGGGGTCTCGTCGCTGCAGGCCAACTTTCGGGCTTGCCCATGTTCTTGGGCTCGTATCCAATCACGCCAGCGTCTGACATCTTGCATGAACTGGCCAAGCACAAGAACTTCGGCGTGCGAACCTTCCAGGCAGAAGATGAGATCGCAGCGGTAAGTTCCGCCATCGGTGCGGCATACGGCGGTTCTCTAGCCGTGACCACTACGTCAGGCCCCGGCATCGCGCTCAAGGGCGAGGCGATTGGTCTCGCCGTCATTCTCGAGTTGCCGCTTATCGTCGTCGACATTCAGCGTGGCGGGCCATCGACAGGGTTGCCCACTAAGACCGAAGCGTCGGATCTCATGATGGCCCTCTATGGACGTCATGGCGAGTCGCCGATGCCCGTAGTCTCCGCCTACAGCGCATCGAATTGCTTCGATGCCGCGATCGAGGCCGCTCGAATCGCTCTGACCTACAAGACCCCGGTCATGTTGCTCTCCGATGGCTATCTGGCCAACGGATCCGAGCCCTGGAAGTTGCCCGATGTTGCCGACCTGCCGTCGATCGATGTCGAGTTCGCGACCGAGCCGAACCAGACCAACGAAGACGGCGAGGGCGTGTTCTGGCCCTATATGCGTGACGAGAAGCTCACCAGACCGTGGGCGGTGCCTGGCACCGACGGTTTGATGCACCGTGTTGGAGGCCTCGAAAAGGCTGACGGCACCGGCAACGTCTCCTACGATCCGGCCAATCACGGCAAGATGACCGATATCCGTCAGAAGCGAATCGAACTTATCGCCGATGACATCGCACCAACCGACGTCTCGGGCGACCCAAGCTCGTCCACAGCGATCGTTGGATGGGGTTCGACCTGGGGTGCCATCCGTGGTGCCTCTCGTCGCCTGGCAGATGCTGGCACACCCGTTGCCCACATCCACCTAACCCACCTCAACCCTTTCCCGAAGGACTTGGGCGAGGTTCTAAGCCGCTACGACAACATCTATGTTCCCGAATTGAACATGGGCCAGCTCGTCAAGGTGTTGCGGGCCGAGTTCCTCGTGGACGCAAAACCAATCAACAAAGTTATGGGCCAGCCATTCACCGCTGGCGAACTCACAGAGATCATTACCTCGATGATGACCGGAACGGAGGCCTGAGATGGCAAACGCACCTGCAACAACAAAAAAAGACTGGTCCACTGACCAAGAGGTTCGATGGTGCCCAGGATGTGGCGACTATTCGATTCTGACCGCGATGCAGCTCATGATGCCCGAGCTCGATGTTCGACGCGAAGACACCGTGTTCATCTCCGGTATTGGCTGCGCTGCTCGCTTCCCGTACTACATGAACACCTACGGCATGCACTCGATCCACGGTCGAGCGCCAGCCTTCGCAACCGGATTGAAGCTGGCACGACCCGAGCTTGACGTATGGGTCGTCGGCGGCGACGGCGACATGCTGTCCATCGGTGGCAACCACCTCATCCATGCGCTCCGTCGAAACGTCAACGTCAACATCTTGTTGTTTAACAACATGATCTACGGCCTGACCAAGGGTCAGTACTCACCGACCAGCACCGTCGGCAAGATCACCAAGTCATCACCATATGGCTCGCTCGATCAGCCGTTCAATGCGGTGAGCGTGGCACTCGGCGCTGAGGCGTCCTTCGTTGCACGAACCCATGACCTGGATCGTAAGCACATGCAAGAAACCTTCCGTCGAGCTCACGCACACGACGGTGCCTCGTTAGTCGAGGTGTACCAGAACTGCAACGTCTTCAACGACGGCCAGTTCGACACCATCACCAAGAAGGCCAATCGTGATGCGAACCTGATCGATCTGATCCACGGTGAACCCATTCGCTTTGGAGTCGACAACGAGCTTGGCGTGGTATTCGACAACGGTGTTGCGACGATCGCGAACGTCGACGACGTGGGAGCCGATTCACTGCACGTCCATGACGAGACCGATCCATGCCCAGGCGTGGCGTTTGCACTCTCGCGGCTCGCCGCTGGACCCCACGAACCCACCCCAATGGGCGTGTTCCGTGCCGTGGACCGGACCGAGTACGCAGCAGAGAACACCCGCCAACTCGCGGCGGCCCAAGAGAAGAAGGGCCCGGGAGATCTTTCAGCCCTCCTAACGTCAAATCCGACCTGGGAAGTCCACTAATCCGAGGGGCGATGTGTTACGGAGAAAACGATTTCAGCGCTGTTTGTTTACAAACACCTGCCGTAACTGAATTCCGGCCTGACATCACGCTCTGAAGTACCTACACTTAGCACCGTGCGAAGTATCACACTGCCACGGTGGGCGTGGATGGCTTTCTTCGCGGCCGGCGCCGTCCTCGTCTTCTTCCTCGTTTTTCGCCTTGGTAGCCAGGCATCAGCGGGCGTCTCGCTCAACGATCCTGTCGTCTGGGTCGAAGACGGAGCGCGCGGTCGAGTACTCCTGATCAACGGTGTTACCGAGGAAGTCACGGCCTCGATCGATGTCGGCGAACCCATGGATCGTCTGCAGGTACTCCCGCGAGGTCGCGATGCAGTATTTCTCAATGCGACCTCTAGCGAGCTTGGCGTAATCGGCGCTGCCTCGCTCAGCATCGATAGTCGAGACAGGCTGATCGAGGGCGAAGTCGCAGACGCGGGCGACGTCGAGTTGCTTGCGGACTTCGACACGTCTCGCTCCGGATTTGTGGTTTCACCCGAGAGCATCTTGGTGGTCGACCCCGGGGCTGGGTCGCCAGTGGTGATTCCGACGGGTGACGGGCTCGGCGATCGCGTGATCGACGCCCAAGGTGAACTGGTTGCGGTGACCACCGACGCAACTCGAGTCGGTACCACCGACGGTCTAGGACAGTTCATATCGAACACGAGCCTCCCAGGCCCACTGGACGACAGCAGTGAGGCGCCCGGGCTAGCTCGCTCGGCGTTAGGAACCTTCGTCGTTGACGCGAGTCGACGATCGGTGAATGAGATTCTCTCCGACGGCAGCCTTGGACCCACGACATGCGTGTCGGGCTCGCTCAGCGGTGTGCGTATCGGCGGCAACGAACTGACCGATGTCTCCGGAACGCGACGTGTGCTCGTCCATGACACCGCGGCAGGCGTTCTCAGCGTGTCCTTGCCCGACTCGAACGACTGCCTGCAAATCCCGATCGAAGACCGCGGTGCTCCCGCAGAGTGGGGCGACCCAGTCGCTGTAGACGATGTTGCATACCTTCCCAATTTTGCCCAAGGTCGAATCGTGGTTGTGGACCTCGAGGAACGGGTCGCCATCGACGATGTCCGTTTCGGTATTGCTGGCCGCCCCTTTGAGCTCGAGGTCTTCGACGGCACCGTTTGGGCCAATGAGCCGCTCGGGTCTCTCGCAGCCGTACTGCGACGCGACGAGATCAGCGTGATTTCCAAGATCAGCACGCTGGCCGTGGGGGGAACTGAACAAGGCGAAGCTGAAGGTATTGACGCGGCGGCGGGTCTGTCCGACAACGATGAGATCATCTTCGGTCAAGAGGGCGATTTCGGGTTCGGTAACCAAGGAATCTCGGTTGGTGAGGGCGGCACCAACGCCGAGGCGCCCGAGGCGACAGACGTTCTTGAAGACGAGGGCCTGGACGTGCCCTTTGAGGGCGAGCTCTCCAACGCGCCCGTGATCGTGGAGCTAGAGCAGCAGGTCATTGACGACACCGTCGTCGAAGAAGAAGAAGAAGTAGAAGAGCTACAGGCGAACTTCACGTTCTCGTCCGACACGCTCAACGCTGGCGAGATCGTCGAGCTGAGTGATACCTCCGTTGGAAATCCCACCTCATGGAACTGGGACTTTGGGGATGGAACCGGGGCGAGCGGCCCCCAAGTAGAGAAGTCCTGGGAAGGCGAAGGCATCTTCACCGTCACGCTGTTCGTCGCCAACGATGCCGGAGACGAATCCAGTCAGTCGTTCGACTTCACGGTTGTGGCGCCCGACTTGTTGCGAGTGCCCACCGCCGACTTTACGTTTGAGACCGCGACGGTTGAAGTGGGCGAAGCGCTGCAGTTCTTCGACCAATCGACCGGCGATCCCGACCTGTTGCTTTGGAGTTTCGGCGATGGATCAACCGATACGGGTACTGCGCCAATCCACAGATTTGAGGCTGCGGGGCAGTTCTCCGTATCCCTAACCGCCAGCAACGAGGCGGGTGCAGACACCACACAGGCGATCATCACCGTCGTCGAATCGGTGAGCCCACCTGAAGCGGTGATTGGTCCATTCCCAGGGATTATCGAGGTTGGCCAAACAATCACACTGAATAGCCAGTCGACGAACTCGCCGACCAGCACCACGTGGGACTTCGACGATGGTAACGGGGCGCTCGGATCGTCGGTGCGCCACGCCTGGACCGAGCCCGGTACCTATCGAATTCGCTTGGTTGTTTCCAATAGTGCAGGTACTGACGAAACCTTCGTCGACATCGAGGTCGAGCCCGCAATCGAGCCTCCGATTGCGCGCTTTGGCGAGTCAAGTCTTGAGGTTGTTGTCGGCGAAGAGATCCGGTTCAACGATCTCTCGCTGAATAACCCCACCGCAATCACCTGGGAGTTCGGTGACAACACCTCAGCCCAGGGCGCAAACGTAACCAAGGCCTGGGAAGAGCCCGGCACCTTTACCGTCACCCAAACGGTGATCAACGACGCTGGCAGCGATAGCGCAGCCAAGACCGTGACCGTCTTGCCGCTGCCCCCGGATCCTCCCGATGCAGACTTTACGGTTCCCACCGCTGTCGTGCCGGTGAACCAGCCACTTCGTTTCACAGATGCTTCTACGGGAGACCCCACCGAGTGGCTATGGAACTTCGGTGATGGGGGACCACGTTCGAGCGCTCAAAGCCCCGTGCGGCCCTTCGCTGAACCTGGCAGCTACACCGTCACACTCACGGCCTCGAACGCCGGTGGATCCTCAACGACCACGCAGGTCATCACCGTGGTAGATCCACCCGTGGCGAGGTTCGCCTCAGACGCAGATGAGTTGGTCGTGGACTTTACGGACACTTCTACCAATGGCCCGACGTCATGGCAGTGGGACTTTGGCGATGGCACCGCCTCGAACGCACAGAGCCCGAGTAAGACGTACGCCCTGCCCGGTACCTATACCGTGACGCTGATCGCGAGCAACGAGGGCGGATCCTCGACCGAGTTCACTCGTCCGGTCACGGTAAACCGTGCGCCCACTGCAGCCTTCTCCGTCACCACCGGTGCGCTTAGCGCCCAGTTCACCAACACGTCGACCGATCTTCCGGTTCAAGGGTCGTCGATTCTCTGGGACTTCGGTGACGGGACGACGTCGACGGTGCGCAGTCCGAATCATCTCTACGAGGTCGCCGGTACCTATCCGGTCACCCTCACCGTGATGAATGGTGCTGGCAGCGACACCGTCACACGAAACGTGACAGTGGTTAACGAGCCGCCAACTGCGGCCTTCACCTGCTCGCAGACGACCGGTCAAGACGTCGTGTTCTGTGACGCCTCGAGTTCCACCGGTGCAGCGACGTTCGCCTGGTTCGCTCCGGGTGCATCGAACGCGAGACCAGCCACCGGCGCCTTCGCATCCTTTGCCTTCCCGAGTTCCGGATTGTTCCCAATCGAGCTCACCGTTACCGCGGCAGATGGCCAAACGGACGTGTTCGAGCAAGAAGTACCGGTCACGATTACGCCCCCCGCTCCCATCGTCAGCGTCGTGAGTAATTTGGTGGGCACCACGATCTCCGCGACCGCATCTTCTGACCAGGCGATTAGCAACTGGTCTTGGACGATCGATGGCGATGGCATCATCTTGGATGGAGCGGGTCCCGACGCTACCTTTACCGCGCCGTCCCCATCTACGACGTACCGGATTACGGTTACGGGCACGAACGCGAACGGTGCGGACACGGCCTTTACAAATGAACTGACACCGTCGCTTCCCGCGCCGGTTGTGAGCGTGGTGACGAGCCTGACGGGCAACACCATCTCGGCCAGCGCCTCATCGAATCAGACGATCAACACGTGGATGTGGACGATCAGCGGCGATGGCGTCATCATCGACGGCGTTGGACCGGACGCTACGTTTACCGCTCCGTCACCGGGCACCAGCTACACCATCACCGTGACTGGTACGAACGCAAATGGCACCGGCTCGGCCCAGTCGGGCGAGGTCACTCCAGCTGCGACGACCACCACCTCGTCGACTACGACCACGACAACGCCGACCACCACGTCGTCGACTACGACGACGACCACGTCGTCGACTACGACGACTGTGGCACCGACAACTACGACGACTGTGGCACCGACAATTACGACGACTGTGGCGCCGACTACGACAACAACCACGACGAGTACGACTACAACGACGAGTACGACTACCACGTCGACTACGACGACGACTGCGGCGCCGACAACAACAACCACCACGACCACTGCAGCACCGCCGCCAGGGCCATAACGCTCAGAGGGTGACTAGCTAACTAGGGCGACTAATCATCGTCGGCATCTCGAAGCGCGGAGGCCAGTTCAGCTTCGAGGGAGCACATGTCTGACGGCAGGTGGTGTTCGCGTGCCCACGTGGCGGTGAAGTCATCGCTCCCGGCCATCGACAGGAGATCGCCGCCGATCTCCGGATGGCGCAGATAGAGCCCGACTCGACGGGTAACGCCGCTAGAGCGAACCCATAGTTCCGCGGTTTCGCGGCCCGCCACAGCCGCAGAAAGCGTGGCCACCACCCGAAGAAACGTACCCAGCTGGCTGTCGATCTTGCCCACATCGTGCAACAGTGCAGCGGCGATCACCGGCCGTGTTGCACGGTCGCCCAGCGCCTCCACGGTGCGCCGAGCAACCCCGGCGGCGTGACGGCGATCCTGAGCGCTCATACGGCGCCACAAGGCGACCTCACCTTCGACGAGATGGGACGTCGCCCACTGGTGGTCGGCTTTCGAGGGGCCGATCGGCAAGATCGAACCGAAGAATCGCTTTGCTAGATGGAGGGTCTTCATGATGACTTGCCTGGTTTCGATGTAGCTCGGGGGTGAGCGGCTCGGTAGCTGCGCACGAGCAGGTCGGTAGAGACCTTCGTATACAGCTGGGTCGTAGAGATGGAACCGTGCCCGAGTAGTTCCTGCACCGTACGTATATCGGCACCATTGTCCAGCATGTGTGTGGCACAGCTATGTCGTAGCACGTGCGGGGTGAGACGATCGGCCACGCCGGCGGTGAGCCCGTGCTTCCTGACGACTCCCCACATCCCTTGACGCGACAAGCGGCCTCCGCGTTGGTTGAGAAACACCGCCATCTGTTGGTCGCGGCCAGCCCAGGTATCGGGCGCGAGGTTCGGACGGCCCGTCGGGCCAAGCCACGCCTCAAGAGCTTTGGCCGCCAGGCGACCAATGGGCACCAGGCGCTGCTTGTTTCCTTTGCCCGTTACCCGGATGAGGGCTCCGGGTTGATCGATGTCGTCTAGAGAGAGGCCCACGCATTCCGAGATTCGCATTCCGGTGCCGTAGAGCAGCTCAAGGATCGCTCGATCCCGAACGTCTGGCGCACTGTCGGTAGATGGAGATTCGAGTACTGCGGTCACCTCGGCCTCCGAAAGCGCCTTCGGTAGCCCCCTCGGGAGCTTATTTTGTTCGACGTCGGCGGTTGGGTCCTCGGTGGTGACACCTTCGGCAAATAGGTAGCGATGGAGCCCTCTGACCGCGGACATCGTTCGATTGGTGGAGGTAGCGGCGAGTTCGCCCTCGTGAAGGACGGCGGTGAAGCCCTGGATGTCGTGGTGACTAGCGTCGCGGATCTCGACCTTGCGATCGGCGAGGTACTCCGCGTACTTCGACAGGTCACGACGGTACGCGGACAACGTGTTGGGTGAGCGGCCCCTCTCAATCAATAGGTGCGTGAGGAAATCCTCCGCATCGAGAGGAAGCGCAGCCTTGGCGCCCGAGGTCGTCGGGCGAGCACTCATCGCTGTCGAGCGGAGAGAACGCCGATAATGGTTTTGGCGTCGGTGAGTTCGCCGCTCCGGATCATCGCTTCGGCTTGTTCGAGAGGCATCCGTACGATTTCCATCGCCTGCTCTTCGGGGCTGTCGGTCAGTTCGCGCTCGACCGGGGTGAGGTCGGTCGCAAGGTAAATCGTGATCGACTCGTCGCAATACCCGACCGTGTTGTGAACGGTGGTTAGGAGCTCCAGCGAGCCCGCTCGAAGCCCGACCTCTTCGATCAGTTCGCGCTGGGCTGTTTCATAGGGAGGCTCACCGTCGACATCTCGGAGCCCTGCCGGAATCTCGAGCATCATGGCGTCGAGGGCAGCTCGATACTGGCGAACGAGAACGATGTCGTCGCCATCGATTGGAACGGCTGCCACCGCGCCTGGGTGATGGATGATGTCGCGCTCGAACGTTTTCCCGTCAGGACCGACGAAGGTCCCCTTCGCCACCCGAAGAATCCAACCCTCGTAGACGGTCTCTTCCTCTAGGGGGCGAAAGCCGGTCACGACGTTGATTGCGTCGCGGCGTCGACCTCGATGATCTGGGGGTTACGCCCGTTCTTGCGCTCGACGACCGCCTCGATGAAGGCCCGGAACAGGGGAGCGGGACGGTTCGGTCGGCTCTTGAGTTCAGGATGAGCCTGGGTTGCGACCCAGAAGGGGTGGTCTCGTAGTTCGATGAACTCGACCAAGCGTCCATCAGGAGACATACCCGATGCCCAGAAGTTGCCGTCGTCGAACTTGGTCAGATACTTCGAGTTGAACTCGTAGCGATGGCGATGACGTTCGCTGACGACTTCTTCGCCGTAGGCGTCAGCGACAGTTGAACCGGTTTCGAGTTGGGCAACGTATGCACCGAGGCGCATGGTGCCGCCCTTTTCGGAGACATCGCGCTGGTCCTCCATGAGATGGACGACAGGATGCGGCGTTTGAGGATCGAACTCGAGGGAGTTCGCACCGGTTAGTCCGAGCGCGTTTCGGGCGTACTCGATCGTCATGACCTGCAAACCAAGGCAAAGGCCGAGGCAAGGAATGTCATGTTCTCGGGCCATCGCAGCCGCCGCGATCTTGCCTTCCACACCACGCTCACCAAAGCCGCCCGGGATCACGATGCCGTCGAGCGAGCGAATCCGTTCAGCGAGAAGGCCCTCGACTTCTTCGGCCTGGATCCAGTCGATCTCGACATCGGCGAGATGATGGATTCCCGCGTGGTTCAATGCTTCAACAACCGACAGATACGCATCGACAAGGCTCACGTACTTGCCGATGAGACCTACCCGAACCTTCTGTTCTGCAGCGAACACTCGGTCGACGAGGGCCTTCCACTCGGTGAGGTCGGCGTCTGGGATCTCCACGCGCAGGTGGTCGCACACGAAGGTGTCGAGGCCTTCGTCGTGGAGGACCAACGGAATCTCGTACAGGCTGTCGGCGTCAGCTGCGTTAACCACACCAGCGAAGGGAACGTCGCACAGACGGGAGATCTTGCGCTTCAACTCATCGGTGATGGGCTCGTCGCTACGACAGACAATGGCGTCGGGTTGAATACCGCGACTTCGCAGCTCGGTGACGGAGTGCTGGGTGGGCTTGGTCTTCTGCTCGCCCGACGGGCCAATAAAGGGCACGAGGGTCACGTGCAGATAGAAGACGTTTTGCGGGCCTACATCGAGGCGGAACTGGCGTATCGCTTCGAGGAACGGAAGGATCTCGATATCGCCCACCGTTCCGCCGACCTCGGTGATAACAACGTCGGTGTCATCGGATGTGAGTTGGCGGATGCGATGTTTGATTTCGTCGGTGATGTGCGGGATGACCTGCACGGTTCGGCCGAGATAGTCGCCTCGCCGTTCGGCGGCGATGACCGATGAATAGATCGAACCGGTTGTGGCGTTCGATCGCCGGGTCAGGTTCTCGTCGATGAATCGCTCGTAATGGCCCAGGTCGAGGTCGGTCTCACCCCCGTCATCGGTGACGAACACTTCACCGTGTTCGAAGGGGTTCATAGTGCCGGGATCGACGTTCAGGTACGGGTCGAGCTTTTGCATCGTGACGTTAAGGCCACGAGATTTAAGCAGTCGACCGAGGGCCGAAGCCGTGAGTCCCTTCCCGAGAGAACTCGCTACACCACCAGTAACAAAGATGTGCT
>CAZTDG010000059.1:0-14843 GCA_964612655.1 uncultured Acidimicrobiales bacterium | reverse complement strand
CACCTGCTCCTGCGCCTGAACCAGCTCCTGCTCCAGAGCCAGCCCCTGAACCGGCACCAGCTCCTGCTCCTGCTCCAGAGCCAGCCCCTGAACCGGCACCAGCACCGGCACCGGCACCAGCTCCTGCTCCAGCCCCTGAACCAGCCCCAGCACCTGCTCCAGCCCCTGAACCAGTAGATCTGCCACTTGCGCCGCCGCCAGTTGTGCCTGCCCCGACCCCACTTAGCCCGGTATCGAGCTGCACCGTGCAGCCCGCAGGCGCATCAGTGCTCGTCTCGTGGGGCGATGAAGGCGCAAGCGTCTACCAGATTCGACGAGACGGCGCGTGGGCTGGCTCGTTCATCGATGACCGCGAAGCCCTTCGGCCAGGATCGATCGACAGCGAATGGCTAATTCGCTTCCGAACCAACGATGGTGTCGTCGACATCCAATGTCAGCGTGACGACACGCCAGCCGCCATTGCCTGTTCGGTCACCGCTGACGACCGAGGCCTCGCACTCGACTGGGACGACGTACCTGGCATCGATCGCTACCAGATTCGCCAGAACGGCGACTGGATCGCATCGTCGCAAACCTCGAACTTCGTCCACGCTGGCGAGTTCGACGTAGCGCCATACCAAATCCGGTATCGCCCTCGTGGTGCGGTAGTGACCCTGGTGTGCGCACCTTAGGAACTAACCGTTCCAACAACTCAGATGAGCGTGGCTACTTCAGGAATTTCGAAGTGGTGTTGTCCGCCAGCACTTTGCCATCCGTTTGGCAGCTAGCGCAGTAGTTCACGGTGTACTTGGTGTACGCGACTTCGCGGATCGTGTCGTTACAGCACGGGCACGGTTCGCCGGTTTTGTTGTGAACCGCGGATGGCCGTTTGGCTGAGGCGACGATCTCGGTCTGGTCTCGCTCGAACGTGAGGGAGTCGCTGATGCAGTCGCCTATCGCTTCGTGAAGTGTGCTCACCTGTTCGTCGCTAAGTTTCCCAGACATAGCGAACGGTGAGATTTGTGCGCGATGACAGATGTCGTTGGCAAGCCGACGGCCAATGCCCGCAATGATGCCTTGGCGTCGTAGCAATCCGTGGATACGCATCGGGTTTTCGCCGAGGATGGACTGAAGCTCTGCCGAGGTGAGCGCGTCCGCATCGGGCCCCAACCCAACGAGCGGTTCGCTTTGTTCGAGGTCAACATCAGCGTCGACGACCCACACACCGGCACGCTTATCGGTGCCGGCTTCGGTGAGCAGCAGTGCCGGCCCCTCATCAAAGGTCCATCGAGCTTGACCACCTCGGGGCTTGGCCGTCTGCTTTTCGTCGGGGCGCAACCGGCCACCTTGCATGAGATGCACGACGAACACCACGTCGTCGAAGTGCATTCGCAGGTACTTGCCGCGCGTGCTGACGGAGCGGAGTTGCTGGCCATGAGCCAGTGACGGATCAGGCGAGAAGGTCTTCAACACATAGAAGGTGATCGGTCGAAACTCCGAGAGGGTGCGTCCATTGAAAGACGCTTCCACGCGTTCCGCGTGAGCCTGAATTTCGCCTATCTCAGGCATCGTCTCGTGTGGTCGGTGCCAACACTGAGACGATCGACTGCAAACCCGGCCCAACCGTGAGCAACTTGTCGACATTGCCGTCGATGGTGAGGCGGCCGGTCAGGTAGGCGGTTTGCGCGTTGCTGCTGCCAGCCTGAATGGCGTGTGCGGTCTCGGGATCTTGGCTGATGACGATGTCTGGGTCGAGCGCTTCGGCGCTAACGCTTGCCGCTCCGTCTCGAAAGACCACCCAGTACTGCTCAACAACGCTGTCTGCCTCGACGATGCGTTGCTCGATCACGAGGTCGAGGTCGCCTGGTATCGCTTCGTCATCGACAAGTTCCAAGCTGCGAGCGGTGTGATCGGCGAATGGAGATTGCTCTGACATGTGCACAGTCTGCCGGGATCCCTGCGACACTGCATGTTGTGGCCAATGCGCACCCGGTTGGGACTGAGGGACTCCACGAGTGGAATGGTCATCCCGACTGGGTGGAGGTGTTCGACAACTGGTTTGTCGTGCCCGGGTCCGCGACGGGTGGCTATGTGCGTTTGACGATCCGGCCCTTCGACGCGGTTGCTTGGTATTGGGCGTCGCTCATCGGCGTCGGGGACCATCCGTTGGTGACCGTGCTCGCCGACGATCTACCTATGCCGTCGGGTCGCTCCCTCGAGCTGCGGGCACCCGGTATCTGGACCGAGACCACGGTCTTGCGGCCCTTTGAACATCTCACCAGCGACCTCGAAGCCTTCGGTGTGGCGATACAAGATCCCACCGCGGTTTGGGAAGGCGCGTACGGTGATCGAATCGCGGTCGGTCTCGAACTTGACTGGGATACCGAGGGTGAGCCGGGTCCGTCACCGGTGCTCGGAACGACCGGTTACCGGCTCGTCGGAGGCTTTCATGGTGAGGTGCTGCTCGGCAGCAGCAAGTGGGAACTCTCCGGGGTTGGCGTTCGCGACCACTGGTGGGGAGTCCCCGACGACGTGTCGACTTGGCGTGCCTGGGCTAGTCGTGACGGTGAGTTCATCAACAGCGATGGCGGCCGCTTGGACACGAGCAGCGGACTGGACGTGAATGGGATCGTCGAGTCGTTGCCCGAAGGCGATATCTACCCGGGGCTTCGGGTCGCGGGTTGGGCTCCGGCGGGAGGTGCAGGGCGTCGACACGCCCGTGCGTTACTCGTCGATGACCGCGGTGGCGGCTGGTTCGAGATCGTCCGCTGAGGACTCGTCACCGTGGGATGGTGCGAATGCACTGATCACCACGACGCCAATCGCTGAAACAACAGCCAACGCGATTGGCACGAGAGTAGGTGCGCCGTTGGGCAGTTCCAGGCCGGTGCCTGGGATGACCTCTTCGGGTTCGATGATTCCCACGCCGTTCGGCCATGGCCACAGGACGCGGAGCGATCCGATCATCAAACCGATGAGCACCGCCATGACTCGATCGTGGAAGTTGTCGAGTAGGTACGTGAGGAACGAGCTGAAGAATGCGAGGCCGATGATCGCACCGATGCCGACGAGGGCGATCTGGCTGAAGATGCGTTCGTCGACGGCGTTGAGCACGACGGTGTACATGCCGATCATCAACAAGATGAATGACCCGGAGATGCCGGGCAGAATTAGCGCACAGCTCGCTAGAGCGCCTGCGCCGACAAGAACCAGTGCTGCTGGGTCGGACGCTGGCCCGGACTGGAAACCGAGAACGAAGAACAACACTGCGCCTACGGTCAACGCAACAACGGCGTGCTCGGCGGTGGGGCGTTTGAGAAGGCCTCGGGCTACGACGATCGATCCGATAACGAGCCCAAAGAAGAGCCCTGCCATCGCTTCGGGATGGTCGTGGAGCGCTTGCTCGATGATTCCGGCGAGAATGACGACGGCAGCGCCGAGTCCAACAGCGAGCGGAATGAGAAACAGCCAGTCGACCGCCTTCAATCCCTCGATGAAGCCCTTCACGTCACCCTTGACGAGGCGACCGAGCGCTTTCGAACCGGTACTGATGTTGCCGATCAGGCCCTCGTAGATGCCGAGGACGAGGGCCACCGTGCCGCCCGAAACGCCCGGGACTACGTCGGAAGCGCCCATCGCGAAGCCGCGAGCGATCTGAGCCAAAATGCGAGTCATCATTAGTAATCTATCGGCCAGAAATCACCCAGTGTGATCGGTTTGGCCTGTCACATCCGTCTCCGTCCGAGTCACCTGGACTAGAGCGTTAACCGGATCGCCGCAGCTACTGCCAGACTGGGGCCTATTCATGAACGCTCGCTTCGATCACCACCCAGACCTTGACCATCGCGTGCACACGGTGATGTCAGGCGAGGTGACGCTCCACGTGGAGACCTTGGACGCGGTCGATACTCGTGAGGACCCGGGCACCATCATGTTGTTCTCGGAGGCCGAGGCGCCCGGTTCTCGCTGGCCGACAGAGCTGCTGGTCGGTCTCGCTCATCAGGTGGGACGCTGCGTGTGGTTCGACTTCCGCGACATAGGCGCGAGCACGTGGACCGACGAGCCCTATTCGATCGATGACTTGGTCGGCGATGCCCGGTCGCTCCTCGAAGCGCTGGACCTCGGGCCCGTCGACGTACTCGGTAGATCGATGGGGGGCGAGGTCGCTCTGCGCTTGGCGATCGCCCAACCCGAAATGGTGCAATCTCTGGTTTTGATGTCGACGACACTCGGACGCCGAGACGAGCTCGGGCTTCCCGAAGAGTGGCTCATTGAGAAGATGTCGGAGCGGTTGCTCGGTCAACCACCGGTGGACGACGAGGGTCGAGCGCAATGGCTCGTCGAACAGTGGGAGTGGTTCAACGGCCCAGTCTTTTCATTCGACCGGTCCGCCGCGCTCGTGCAGGCTCGCGAAGAAGTAGCTGCGGGATGGCGCGGCCCGAACGGCCACGGACTCGCTGTCATGGAAGCCGACGACATTGTCGATGACCTCCGAGCGCTCCGAATTCCGACATCGATCATCCACGGAACCGCCGACCCCGTTCTGCCGCTCGATCACGCCCGAGCGCTCAACGCCGTCATCGAAGACTCCACGCTCACGCTGATCGAGGGGCTCGGTCACGAGCTGCCCGACGCATTTGTTGAGCAGCTGATTCAGCTCGCCATCGGTACTAGGTGACGTAAACGCTGGGGCATCGGCGGCCGTCGTCTACGCCCCCTTACCGCGGTCCGGTAGACAGCCGTTCGTCGGGTGGCATTACACTCCGGCTAACGCCTCACGGCACCACGATTCAATGGGGGATTTGATGGTGTACACATCGCCACTACCAGACGTCGAGATTCCGTCAGGTATCTCGATCACCGACTACACGCTGCGAATGGCCGACGAGTTGGCGGATAAGCCGGCGATCATCGACGGGCCAACCGGTCGTACGCAAACCTTCGGCGAACTCAAGCAGGGCATTCAGCTCGTGGCTGGAGCGCTGGCCGAACGTGGCTTCGGGCCTGGCGATACCTTGGCGCTCATCTCGCCCAATATCCCCGAGTACGCCTCGTTCTTCCACGGGGTTGCCCTCGCCGGTGGCACCGTCACGACGATCAACCCGACCTACACCGCGGGTGAAGTTCACCATCAGCTAAAGGACTCGGGCGCAACGATTCTCGTAACGATCTCGATGTTCCTCGACATGGCTCGCGAAGCAATGGAGGGAACAGCGGTCACCGAACTCGTCAGTATCGACCCCGTTGACGGGGTTCCGTCGATCTTTGATTTCCTCGGATCGCCGCCGCTGACCGAGCAAGTACCGGTCGATACCGCAAACACCGCCGTGGTGTTGCCGTACTCGTCGGGAACGACCGGCCGAAGCAAGGGTGTGATCCTCAGCCACGACAACCTCACGGCCAACATCGAGCAGTGCAAACACGTCATGGACTACAGCACCGATGATGTCGCCCTCGCTATTCTCCCGTTCTTCCACATCTACGGCATGCAAGTGCTTATGAATGGCCTCCTCGCGAACGGCGTCACCATCGTGACCATGCCGAGGTTTGACCTTGAGGAGGCGTTGACGAACATCCAGGAGCACAACGTCACCTGGTTCTTTGCGGTACCGCCTATCGTGCTCGCATTCGCAAAGCATCCAATGGTTGATGACTACAACACCGACTCGCTCAAGGTCGTCTTCTCGGGGGCCGCTCCGCTATCGGCCGAGCTCGGTGAGGAAGCCGCAGCCCGCCTGGGCTGTGATGTCGTGCAGGGCTACGGAATGACCGAGCTCTCACCGGTTTCTCATTCCACTGTTGTTGGTCACAGCAAACCAGGTTCCTCGGGTGTCACGATCTCGAACACCGAGTGTCGAATCGTGGACCTTGAAGGCAACGATCTTGGCATCGATGAAGATGGCGAACTCTGGGTGCGTGGTCCTCAAGTTATGAAGGGCTATCTGAACAATCCGGAGGCGACCGCCGAAACGATCGATGCTGATGGATGGCTACACACCGGCGACGTCGCGCACTTCGACTCCGATGGCCACATCTACGTCGTCGATCGGATCAAGGAGCTCATCAAGTTCAAAGGCTTCCAGGTGCCTCCGGCCGAGCTCGAAGGCCTACTGCTCACCCACCCCGCCGTCGGCGACGCCGCCGTGATTGGGATCCCCGACGAGGAGTGCGGCGAGCTCCCCAAGGCCTTCATCACCTTGAAGCCAGGTGCCGAGGCCACCGCCGAGGAGATCCAAGAGTTCGTCGCCGGTGAAGTCGCCACGTACAAGCAGATCCGGTTGGTCGAGTTCATCGACGCGATTCCCAAGTCCGCCTCTGGCAAGATCCTTCGCCGAGAACTCCGCGACCGATAGCGCCAACAAATCTGTGGATGCGCAGCGGACTATAGGCATGCTCAGGATCCACAGATTTTCTCAGGGACGGACCCGGAGTGGGGTGGCCGGTAGGCTGAGCGGGTAATGGAACAGTCGAATCGTGCGTTGGCGGAGATCGAGCAACTTCGTGCTGCGCTCGTCGATCACGAGTTCGCGATCGAGTTGCCAGAGAACGCCGAGGCGCGGCGCGAGCGCACCGAACTACTCGACCAGATCGACGACTACCTCTTGCCTCGGCTGCGACGCGTCGACGCGCCATTGCTAGCGGTACTCGGCGGTTCGACCGGTGCCGGTAAGTCGACGATCACCAACAGTCTGGTCGGCTCGGACGTAACCACCGCTGGCGTGCTGCGGCCGACGACCCGCGCGCCAGTTCTGGTCTGTCACCCCGACGACATGGCATGGTTCGAAGATCCCGAAGGCGTGCTCGCCGGACTGCCCCGCTCAACGAGTGCCGCGGCAGTGGGAGAGATCGGCCTTCGCTTGGCCACATCGGACCAGCTCTCACCGGGGCTGGCGCTGCTCGACGCCCCCGACATCGACTCGATCGAAGTCGCGAACCACGACCTCGCGGCCCAGCTTCTCGGAGCGGCCGACCTGTGGATCTTCGTCACGACCGCAGCGCGTTACGCCGACGCGGTTCCGTGGGAGTACCTCGGACTCGCGCAAGACCGGGCTGCGGCGTTGGCGATCGTGATCAACCGCATCCCGCCTGGTTCCGAAGACGAGGTGCAGCACCACTTCGAGTCGATGCTCGTCGAGCGACAGATGGCCTCGACGGCAGTGTTCACCGTGGCCGAACGAGATCTTGACGAGTCGGGTCGAATCACAACCGAGCTCGACCCGGTACGCAATTGGCTTGGCGAGCTCGCCGCCGATGCGAGTGAACGTCAACAGCTCGTGACGCGCACGCTCGATGGTGCGTTGGCATCGATACCCGAGCGGGTGGAACGCATCGCCGGGGCACTCGATGAACAACACGATGAGTTGATGACGTTGTCCGACATCGCTCGACGGCGATACGCCGCCGCGCTCGTCGACATCGATCGCGAACTCGACCGTGGCACCTTGCTCCGTGGCGAAGTGCTCGATCAATGGCGCGAGTTCGTGGGTACCGGTGCGTTCATGTCCAAACTCGAAGCCGGGGTGAGCAAGGTTCGCGACACGCTCCGTTCAGTCTTTCAAACGGGTCCCACCCCCGACCAACAGGCCGCCGGTCAGCTCGAATCGAATCTGGTGGTGGTCGCCCGAGACGCGGTTGATAAAGCGGCACTCGATATCGTCGAGCAATGGGACTCCCGGCCGGTCGGCGAGAAGGCTCTCACAGACGCGCCGCGAGGAATCGAACGTGCGGGCCGCCAGCTAGAGACCGACCTCGACCACGAGCTGGCGTCCTGGCAAGAGTTCGTACTCGACCTTGTGCGAGAACAATCCGGCGACAAGCTGACTTTGGCGCGCACCCTCTCGACCGGGATCAACGGCATCGGGGTTGCGCTCATGGTGGTCGTCTTCAGTCAAACCGGTGGTGTGACTGGAACCGAAGCTGCCGTCGCCACGGGTACCGCAGCGGTGTCACAGACCGTGCTCACCGCGGTGTTTGGCGAGCAAGCGGTTCGGGATCTCGCTCGATCCGCCCGAGAGGACCTATTGGCCCGGCTCGAACGATTGCTCGAGAACGACCGGCAGCGCTTTATCGACCTGATCGAGGTCGCGGAGGCCGGTGGCGACGACCTACGCGCCATCGCGGCTGGGCTTGAGGCCCGAGGCTGATGGCTAACGCCGCAACACAAGCCGACGACCGCGCGGCTTCGGCGTACAACGAACGCTTTGCCGCATGGGGAGAAGCTGTTGGGCTCGCGGGCAAGTACTTCGACGAGGACCAAGTCGCATCGCTCCAGTCGGTGTCGTCCAAGACCGAGGGGCGCCTCCGGCACGGAACCGCGCACACGGTTGTCGCGATCGCTGGGGCGACGGGATCGGGGAAGTCGTCGATTGTGAACCGGCTTGCCGGCCGTGAGCTGTCGACGAGTTCGGTACGCCGCCCGACCACGTCTGCCACTCATGCGGTCGTGTTCGGCGAGCACGATGCCGGGCCGTTGTTGGATTGGTTGGAGGTGCCGCATCGTTACGGGGTGACCGGCGATGAACAGCTCGACGGGCTCGTGCTGCTCGATCTTCCCGATCACGACTCGACGGCGGTGGAACATCGCATTGAAGTCGATCGCTTGGTCGAACTCGTAGACGTTCTGGTGTGGGTCACCGACCCACAGAAATACGCTGACGCGGCGCTGCACCTTGGATACATCCAGCCGCTTGTATCCCACGCACCCGTCCTGCGCTTTGTCCTCAACCAGGTCGACCGGCTTGAGGACGGCGGCGGTTCGGTCGCCCGCGACTTCGGGCGTCTGGTCGCCGAGGACGGAATCGTTGGGGCGGAAGTACTGCAGGTGTCGGCGTTAACCGGCAATGGGTTCGAGGAGTTCCGGTCGATGCTGTCGAGCGCGATCGATGCCCGCAACGCCTCGCTCGTTCGCGCCGATGCCGACTTGGCAGACGCCGCCGCATCGATGCGTCAAAAGAGCGACCTGAACCAGGTCTCGAAACCAGCGAACGATCGGCTGCTCGCCGGACTCGCTGAGGCTGCTGGCGCCGCGGCCGCAGCTGACGTGGCTCAACGTCATCACAAGCGGCAAGGCAACCTCACGATGGGATGGCCGTTCACACGATGGCTGCGTCGTCTCGCTCGTAAGCCTCTCGCTGATCTTCCAGGACCAGGTCGAGCTGGGGTGGGAGAGTCGCGGGCCGATCTTGCGATTCGTGACTATGCCGAAGAAGTTGCCGGCGACGCATCGGCGCCGTGGCCCAGCGCGCTGCGCACGGCCGCGTTCAGCGATCGGGATGCGCTCCTCGAGGACCTGCGCTCCACCGTCGGACGCGAGACGGTCGCCGCCGGAAAGAGTCCACTTTGGTGGAACGCGATCGCGTGGCTGCAGCGAGTACTTGCGGTGACCGCTGTCGTAGGACTGGTGTGGCTGATTGTCGTGGCTGTGCTCGGTGGCTTCTTTCAGTTCGCGACCGAACCACTCCTGCCACCCACGCCCGAAGCGGAGTGGATACCTCTTCCGAGCACACTGCTCATCGGGGGAGTCGTGATCGGATTGTTAGTCGGGTTGTTGGCGAAGATCCCGCTCGGCGTCGGAGCGACTCGACGGGGCCGCGCGGCGCGCAAGGCGATCGAAGCGAGAGTGTCCAGCCAGGTTGAGGCCCGAGTGATCGCACCGGTCTCTGAGGTGGTCGCCGACCAAGCCGAGATCTCCCGACTGCTAGACGTCGCAATCGGCAAGGGTTCGTGACCGGATCCCCAAGCGAAGTCGTCGCGGAACTGCGCGATGGCTTGGCGGGTTTCGCCGATGCCGACAAGGCCGAGGGGATGGCCGCCTACACGAAAGGGCGCTTCGTCTATCTCGGGGTGCAGGCAGGCGACCGTCGCGTGGTCTCGAAGTCGGTGCTCAAGGCCGCCAAGTCGATGGATCCTGACGGATTGCTCGATCTGGCCGAGGCTCTGTGGTCGGAGCCAGAACGAGAGTTTCACTACATCGGCATGGACTCATTGCGTGCCGGTGCTGCGAACCTACGCTCGACCGACCTCGGGCGAATACGCGAGCGAATCGTCGCGACCCCGTGGTGGGACACGGTCGACTCACTCGCCATTCACACGACGGGACGAATGGTGACCACGCACCCAGAGTTGGCCGACGACATGGACCTGTGGGTCGAGTCCGAAGACATCTGGATTGCCCGCACGGCGATCTTGCATCAACTCATGTTCAAAGACCGGACCGACACGAACCGACTCTTTACCTACTGCGAGATGCGCATGGCCGACACGGAGTTCTTTATCCGTAAGGCCATCGGCTGGGCTCTTCGTCACTATGGGCGTACCGACCCCGACGCAGTTCGCGCCTTCGTCGCCCAGAACGAACGAGAATTATCGGGGCTGTCCAAGCGCGAAGCGCTGAAGCACCTCTAGCGGTCCATCGCTACAAAGAGTCCGGACGCCTCAACGAGCGGTCGGCCATCGGCACTCAAAATGGCAGCGCGTACCCGGGTCGTACGACTCTCTGAGATCGGAGCGGAACCTTCAACGCGATACGGCCCGCCATCGAGGCGCACCGGTTGTCGATAACGCAGATCGAGTGTCGCTGTCGCCACCTTGCTCGACAACGCCTCGTTTGCGATCCTCGCCGAGAGGTAGTCCAGCACCGTCGCCGACAGTCCACCCTGAACCCACTCTGGTGCGCCCGCGTGCTCCGGTTGAGGAGCGAAGGTAGCGAACCCCGACACGACCTGGATGACGTCGTCGGATGAAATGGTCACCGGTGGGTACAGATGGCTGAACACGCGACGTAACTCTGCGCCCTCGTCGCCGGTTGGATCTGTTGAAGTCATCGAACCAAGTATGTGACCAAATTGCCCTTTCTCCGCTGCAAATCGATGCCACCTGTCGTGATAAAACCCGGACGGTATGTCACGACAACTCAGCGGAAGAGCCCGGCGGGGCCTGTCGTCCAAGGTCGCGCTGCTGGCGATCGTGGTTGCCGGAGTAGTTGCGACCGCGCCCTTGAGCGCTCAGGTGAGCGCCCAGTGCTTTGGACAGGACGCCACCATCGTCTTGGAAGCGCCCGGACTGATCAACGGAACCGATGGCGACGATGTCATCGTGGGTTCGCCGGGCGATGACGTCATACGGTCGGGTGCCGGCGACGATCTCGTGTGCGCGGGAGACGGGGACGACATCGTTCTCGGCAGCACGGGAAACGATGTCATCGATGGTCAAGGAGGCGCCGATGATCTTGTGGGTGGCCCGAACACCGATGAGATCTACGGCGGCGATGGCGACGACCGAATCCGCGGAACCCGGGGGTCTGACAGTCTTTTCGGTGATGCGGGAGACGATGAGATCTCCGGCGGTCAGGACACCGATCTCGTACGCGGAGGAGACGGTGATGACGTCATCCGCGGTGGCATCGGAGCTGACGATCTACGCGGCGACGAAGGTGACGACCGAGTTGCTGGAGGCGGTGCCAACGACACCGTTCGAGGCGGGGCAGGAAACGACGACATTGTGGGCGGGCACGGCCCGACCGATGAGCTGTTCGGCGGCGCCGGTGTCGACGTGTGCACCGATCGCGGATCGAACACCCAACTGAACGGGTGCGAACTCGACGGCCTCGACACGACATCCCCGGTAGACGGTGAACCACCGATCGCTCCAGAGCGAGTGATTCACATCAGCATCGACGGTTTGCGATCGGATCACGTCACCCCCGAGATCAGTCCGGTGCTGGAGTTGCTGATGGCCGACGGAGCCTCGACGCTCAATGCTCGGACCGACCCGGCACAGACTCGCACCCTTCCCAATCACACCGCGCAGCTGACCGGCCGTTTCGTTTGGGGTGACGGCGGGCATCGCACGACGTTCAACGAAGACGACGGGACTACGGTGCACGAAACCGCTGGCCTCTACATCCCCTCGGTCTTTGACGTGGTGCACGACAACGGCGGTTCGACGCTGCTGTACGCGGGCAAGGAAAAGTTTGAATACCTGGAACGTAGCTACAGCGTCGCTGGTCGAGTGGATGCCACCGGAGCCGACGATGGCACCGACAAGATCGACCACTTCGTACGCGGCGCTCCCGAATCGCTCGTCGATGCGTTCGTCCAAGACGTCGCCGCAGTCCAAGACGAAACCACCTACGCGTTCTACCACATCCGTCTTCCTGACGAGTTCGGACACATCTTTGGCTGGGGGTCACTCGAATACCGTTTGTCGGTCACCGATAGCGATCGGTTGGTGGGCGACATTATCGCCGGTCTCGCTGAACAAGGGCTCCTTGATACGACGGCAATCATCGTGACATCAGACCATGGTGGGCCAACGGGGGATTTCAACCACGGCAGTTCTGGGAACCCGGAGAACTACACCATTCCCTTCATTGCGTGGGGTGCGGGCGTTGGTGAGGGCATCGATCTCTACACCGCAAACATCGACTCCGAGAATTATGCCGATCCCGGCACCGAACGGATCGATCGCGATGGGCCACAGCCGATTCGTGGCCACGACGCGGCGAACCTCAGCTTGCAATTGCTCGAACTACCCGCCCTTGCCTCGCCTGCGGCCAACGCAACCCATAGCCTGCAAATCAACTAGCCACCCGTAGTTACCCTCGAATCGCAAGACTTCGGCAATGTTAACGGAGGGTGGGTAAATCTTCTTTTCTGAGCAATCTGCGCGTCACTTCTGCTAAACCCGAGTTCGACAAACTCGGGCGGTCACGATCCGACATTTGTCGGTGATCGAAAGGAAACTCATGTCAGAGGGACACACCATGTCGCAACCGAACAAAAAACGCCGGGCGCGGCGACCACTATTTCTTTGCGTAGCCACCGTCGTAGCGCTCTTCACCTCAGTGATTGCTGCGGTACCGGCGATCGGCGCTCAAGACGCTACGGCCACACCGTTTTGTGACGGCCTGCCGGCCACGATCGTGCTCGAGAGTCCGGGCTTGATCAACGGCACCGACGGCGATGACGTCATCGTCGGAACGACGGGCGACGACATCATCCGTGGCCTCGGAGGAGACGACACTATTTGCGCTGGTGACGGCGACGACTTTGTCCTCGGAAGTACCGGCGAGGACATCATCTTCGGTGAAGGCGGCGAAGATGACCTCGTGGGCGGTCCAGGCGAGGACATCGTGTCCGGTGGCGACGGGGATGACTTCATCCGGTCTGGCCGGGGATCCGATCTCGTTTCCGGAGATGCCGGAGACGACACGATCAACGCTGGACAGGGTCCCGACGTTGCCAGTGGTGGCGACGGTGATGACCTGTTGCGTGGCGGCGTTGGAGCAGACCTCCTAAACGGCGGCGAAGGCGATGACCGCCTCGCTGGCGGTGGGGCGAACGACACCGTACGCGGAGGCGCTGGCGACGACGAGCTCGTCGGCGGCAACGGTCCGTCCGACGTGTTGCGGGGTGGCTCTGGAGCCGACAGCTGCGTCGACCGAGGTTCGAGCACGGATCTTGCTGGCTGTGAGCCCGACTTCGAGTTGACCGTATTGCACGTCAACGATCACCATTCGCACCTCGACCCCGACTCGGGCGACCTCGAACTTCCCGGTGGTGAGACCCGGGTGAGCATCGGTGGCTTCCCGAGCGTCGTAGCCAAGATCGACGAACTGACCGAGGAGAATGCCGGCGGCAACGTGGTCAAGATCCACGCTGGTGATGCCATTACGGGCACGCTCTTCTTCAGCCTGTTCGAGGGCGAGGCGGACGCCGCGCTGATGAACGAAGCCTGCTTCGACATTTTCGCCCTCGGCAACCACGAGTTCGACAACGGCGACCAAGGGCTCGCGAACTTCCTCCGCGATCTGCGATCCGGTCCAGATTGTTCGACCACCACGGTTGCAGCCAACGTCGTGCCGGCCCCGGGCACGCCATTGAACCAGTCGGGATTCATTCCGTTCCAGCCCTACGAGATCATCAACTACGGCGATGACCAAGTCGCCTACGTCGGCATCGACATCGCTGGCAAGACGCAAAACTCGTCCAGCCCGTTGCCAACAACGGAGTTCCTCGACGAGGTCGAAACCGCCCAAGCGGTCGTCGACGAGTTGACCGCAGATGGCATCGACAAGATCGTTCTCGTAACCCACATCGGGCTCGACAACGATCTCGACTTGGCCTCGATGGTGAGCGGTGTCGACGTCATCGTCGGCGGTGACAGCCACAGCCTGCTCGGCGATTTCGAAGACCTTGGCCTCAACCCGGTCGATCAGTATCCGGTCCGTACGTCGAACGCCGATGGCGAACCGACGTGCGTTGTTCAGGCGTGGGAGTTCTCGGCTGTTGTCGGCGAGCTGCAGGTCAACTTCGACGAGGACGGTGTGGTCACGAGCTGTGCCGGTACGCCACATCTGCTTCTCGGTGACACCTTCGAACGTGAGCCTTCCGAAGATGCCGATCGCGAGCCACTCGCTGGCGAGGAGCTGCAAGCGGTCCTCGACTTCATCGATGAGTCCCCGGAGCTCTCGGTCGTTACCCCCGACGCTGACGCCCAAGCAATTCTGGACGGCTTCTCCGAGCAGGTCGACGAACTCAGCGCGATCTCTATTGGTGAAGCGACCGAGGACCTCTGCCTCGAGCGAATCCCCGGTCAGGGTCGTAGCGCGATTTGTGATGTCGAAGACACCGCAGTGAACGGCGGCGACATTCAACAGTTGGTGACCGAGGCCTTCCACGTTCGAGCGTTCGAATCGGACTTCGCCTTGCAGAACGCTGGCGGAGTTCGCGTCGACATTCCCGCTGGCGACGTTTCGATCGCTGATGTGTTCGAGCTGTTGCCGTTCGCAAACACGATCGTCAATCTCGAAATGACCGGCGTCGAAGTCGAGGCCGTGCTCGAAGAGGCGATCACCTTTGCGA
>CAZTDG010000058.1:0-15011 GCA_964612655.1 uncultured Acidimicrobiales bacterium | reverse complement strand
AAGCGCTCATCTTCGCACCGTTCCTGTCGTTCGTATTCGGCCAACCGGGCGGCGGTGCCACCGTTGCTGAAGCCGCAATCATCACGGGCATCGGCTTTGCGATTCTCACTGCAATCGGCCTCTTCACCCGCAAGGACCTGTCGTTCCTTCGCCCGATCGTTATGTGGGGCTTCGGTCTTGCACTGCTCGCCATCGTCGGCGGCGTGATCTTCGGGTTCGGACTGGGAACCTGGTTCTCGGTCGCAATGATCGGCCTCTCGGGTGCCGCGATCTTGTTCCAGACCCAAAACGTTGTGCGCCGCTACCCCATCGGTAGCCACGTCTCCGCTGCCATTGCCTTGTTCAGCTCGCTCATGACCATGTTCTGGTACGTGCTGCGTTTGGTCGCAAGCCGCGAGTAATTACCAACTGAAATCAATCGAACGTGAATGGCTGGTCCGAAAGGGCCAGCCATTCGCCATTTTTGTCCTAAAATCTCGATGCTCTGGCCGCCATTTATATTCCCCCATCGCGGCCGAAGGACAATCATGCGTATCGATGCCATCCCAATCGGCGACAATCCCCCTGAGGACATCAACGTAATCGTCGAGGTCTCGGTAGGCGGCGAACCAATCAAGTACGAGCTCGACAAAACCTCTGGAACCCTCTGGGTGGATCGCTTCCTCTATACCCCGATGCGATACCCCGGCAACTACGGATTCGTACCCCACACCCTCAGCGAAGACGGCGACCCAATCGACGTTCTCGTGTGCAACACCCGAGTCCTCGCTCCCGGATGTGTCATCAACTGCCGCCCAATCGGTGTGCTGGTGATGGAAGACGACGGCGGCCCCGACGAGAAGCTCCTCGCGGTGCCAAGTACCTCTATCTCCCGACGCTACGAACGAGTCCAGAGCTACACCGATCTGCCCCCGATCACGCTCCAACAGATCGAGCACTTCTTCGATCACTACAAGGACCTCGAACCCGGCAAGTGGGTCAAGATCGATCACTTCGGCGACACCGAGGAAGCCCAGAAGGCCATCCTCGATGCCATCGAGCGTGAAAAGGCCCAACCGCGCGACCCGCGCCGCCGCGCAAGCGACTAAAACACGCGTAGCAACAGGGAGATCGCGGCGACGATGAGAACCGCGATCACGAGTTGTTCAAATCGCGCGGTGTCGAGGCGTTTTCGAAGGAACGCACCGACCGGGACCATGACAAGCGCGAACGGCACCAGTATGAGCCCGAGCAGTAGTTCGTCGGAGAACTGGGGCTGGAACAGGAGCACCAGCAGCTGGACGGTGCCGTGCAGGGCAAAGCTTGCGGTCACCGCGAATACAAACGCATCGACTGCTAGCTGTCGGGACAGAAACCACGCCGAAACCACCGGACCCGACACGCCCGCAGCTCCTTGGAAGACTCCAGCCACAAAGCCCGCTCCCCCGGCGTAGCGATCCGTCCTCGTGGGGTCGCGATCCACGGAGTCTGCATTCGATCGCCTGCTGATGATGAAGGCGACCACGATCCCGATCAGAACAATGCGTAGACCGCGGTCGGGCAAAATGGGCAGAAGGATGGTGCCGATGATCGTGCCGGCGATCCCGACCAGCGCGAATGGTTTCAGCGTCCGGGCGCCGCTCGTATGAGAGCGATTCACCCAAGCGATCTGGCTGTTGAGCACGAGGTTGGACGGCGCAACGATCACGATCGCATCCGCGATATCGAGAAAGAGCGCCAGTGCAGGAACGAGCAGTAGCGGATAGCCGAGCCCGGTGATCGACTTCAACAGCGCTGCGAGCACCGCTACGCCGATGATGATGATGAGTTCGTTTGTGCTCACGAGCGCTCTCCAAGCGACTCGCTCATCATCATGGCGACAAAGCGTTGCAGCGCCGGTGACGGCGAGCGGTCGCGTAGGCGAATCAAACTGAGCGTACGAGTAGCGATCGGTTTTGCGACAGCTCGCCTCAACGCGTGAGGTTCGCTCTCGGCATCGACGGCTGGCAACACGGTCCATCCCATTCCCAACCGAACCATCTCACGAATCACCGCAGGCTGGGAACTCTCCGCAACGACGTTGAACACCACCCCTTGTGCACGCAGCGTCTGGGCGGCGAGGTGTCGGGTCAGTGAATCCTCGGGAAAGGTCACCCACGGACCCCACTCCTCAACCGGCGCCTTGGCGGCACCCTCGGGTCCGTAGACGTAGATTGGTTCGGCGACGAGGTCGGTGCAGTCGAGGTCATCGCTGTCGGGTGGCTCGACCGAGACAATCACTTCGTGTTCGTCTCTACGCAGTTCGTCGATCAGTTGAGCCGAGGGCCGCACACTCAGCCGCAGCTCGAGTTCGGGATGTACCCGTCGGAAGCGAACCAACGCATCGCCGAAGTGATGAATGGCCGCGGTGTCGATCATCCCTGCCCGAATGGTGCCGGTGGATCCTTCACGGGTGTGTGCGACCCAGCGGTCCAACCCCTCGTACCCGCCCAGGATCCGTCTGGCATGTTCGACGACACCGTGGGCCTCAGCGGTAGGCACACGCTTGCGGCCGACTTTGTCGAAGAGCACCAAACCCAACCGGTTCTCGAGCTCTCGAATACCCTGCCCGAACGCTGATGTGGTGACCCCGAGGCCCTCGGCACCGGCGGTCCAGCTACCGGTTTCGATCGCTGCCAATAAGTAGGCGAGCTGGGCTGACGTGGGACGGTCTCTCACGCCGACAAACCCTGCAGCAGCTCGTCCATATAGTAAAGCACCACTTCACTATATCGATCCATACATGCATGTTCCGGTAGTTTCACCGTCATGACGACTGCACGAACTATCGCACCCCCAACCGGCAAACTCGGCGTCTTGATGCCTGGCATCGGCGCCGTTGCATCGACCGTGATCGCCGGTGTCCTCCACTCCCGTCGAACCGGAGAAGATCCACTCGGTTCGGTTGCGCAGATGGCCCACATCCGACTCGGCAAACGAGAAGAAAACCGCAACCCGCGGATCAAAGAGTTTGTACCTCTCGCCGAACTGGACGACCTGGTCTTCGGCGGCTGGGACCCCCTGTCGCCAAACGCACTCGAAGCTGCCCAAACCGCCGGCGTCATGAAGCCCGAAGACCTCGCAGCGATCTCCGGAGAACTCGAAGGCGTCGTCGCAATGGACGCGGTATTCGACCAGCGTTGGGTCTCACGCATCGAAGGTGTTCGGGTCAAGACCCAGACCAACAAGTTCGAACAAGCCGAAGCGCTCATCGCTGACATCGAGCAGTTCCGCATCGAAAACGGCTGTGACCGCCTGGTGATGGTCTGGTGTGGCTCGACCGAGGCCTACCAAGAAGCATCCGCGGTCCACGACACCATCGCCTCGTTCGAACAGGGGCTGCACGACAACGACGACAACATCTCGCCGAGCCAGATCTACGCATACGCCGCGCTGCAGGCTGGCGTGCCGTTTGCCAACGGTGCTCCAAACCTCACCACCGACGTTCCATGCATCGTCGAACTCTCCAAGCGTGAGGGCGTCCCGATTGCGGGCAAGGACTTCAAGACCGGTCAGACGCTGATGAAGACGCTGATCTCACCAGGGCTCAAGAGCCGCATGCTCGGTATTCGCGGCTGGTACTCGACCAACATCTTGGGCAACCGCGACGGCGAAGTTCTCGACGCTCCCGAGAACTTCCAAACCAAAGAGACCTCCAAGCTCGGTGTGCTCGACACGATCCTTCAGCCCGACGTGTACCCATCGCTCTACGGCAACATCGATCACAAAGTACGGATCGACTACTACCCACCTCGTGGCGACGAAAAAGAGGGTTGGGACAACATCGACATCTTCGGATGGCTCGGCTACCCAATGCAGATCAAGATCAACCTGTTGGCGCGCGACTCGATCCTCGCGGCGCCAATCGTCCTCGACCTCGCGCTGTTCATGGACCTCGCATCTCGCGCCGGTGAGTCCGGTGTTCAGGAATGGCTGAGCTTCTACTTCAAGGCTCCCCAGTCCGGAGGTCCGAACGATCCTGAGCACGACATCTTCATCCAGCAAACCAAGTTGAAGAACACCCTTCGCGAATGGATGGGCGAAACCCCAGTAACCCACTCCGAAGCGGGGTAAAGCGGCGGAGCCGCTTCGGCGCTTGCAGAATTAGATCCGCAGAGCCGCCCGAGGAGCGAAGCGACGAAGCAGCGATTGCGGCGAATAACTGGTGATTCTGCGAGCGCCGAAAATTAGCGGCGGAGCCGCTTCGGCGCTTGCAGAATCACAACCAGCTGAGGGTGTCCGGGGGGAGGATCTCTCGCAGCTTGGCGTTCGATTCTTCGAATCTCGGGCCATATTTCTCTCGAATGGCCGGGTCGACACCGTCATGGCTCCGCTTGTTGTATTGCGGGTACGAACCACCGATAAGAGGCGGCAAGCCGAGGAAATCGGTCGCTTGACGAACGGTGTTCTCCGGTTCTGATTGCAGCTTCGCCGAGTCCAGCACCAGCACCTGGTCGCGTCCGAAGATATCGAAGTATCGCTGAACCTGTTGCGCGTACTGGCCACGCGAGATGTACGCATGAAAGATGTGCGGCTTTGAGATGTATGTCGGATCATCAATGATCCGTTGTTCCTCGCCCTCTAGGCGCTCTTCTTCGGCGTCAAGCGCCTCAAGAAGTGACAGTGTCTCGTTGCCGCGGGCAACTTCGTGATTGTGGTGCGAAATGGCCCGGCCAAGAGGTTCCCGAAGCACGGCGATGATCCGTGCGCCTGAAGTGACGTCATGAATGCGTTGTGGGATCGTCGGATGGAACAAGTAGTACGGGGCGCCCTCACCGATCGCTGGTTCGGCCCCGTGTTCGGCCCGCTGGGCGTCGATGGTGGACTTGAGCGGGAAGTTGCCCTTGTACCAATCGAGGGTCTCATCGAAATTGGTATCGAAGTAGTGCACGCCCTTAGCGCGGCGAGGACCGTGGACCATCTCGTGGGACAACAGGTAAATGAACATCGACGTGGACCCACCGCGTTGGGTTCCAACTACATAGAAGTTCGGCAACACACGCGGTCGCGGGTCGACGCGGCCGACATTACGGTTCAGCCAGACGTAGACGTCACGAACTGGTTGGGGCAATGCCGTCTTCTTGCCCAATGCTTTGCGACCGATCATCGAACACTCCCGCCCAAGGGCCAGACGGTGTTCAACTGGGTCTCGAGATCGACGTAGCGCTCACCCTGTGTCGCGCCGCCTTCGTGATGGCGCGCAAGGATCTCTAAGAAGTAGGCGGCCTTGAGGACCTGATGGTTTTCGGTGGGGACGCCTAGGCGATCTAGATCAGCAAGCGCACCATCGATTCCGTCGCCATATTGGTAGTGCAGGTGCAGCAGATCGAACCCCAACGGCACCCCGTCAGCAGCTCGCTCCCAATCCCAAATGATTAGCCGTTGATCGGAGAGGCGGCCGATATTCCATGGCGACCAATCTCCGTGCCAAATCGATGATTCGAGCGATTGAAAGCGTTCGTCGGCAGAGAGCTCCGCAGCGACTTCAGCGAACCGAGCCAACTCAGGAAAGTCGAGCCGATCCTTGAGACCATTCCACCACGAAGACTGCGCCACGGGGTCGGTGGACAGACTGCGATCGCTAACGGCTCGGTTTAGCTCGAGAGGAATTTGGTCGATCTCACAAGACGACTGCTCTGCATCAAATGGCGCGGTCACCAACAATTCACTCGAAGCGAAGGTGCCTCGGTGCAGTACTTCCGGGGTCACGACCTCGGTGAACGGCTCGTTTGCCAACCAGTCCAACCACTCGCCTTCGTTGATCACCATGGCGGCGGTATGGGGGTCGGGGCCCAGCTTGGCTACCGCTCGTAGTTCGGTTCCCACGTAGCAGCGAACGATTGGTTTGCGGTTCGGGCGAGGTGGCCCAACCGCGATCGTCAGCTGCACTTCTGCGCCGAGAAGTTCGCTGAGGTGTTGGCGTAGCGTC
Source organism: uncultured Acidimicrobiales bacterium (assembly GCA_964612655.1). Taxonomy (GTDB): domain Bacteria; phylum Actinomycetota; class Acidimicrobiia; order Acidimicrobiales; family SHLQ01; genus SHLQ01. Next base: position 9,064 of record CAZTDG010000058.1, on the reverse strand, counting down.
GTCTCCGGCGAGGTGACTGTCCAATCGGCACGGCGGCGAGCAAATACTCGTGACGCGCCTTCCGAGAGCAGCCCTCCGGCCGCGGATCCAGTCCGATTCTCCATGAATCGTTGCATCGTCTCGCGCATTGCCTGCTGGTTACTGGAGTCGACAATGACGCGCGGGTCAGATGCCCGTGGCAAGAGCACGTACTTCTCATCCGACGACGCCGCTCGAAGCTCTCCGGCTTCTGATCCACAGAGGATCCGCCGCCACCAGTCTTCCGTTTGGGTCATGCCGCGACGGTGGGGGCCGACACGCTACTAACCGTGTGTCGACGACGCTCCAGCTCATCGTCGCGTCGCTCTCGCAACACCAGCGCCGCGCAAATCATCATGATTGGCAACGTGGCGGGAAGGTGATCGTAAAACCATGACGTGATCAACGACGTCGCAACCGCTAAATGCAAAAGAAACTGCTCCTGTGTTTCCACATTGCGCCCTGTGCGAACCGTCATCGTCACCCAGAAACCAACATATAGCACCGCGCCAGGGATTCCTTGACTAAACAGTGCGGTCCAGAACGCGCCGTGGGTTCCAATGGCAGGTCGGAATGGCTGCGGGTTCGCGATGGGAGCACCGAAACCCAGTAGCGGCGATTCGGGTACCCGTTCCAAAACGTCGGTGTAGATGTCGCCTCGAGATTCGATGGAATGCTCACTAGTCGCACGCGAAGAGACGATGTCGCCCAGCGGGGAGACGAGGATTAGGGCGATAGCGAATACTGCGACGAAAGCGAACCGGATGGCGAGCAACAATTGTCCGTCGCTAGCCCGGCGCGCAATGACGTAGAGCCCAAGCACCACAATGGTGATCCACAAGGCACGGTTCGCCGAGATCGCAATCGGAACGACCGCAAGAAACGCTAATGGGACCACGAGTCGCCGGAATCGTTGCATACGCCCGGCAGCCGCAATCGTTGCGAAGATCAACGGGGCCAGCGTCGATGCCCATGCGTTCGTGAATCCGAATGGGAGCGCGGGTCGGTTGATTGGGAACCCGAGGAAATCCTGCGTCTGAGCAAAGGGCGGTCGCACGATGCTCGACACGAACGAGTCACTACGAAGCGACCCCGGGAGAACTTGAAAGAAAGGTGTGTTCAGTCGGAACTCGCCCAAGAGCAGGCCGGCGTACCCGCCGAAGATCGCGACGAAAACGAACAAGCCTCCGAGCACGCCGAGGACACGTGACGTCGGTAGATACTTCTTCGGCACGTTATAAACGAACAGGAAGGTGGTCGTGGCACCGAGGGTCACGGAGGCCCGCAGCCCGAAAGAAAAGTATCGGCCGACCGTCTGATCGAGCGTGAGCGCAGAGATCAATGTCCAACCAACGAAAAGCAACCAGATACCGAAGCCCTTGGGAATCCGGATAGGTCGGATCAGCAAGAGCCCGGCGCCCATCGCCACACCGGCGATCGCGAAGGTGAAGTACCCGAGTCCGAGCAGCCAAAAGATGGGCAAGAACCCACAGATATAGAAGGGCAGCCCGGGATGGAGCAGGCCGCGCATCTCACGTTGCGCTTGCTCTACGTGTGGGAGGCGGCGACGACCCAGTCCCGGCGGGGTGATGGTGGCCATTAGATCGAGTTTCCTCGCTTCTGAAGCTGCGAGACGACAAAGGCGGATGGAACACCAGCAGCGACCCCGAGGGCGAGAGGCGCGCGCCCCTCCTTCGGGTTGAGCTTCAGTGTCTTCTTCGCCAGGTCGATCGCACCTTGACGGTCGCCGAGCGATGCCTTCGCGAAGGCCATCTGACCGAAGATTCGAGCGAGTCCGACAGGTTCGGTCTCAAACTCGGGGTAACGATCAAGAATGTATTGCAGGCCATCGATTCGCATCTGCCAACGCTCGGCGTAAAACGATGCCGTATGCCAACGCACGGTTACAAGAGGTGCGGGTACCAGGATCATGTCGGTGATACGGGTCGCACGCAACAGCCACTCATAATCCTCGCCGTAGCCACCGGGAACGTCTTCGTCGATCAGACCGATCTCGTCGATCATTTCTGCTCGGCGCATAAGGAACGTCGATGGGTGGGCCTCAAAAACACGGCTGCGAAGTAGATCTCGGAAGGTCACGCGCGAATCATCACGTACTCGCTCGACGCTCTCGCCTTCGTATTCGATGGTCACTCCCGAACCCACAAAATGGACGTCGGGGTGTGAACGCAGCACGTCGACCTGGCGGCGAATCTTGCTCGGAACCCAAACATCGTCGTCATCACAAAAGGCGACAAGATCGCTCGAGGTTGCGAGCATCCCGGTGTTTCGAGCCCCCTGCAATCCCTGCACACGACTGTTGGGCACGACGATGACTTGGCGATTACCTTCGGCCACCGCCAAGGAATGATCGGGCTCGGTCTGATCGAAGATCACGATCGTCGTGATGGAACCTTCGTAGTCTTGCGCGTCAATCGCAGCGAGCGTCTGGCGCAGTAATTCTGGCCGATCACGGGTCGCCACGATGGTGGCGACACTAGGTACGTATGGGTCCGACATCTAGGCTTCCTTCGAATAACGGTAGCGTCCCAACATCACGCCCGTGATTCGGCTCACCACCTTCGACATTTTGGGATCGAGTGCGTTCCGCCAACCGTCATCGGCCTTGATCTGCACAGGCTTGCGCTCAAGTCGGCGAGGATTACCAGACACCGAGTGACCGGCCTCGAGGATTACCGGGTCCTCGGAATCGAGGATCTCCTCTGCGGTCTGCTCAAGTCCGGCGAAGGCGAACACTTGGTTGAGGGTCTCGGTAGGAGCCTCGACGAAGTCTTCGTAGCGGATCGTCGTCGTTTCGACTCCGAGCCGATCCATGTTCGAAAAGGCCCAGTTGAACCAGAGCCAACGCATCCCGATTCGAGCGGGGTGCAACGTGGCCATCTGACGATCGGCGTCGGTGACCTCGGGTCGGTCGACGACCTTTGACCACGAATGTGCGACACCGCGGGGATCGCGCACCATATGCACGACCTTGAGATCAACATCGGGAAGTCGGCGCAGCAGCAATGCGGTAGAAACATGCTTGGACGTATCGACGACAATTGGCTTGCCGGAAACTTCCACGACCGCTCGCAAAATGCGGGTGACCACGCCGCCGTACTGCATGGTGTTTGCACTAAGGAAGGGTGACAGCTGGGGAAAGAGCAATGCGGGGATATGACGGGTCCGGTCAGCGCGCAATTGCAACTGGCGCATTCGATCGCCCGAGACCTGTTCCCAGCCGCCGAAGGCTTCCTTGCCCACTCGACTCCAGAATTCGCAGTCACTGAAGCGCTCGCCACAACCGCACAGGTTGTCTTCGATGACGCCGCGCTCCCACAGGTGCACGAGTTCACCGATATTGATCATGTGTCCGTTTTCGTTGAGCAGATCTGACACGATCGTGCTCCCCGAACGGGGGACAGCGCCGATGAAAAGGACCGGTATCTTCTCGACGTCCTTGCTGATGGGGACGACCTCAGCCATTTCGCTGCTCTTGGAGGCCGCTCGCACGCCGAGTAGATCAACCATCGCGGATTCGAAATTCGCGACCGAAACTTCGGCGTGTCCATCGTCGACAGCAGGTTCGGGGGCGCCGCGTTCGATCGCCTCTTCGAGCAAGGCGAAGAACTCCGACTTGGTTCGAGCCATTTGAATTTCGCCGTGCGCTGCGAGGCGCTTGGCAAAGTCGACCTGGTGGTCATTCACGTGCTCGTCGTACTGCGCCTCACGAGGCACGACGATGGGGACGATGCCGTTCGATCGGCTCTCCAGGATCGTGGCGGGGCCGCCGTGACTCACCACGACCGTTGCCTTCTGGAATTCCTCGATGAGCACTGTGCGCTGCAGGTAGTCGACGCTTTCAACCTGTGTAGGTACGTTCGACGTCCCGCGCTGAACGGTTACCGAACCGACCTTGGGGTCGTTGGCAAACCATTCGTCGAGCCATCCCATGAGACGGTCGAATCGGTGGTAATCCGTGCCGACACTGACGAACATTCGTTCAATGCCCTTAGCAACCGCCGGTGAAGTGGCCTCTTGGCTCACATCAACCTCCCGATGAGTTCCGCCCTTGGATGAAATACGAGCTGGTCTTCCCACTGAACCAGAAAGCGACTCGACAACGGAGCGCACAGTCGAGCGGTGAGCGAAGCGTTGTCGATTCGGTCGTAGACCTCAATAAAGACGGTCTTCGCGCCCATCAGGCGCCCGAGCAAAAAGAATGGGAACGCGACAGCGGCCCCGGTAGAGATCAATACGTCCGGGCGCTCGCGCCGCAGGACCTTCCACGCCAAGCCAAAGTTCCTAATGAGGTTCGGAACGTTGCGGGTAGTTGGAAAGTGCGCCCAATCGCAGCGTTCAGACTCCAGCAACTCGTGGCTGTCGGGCATGTCAAAGGTGACCCAAAACCGATCGTGCTCTTCCCACCAGGGCTTCAGAATCAACAGGTGAGCAAGGTGGCCGCCCGAAGATCCGACCAAGCCAATGTTGAGTTGCTTGCCCGATGCGTCTCCTAAGGGTGATTCCACTATCCGACATCTCCAGGTTCGATCGGCCGCTCAGAAATGATGTCGGCCTCTTCTTCGTCAGGCACGACCGTGATTCTTGGTGATGCCTGGGCTGGGCCGTCCAAGTTGTGTACCGAGGCCAGGCCGCCGTCACCTCGTTGCCAGCTCTGACCTCCGGGAGCTCCCGATGATGCGACGGGGACCGAGCTGACGTCGGCGCTACCGGTCGGAAGAATGTTGAGGCGACTGGTTCGGTTGAGCACAGCGCCTGCAAGGTCGGCTTGCACGTTCTCGAGCTGAATGCGCAGATCGCGCAGCTCGCTGCGCTTGGTGCGACCAACAGCGGACACGACGTAGACCGCGTCGACGATGGCTGCCAATTGCAGACCCTCGGCGTTGGTCAGCGCTGGTGGCGCATCGAACACGACGATCATGTTTCGCTCTTGGGCAATGGCCAACAGCGCAGCAACGGAGTTGTTGGCGATTGGGGCCGGTGCGCCACTGCCGGTCGGCAAGATGGTCAACCCGAGTCGCTGCTCGGCATTGTCGATAGCGGTTCGTGCAGCGTCGAGGTCACCGGCGGTGCGCAGGAAGTCGCTCAGTCCGGAGCGTCCAGCGAGGCCGAAGACCCGATCGAGTGCATCGTTTCGACGATCGGCACCAACGAGCAACACGTTGCGACCGGTCTGGGAAATCGCCACCGCAAGGTTGATCGCCGCGGTGGTGCGGCCTTCCTTGTCGGTTGCGCCGGTGATGGCGAGAGAATCGACCACGAAGCCGTGGCGAGGGGCGAGAACCGCTGCCGCGAGACGGCGGAACGCCTCGGCACCGGCTGTTTCTGGACCGCTCGCAGTAACCATTGCTGGGTTGTCCTCGGTGATTCGAGGAATGTTGCCCAACACAGGGACGCCGAGGTCGAGTTCGGTTTCGATCGGACCGCTGATGCGTCGGTCGAGACGATCGGTGAGTACTGCGGCCATTGCACCGACGAGGAATCCCATCAAGATGCCGGCGATGAGCGTGAAGAGGCGAGGAATGCCGGTGGCGTCCGCGGCGGCGATGGATGGCTCACCGAGAAAGCTTCCGACTTCGGAGACTTCGCTGACGTCATCGAGGCGACGTTGGGTGTTGAAGTCCTCTTCCTCCAACAGACGGAGACGCAGCTCGCTACGTGCGGTCTCGGCGGTGTCTTCGCCGTCGGCTTGGTCCTGTGCTGCGTCAAGAACCGCTCGTTCGTTCGTGATTCGCAGCGCAAGGTCTGCAAGCTGGCTCTCTAGTTCGCTGATCTCGCCGTCTCGGAGCACCTGCTCACTTTCGACTCGGAATCCGAGGTACTCATCCGCGGAGGCTTGAACGACTCGAACCGCTTCTTCTGCGGATCGTCCGTTGTAGGTGAAGAGCAGGATCTGACTGTCGCAGGAGTTCGTACCTTCGCCACCCAGACAGACGACCTCCAAGGCTTCGGCCCACTGTTCGAGATTGATATCGGCCTCTTGACCGACGACGCGGGTACCGATTAGCGCGGAGGTTGCGATGCCGATCTGAGTATCCTCGTTGACGGGATCGGAGACCGGGCCCTGATCGACTTGACCGGGCCGCAACAGCACGGTTACGTCTGACGAGAAGAAGCTTCGTTGGCCGGGAAGAAACACCACGGCAAGAGCTGTCATCGACAGCATGCCAAGAGCGATCATCCACCAGCTGCGCTTGAAGATCCGCCAGTAATTACTTAGTTCTACTTCGTCGTTCGATTCCATCAAATTCTCTCGTCGTTCAGTTCAGTGCGAACAGAGACTTGTATACCTATGTATTCGGCTGTCCTAGCCTGTACTTAAAGGTACTGGTGCCTGACTGATCCAATACGTAGACGCGAAGGCATAACACTATGCTTTTTCGACGCCCTGAGGAGTCAAAAAGTCGCACTTTTCGCATTGCGTCAACAGGATTTTTCGAAACTCCTACATTCAGGCGCTAATTATCGGGTGCCAATAGGCCGTAATCTTACGGTGAGGCGGCTCCGTAGAACAGGTTTCGCACTGAGACACTCGGCTCACTAAGGATGCACATGCTCGCAAGAAACGGCGTTAAACGACTTGCTGTCATCATCACGTTGATGTTGGTGGCTTCGGCCTGCACAGGCGGCGACAACTCGAACTTGGCCGCTCCACCACCATCGAGCGTGGCCGACACCGCGCCGACCACCACCCAAGCACCGACTACCACCGTGCCTGTCACTACAACGACCGAGGCACCCGAAGCGATCGACGTTGCGCCGGTTTCGTTTCGAGAGAACCGGCTATCGACCATTGACGCGGATCTCGAAGGTGCCCTCCTAGGAATCGCCACCGGTCCTTACGCCGATGAGCGCATCCCCCGCTTCGAGCAGCTCGAGGCAGACTCGGGTCGCCAGATCGATATCGGACATGTGTTCCACGCGTGGGATCGTGCGATCCCAACCGCGGACGACCTCTTCCACCTGGAGGAGGGCCGAACGCTAATGATTTCGTGGAACGGCACCGACACCATCGAGATTCAAAACGGTCAACATGACGACTGGATTGCCCAGCAGGCGGCAGCGGTACGCGATCTCGGCGAACCTGTGCTGTTGCGCTGGCTTTGGGAAATGGATGGGGCTCGTCGAATCGATTGGGTCCATTCACCGGAGGACTTCGTGGCCGCCTGGTTGCAGGTTCGGTCGGTCTTCGACGAGGTCGGCGCCACTAACGCCGAGTTTGTATGGTGCCCGAACGCTCATCTCTTTTGGGATGACAGCCCGGAGGATCCTGACGCCTGGTATCCCGGCGACGAGCATGTCGATTGGATTTGTGCCGACGGGTACAACTGGGAAGACACGACCGCAGCTCCAGGTTGGGTGTCACTCGATCAGATCTTCGGAGACTTCGTCGAATGGGCGGAACCCCGCAACATCCCGATCATGATCGGCGAGACCGGTTCCAATGAAGCCGAGTTCGGGGCCAAGGGTGATTGGTTCAGAGGCCTACCAGAGATCCTGCGCACCGAACTCCCCGAAATCGACGCTGTCGTAATGTTCGACACCGACTTCCGAGCCAACGGCCACCCCAACTGGAGGGTAGACACATCGCCCGAATCGTATGCAGGATTCCTTGAATTCGCGCAGGATCCGTGGTTAAACCCGTAGAATTGCCACGCAGAGTCGTAATCAACTTCATATGTTTGTAACCCGCTACACAAAGCTGTAATGTTCGGGGCGTTCTGTGACGATGAGTCACGTAGGGCGCCAACTTTGTGAAGGACTACGGTGAAGAAGTCACTACAAGTGTTTGCAGCACTCATTGCGATGTCGATTGCCATCTGGGCAGTCGTCGACAGCAACTCCGAAGCCGACGCGCTATCCAACGGTGTCAGCTTCGGCGCATTCTCTCGACCGGTAAACGGTCAGAACAACATCCGAGCTCTCGAGGCGCTCGAGCGGGACCTCGGCACGAAGCTTCCGCTCGTGCGTGACTTCTCCGACTGGGACGACAACATCGGCGCCGACCACAGCTTGCACCGATGGGTTCGAGATGGTGGCCGAGATCTGGCAGTCTCGGTCAAGGCCCAACGCGACAACGGCGAAGTCGTAACATGGCGCTCGATCGCAAACGCTCAGCCGGGATCGCGGATCTATCGCGAGATGCAAGACCTCGCCAGCGGAATTTCTCGCTACGGACAGCCCGTCACACTCATCTTCCACCATGAGCCGGAGACCGGCGATGCCACGAAGTTCGGTGACGCTGATGATTACCGAGCCGCGTTCCGCAAGATCGACGAGGTCTTTAAGGCCGAGGGCACGAACAACGTGAACATGGCGTGGGTCATGACGAACTTCAGTTTCGAGCTGGCCGACAGTCGCCCAGGTGATCGTCGCGCCGCGAACAAGTGGTTCCCAGGTGCCGACGTGGTCGACTTCATTGGTTCCGATCCTTACAACTGGGAGAACTGTCGTGGCGACGGCAATCCTTGGACCTCTCTTGAGGACATCATCCAACCGTTGGTGAAGTTCTCGGATCGCAACCCCGGTATCCCACTGATTCTCGGCGAGTTCGGATCGGACAACAACGGTGGCGACAAGGCCCAATGGATCCGCGACGCTCGTGACCTGTTCAAGAAAGAGCCGTATCGCGGCAAGTTTGCGGCGATCATGTACTTCAACTCTGACGGCGTGCCTCACGGCCACCCGGGCTGCACATGGTGGCTCGATTCATCGTCCGGCAGTTTGAACGCGGCCCGAGCACTCGCTCAGGACCCGTTCTACCAAACTGGTTTGGCTCTCCGTGGCTCGTCGGGCCAGAACTTCCAAGCGACGACCACGACCGCGGCTCCAACGACGACGTCGCCTCCTCCTACGGCCGCACCTGCGACTGCTGCACCACGTACGACTACCACGGCAGCGCCACGTACAACCACTACCGCAGCGCCACGTACAACCACGACGGCTGCACCACGTACAACCACGACCGCAGCGCCACGTACAACTACGACGGCTGCGCCACGTACAACTACGACGGCTGCGCCAC
>CAZTDG010000057.1:0-15060 GCA_964612655.1 uncultured Acidimicrobiales bacterium | reverse complement strand
GATCGGACCACAGGTCGGCTGGAGCGTCGAGGGTTGCGGGATCGACTTCGCCGGAGCGATCGGGCTCTTCCATCGGGCGGTCATAGAGCGGGGCGGCGTCGTGCAGCGAGGAGGCCGGAATGTTGGCGAGCTCTTCGCCTTCCCAACCGTCGAGGATTCGCAGCGCTCCACCTTCGACGACCTTGCCAACGACCGATGCTTGCACTTCCCACTTGGCGCAGAGTTCGAGCACTCGGTCGACACCGTCAGGTTCGACGATGGCGAGCATGCGCTCTTGGCTTTCGCTGGTCATGACCTCGAAAGGTTCCATGCCTTCTTGGCGACGGTGCACCGCGGTGACATCGACGTCCATGCCCATGCCGCCGCGCGATGCCGTCTCCGACGTCGCACAGACAAAGCCCGCGCCGCCGAGATCTTGGATGCCGACCACGAGGCCTTCGTTGAGTAGCTCTAGGCATGCCTCGATGAGACGCTTCTCTTCATAGGGATCGCCGACTTGGACGCTCGGGCGCTTGGCGCTGTCGTCTTCGGAGTCGTCGAAGCCAGCGGATGCGAGCACACTCACGCCGCCGATGCCGTCTCGTCCGGTCGATGACCCAAAGAGGATTGCGACGTTACCGAGGCCGGTGGCTTCGCCGAGGACGAGACGTTCGGTCGGCATGGTGCCGAGACAGAACACGTTGACGAGTGGGTTGCCTTTGTAGGTCTCGTCGAAGATCGTTTCGCCGCCAACGGTCGGGACACCGACCGAGTTGCCGTAGCCGGAGATTCCGCTCACGACGCCTTCGGCGATCCAGCGGCTGCGGGCGTCGTCGATCGGGCCGAAACGAAGCGGGTCCATGAGCGCGATCGGGCGGGCGCCCATGGTGAAGATGTCGCGCAAGATTCCGCCAGCACCGGTGGCCGCACCTTGGTAGGGCTCGATCGCGGAGGGATGGTTATGGCTCTCAATGCGGAACGCACCGGCGATCCCATCACCAAGGTCGACAACGCCCGCGTTCTCGCCGGGGCCAACAAGCACCCACGGTGCTTCGGTGGGGAGACGCTTCAGGTGGATGCGTGACGACTTGTAACTGCAGTGCTCGGACCACATCACCGAGTACATCGAAAGCTCGAGCGGGTTGGCCGAACGGCCAAGAATCTCGTCAATCGATTCGGCTTCGTCGTCGGTCAGTCCAAGGGCGCGATGCAAGGGCTCAGCCATATATTGCCAAGCTAACTTGCCCCGCGGACGATTGCCCCTTTCGCCGTTGTGACCTTCGCGATTTCTGTTCGTTCCGCCGTAGTCGAATGCCCTACGAGCCACTATGGGCCCCTTTAATCTGAGACACGATGCTCAGACCGGGGATTTCAACGCTGTCGACATCGCATGACTTCACGCTGACGCTTTGACCGAATCCAGGTTTGTTCCGGACCTGGCCCGTTACACGGCTCGGTCTACGGCGGGTCGATAACGAACGTCGACGGATTCCAGGTTCCGAGGTCAACTTGGACCGAGACATCTTCGGTGAATTCTGAAAACGTCTCATCGAACTGGGCGAGAAAGCCAGGCGAGACCGTATCAAAATTCCGAGCGAGCTCTGGATTGAAGACGAACGAGCTCGTGAGTGCGTTATTGCCCACAACAGATTGGCCCGTTGACGGGTCGATCTCGCCTCGCAGCGGATTGGAGATTTGGTCCGCGATGATCATGTTGCGCAGCGCAATGAACTCTGGAGACTCCGCTTCTAATTCAAGGGCTTGCGCAGTCGTGAACAGCTCAATGACATCGGTTTCGCCCTCGGCGAAAAGACGTTCGAGATCAAGGAACTCATCGTCCTCAGCCACGATGAAGTTGATGATCGCCGTGCTCCGAACATGGATCGTTCCGATCGTGCGCCGAAGGTTGTCGTCAACTACGAGGGGGCCACCGTCCACCCCGGTCCCACTGACGGAGAGCGACGATATGAGTGTGAGGAACTGATCTGTCGTTAGGTCACCACCTTCGATCGAGATGGCCTGAACTTCTTCCGTCGCAGCGTCGCCGTTGCTCGAACACCCCGCGAGGATGACGAGGAACAACAGCAGGGGAGCGAGAGAGCGTCGCACGAGCGAAGCGTATATCGGCAACCCATCGAAGCGCATATCGGCAACATGGCTCCAATGGCCAGCACCACAATGAGCACGCCGTTGCGCTGACCCAGAAATGCAAGCGTCGCAATGTTTATCGGCGCAAGCCACAGCGCCACCCACGCCTGAACAGCCAGCGGAAGGCGACGAAAGCTCGACCAAATCTCGTTCGCGATGCAGGGCAACAACACTTCTGCAATCCAAGGCCGCCGGAGGCCGTGGCGGAACTACGACTACTGGTTTCCTCTAGCTAGGCCCGCCAACCAGGGTCGCGGTACGGTCGTCTTGAAGGCCAATTTGGCGAATCACGGGGAGAAATAGTGATGATTGAGATTCCAACAGAGCCGGTCGGAAGCGTGCCGCGTAGCGCTGAGCTTCAAGCAGCAATGGGCGCACATGGTGACGGATCCATGAGCGCAGATGAGTTCGAGGCAGTACTCGACAGCGCCGTGGCCGACACGGTTAGCCGCATGGAACAGACCGGGTCGCCGGTGGTAACCGACGGCGAACAAACCAAGTCGAGCTTCGTGACGTACCCGCTCGACGGTATGACAACGCTCGCTCCCGACGGCGTCGAGATCCCCTTCGACGACGGCCATGTTCGCCAGCTTCCGGTTCTCACCGGAGGACCCTTCGAGTACCAGAACCTCGCCGGTGCCTATGTCGAACGGGCAAAGAAGTTCACCGATCGCCCGGTGAAACAAGCCGTCATCGCTGCCTCGGCAATGGGCTTGTTGTACCCGCAAGCGGGAATCGATGGCTATAGCCAAGAGCAGTTCATCGCCGACCTTGTCGCTCAGTCGACCGCCGACATTCAAAGTTGTTTCGACGCTGGCGCCGACAGTGTCCAGATGGACTTCACCGAAGCTCGCCTGGCATTGAAGCTCGACCCAAGCGGCGGATTGCTTCAGCAGTTCATCGATTTGAACAACGCCGTGTTTGCGAACTTCGATGACGAGCAACTGCAACGTATTGGCGTCCATACCTGCCCGGGCGGCGACCACGACTCCACCCACAGCGCGGATGTCGACTACACCGATCTGATTCCAACCTTCCTCGATTTGAACTGTGGTCGGTTCTTTATGCAGATGGCCAGCGAGGCCGACCCGACGCCAGCCCTTGCGTCGATAGGCGCCAACATCAAGCCTGACCAGCGGGTGTACGTGGGCGTGATCGACGTATGCAACGAGCAGGTCGAATCGGCTGACACGGTGTGCGAGCGCGTCATGGCTGCAGCCCAGCACATCCCCGTTGACCAGTTGGGCACAACTGACGATTGCGGCTATTCACCCTTCAGCGATGACGTGGCGACGAGCCGAGACACCGCGTTTGCGAAGATCACCGCTCGCGTCGAAGGCACCAAGATGGCGGCAGAAAAGCTCGCCTAGAACCGACGTAGGCTCGTTGCCATGTCGCAAGGAGTCACCACCGGAAATGCGTCCACGGTCGATTGGCGGGCGATCGACGACGTTGGCCCGCTCGCGCACGCGACAACGCGCCCAAGTGTCGAGCTCGCTCCCGAGACCGTCGCTCGATATCGCGACGACGGGGTCGTGCTCATCCCCAACTTGTTTCAAAGTTGGGTGGAACCGTTAGCCACCGGCCTCGATCGTGTGCTCGCAGCGCCAACGAACTACGCGTTCCCGTGTGACAGCACCGTCGACGGAGAGCCCGGCCGCTTCTTCGACACGTACTGCAATTGGCAGCGGGTGCCCGAATGGCTCACCTTCGTCTTGACCAGCGGCGCAGCGTCGCTGGCCGGTCAGCTGATGGGATCCTCGACCGCACAGTTCTTCCACGAGCACGCGTTCTCGAAGGAGGCTGGCACCGCCAAGGCGACCCCATGGCATCACGATCTTCCCTACTACTGCGTAGATGGCACACAAACCGCAAGCATCTACATCGCCCTTGACCCCACACCAGCCGAGACCGCGGTCCGGTTCTTGAAGGGGTCGCATCGAAACGGTGCGACCTACCGGCCACGCACGTTCAAAGATGGGGCGTACTACGAGAGCGACCCGGCCTTCGTCGCAGTTCCCGAGGTCGAGGCTGATGACGACCACATCTTCGCTGCCGCCTTGAACCCTGGCGACGCATTGGTATTCGACTTCCGCACACTCCACGGCACAACCGACGCCCCGATCGAACACCGTCGGCGAGCATTCTCGACCCGTTGGCTCGGCGACGACGTCACCTACATCGAACGAACCGGTGCCACGTCACCACCACTCGAGAACCTCGAGGTCACGACCGGCGAACGGATGCCTGAAGACCTATTCCCCGTGCTCTGGCGCAGCTAACCAGCTGACGTTAGTGGTGGTGGTCCTCGTCAGGCGCAACTGACTCGGCCTCAACCGGGGCGGTGCGAACCACGCGAACCTGGGTGATCTTGTGGTTCTCGACCGTTTCGACGGTGAGATCATGGCCCTGAACATCAACGGTGACACCCGCCTTGGGGATGGTTCCCGTCGAAGCGAGCACCAGTCCTGCGAGCGTCGTGACGTCATCGTGTTCAAAGGAGAAACCGAAGTCCTCCTCCAGTTCGGTGAGGGTGGTCTCGCCATCCAAGGTCGTCGAACCGTCGTCGTGATGCACTGCGGGCAGATCGTTCTCGCCAGCAGGATCGTCGATGACTTCGGAGATGATGTCATCGAGGGTCACCAACCCGATCGTGCTTCCGAGCTCATCGACCACGAGGGCCGCGTGGATTCGCTCGTCCTTGAATCGTTCGAGCAGGACATCGGCGTTGGTGTTGCGAGTAACCGTTGGGAGCTGACGAACCAGCGTCGAAAGGTTGAGCGGCTCGTCCGACTGGCTGACCCGAACGAAGTCCTTTACGTGCAACAAGCCGACCACATGGTCGAGGTCGTCACCAAAGACCGGGTAGCGCGAGATGCCCGATCCCATAACTCGCTGCGCAACATCGGAGCGCGAGGCATCGCGCGAGATGGCTTCGATGTGGGTCCGCGAGGTCATCAGTTCTTCCGCGGTTAACTCTTCAAGTTCGAAGATGTTGTGGATGATCTCGCTTTGTAGCTTCGGAAGTTCGCCTTCCGTGGCGGACTCTTCGGTCACGATGGCGAGCTCTTCCGCGCTGTACAGAGAGACCGCCTTGTCCGGTTCAGGAATGCGCAGGGCACGCATCATGGCAAAGGCGATCGCATTGAGAAGAGCGACGAAAGGTCGGAACAACGTCGAGAACGTCCGCATGATCGAGTTGACCCGCAGCGACGTGCCCTCCGGCGATTGCAGGGCGAGAGCCTTGGGGATCATCTCGCCGAAGACCACATGCAAGAAGGTGATAATGCTCAGCGCGACAGCGAAACCAGCAGCGACGAGAATCTCGTCGGAGACCACGCCAACGAAGGGCGCTTCGATGAGCTTCGCGAACGCAGGCTCGCCGTACATACCGAGGCCGATCGATGCCAAGGTGATGCCGAGCTGCGCGACGGCGATATAGCTGTCTTTGCCAGCCGGGCGATCGAAGACTCGAAGCAGCCATTTCGCACCGCGGCTGCCGCCCTCGGCAAGCTTGGCAAAGCGTGCTCGGCGTGAACCGACGAGCGCGAACTCTGCGGCAACGAACACGCCGTTGACAGCGACCAGGAAGATAATCGCCAGGATCGGCAACACCGCGTCGGTCAAGAAGTTGATCTCGATCGGTTCGCCCGCTTCAGCTGCGAAGAAAAGGTTGCTCATGAGGCATCACTTTCAACCGCGAAGCTCACGCGATCAACGAGGGTTCCATCGACAGAATCGACACGAAGCGGCGGATGCGGAGGAGGGAACTCCACCTCGTCATCGCTATCGAGCGCCGCTTTGTGCGCTGCGGTGACGATCGGAATTTCGTCGCCGACGACCGGAAGCCGGCCGAGATGGTGCCAGACGTAGCCGCCGACGGTGTCGATCTCCTCGTCGGGCAATGCGAACTTGAATCGTTCGTTCAGAATTTTGAGCAGCACGTCGCCGCGCACCGAGGCGCTGGAACCGTTGATGGTGATCGGATCGGGTTCGACGTCAAACTCGTCATTGAACTCACCAAAGATCTCTTCGATTGCGTCCTCTCGAGTTACGAGGCCCGAGATCGTTCCGAACTCGTTGACCACGATCGCCGCGTGCACCCCTTCGGTCGAGAAGGTGTTGAGCAACGGTGGAACGTCGAACACTTCGCCGACAACCATTGCTTCGGACGCAACATCGCCGACGGTCTGGGCCGTACCGTTCTCATTGGCGGTGAAGATCTCTCGCAAGGTCACGAGGCCAACAACGTCTTCTCCACCATCGGTTACCGGGAATCGTGAGTATGGACTCGCGGACAGCGTCTGCAGCGCCTCATCGATGGCCGTGTCCTTTTCGATCATGACCAAGCGTCGACGTGGCGTCATAATCTCGCGGACGACGCGGTTTGAAACAGAGAGAGCGCCGGCGAGCATCTCACGTTCGGCTCCGTCGATGAGACCGCCCTCGGCACTCTCCCGATAAAGGCCCGCGAGCTCTTGCGGGGAATGGACTTGCGTGTGGCCCTTCTCGACTTGGAGGTTCAGCTTGCCCATCAACCAAAAGGCCGAGCCGTTGAAGACGGCCACGAGTGGACGGAGCAAAAACTGGCTGACTTTCATCGGCGGCAACGTCGCTGTAGCTAACCGCTCCGGGTAGCGAAGTGCGATGGTCTTTGGGAGCAGCTCACCCAAGACGACCTGCAACGACGTGATCAATAGCAGCACCACGAGAATCGCTAGGGTTCGTCCGCCGAAGCCCCCGAGGATGTCTTCGAAGATCGGGGTGAGTTGCGCCTGGCCGAAGGCACCGGCCACGAGGCTCGACAAGGTAATGCCGACCTGACACGCCGCAACGTAGTTGTCGAGCTTTGAGTGATCTTGAAGGATTGTGAGCAAGCCCTTCGCCTGAGAACTACCAGACTCGGCGCTCTCTTGGACACGCGAACGACGCGACCCAACGGTGGCGAACTCCGCCGCGACATACAGCGCATTGAAGCCGACCATCACAAGGATGATGAGGAAGGTGATGAGTAGGGTGATTGCGAGCGGCATTTCTCTCTTACCAGATCGTAGTTATGTCGACGCACCGATGGAAGGAGCCATAGCGGTTGCCCATAAATTCGTGAACCACCAGGTGCAATCTAGCGTGCATCGGTTTCCTGCAGGGGGGAATCGGACATTGTTGCAAATAGCTCTTCAGCACGTTCCCGCGATGCCTCCCACGCATCGTCGGGATCGGCCTCCCCTAGCTGCACATCAAGGAGGCCCTCAGCGAAGATCCCGTCCAGTTCAATTTGGCCCGGAGTCGTCGGCTGGGAGCGCAACGCCTCCACGGATGCCGCATAGATTCGACCAACGTTTTGGCCTCCGAAGAACACATCATCGAGCTCGCTGATCTCGGGGGTGTCGTAGAGCTCCGGAGTCGACGGGAAGTTGCCGTTGATCCGGAAAAGTTCGAGCTGGGTTTCCACGCTCGTCATGAACTCCACAAAGCGCCAGGCCTCCTCAGGGTTTTCACCCCTGTCGGTAACCGCGAGCTGTGAACCTCCCCAGTTCCCGCCGGTGCCGGGAATCGGAACGATCGACCACAGCGATGCCGTTTCTGGCGCTACGCCAGCGATGTATCCCCGCATCCACGATGGGGCGGCGATTGCTGCGAACGAGTCGTCACTGAAGCCCGAGTTCCATTCGGGAGAGAACTGTGCGAGTTCGGCGGTCAAGTCACTGTTGAGCGCATCGACGGAGAACTGCCACGCGGTGGCGACACCAGCGTCCAAGTCGGGTTGGCCTACATCATTGACGTAGGCGTGTTCCTCTTGACCGAGGCGTACTCGATACAGCGATTCGAAGCTGTCGACGAAGTTCGACGTCGTCGTCGACCGCTGGAACTCTTCGCCAAGTTCGAAGAAGTCGTCCCACGTACGCACGCGGTCCGCGACTTCTTCGGGGGTCGACGGAAGTCCTGCCTCGGCGAACAGGTCGCTGCGGTAGGCCAGGGCCAGGCCGCCGACATCGGTCGGCATGCCGATGATCTGCCCACCGTTGGCGACACCTTCTTCCCATCGCCACGGCAAATATGTTGGAGCGAGCTCGTCTGCACCAAAGGTCGCCAGATCTACAAAGGCGTTCGGGTAGGCGAGAAAGTTCGGCAGATAGGAGCGCTCGATTGCAACAACGTCGGGCAAGGAGCCATCGTCGACGATCGCGTTCTCCACCCCGATGTGGTGTTGATCGAATCCGCTGGTTCGGATGTCGAGGCGAATGTCGGGGTTCGATGCCTCAAATGCATCGACCAACTCCGGTAGGAAGACTCCGTCCCACCCCCAAACGGTGACCACGACAGGTTCGTTCGCGAATGCGAGGCTCCGCGGTGAGCCCGGTTCGCTCGATCCACAGGCGGTCGCGATCAATGCGAGAAGCACGAGCCAGGCCATCAGTGAGCGCTTCATGCGGCCTCCCCAAGAGATTGTTCGTGATGGCCAACGGCCGCCAGCAACTGATCGCCAGGCGGCATCGGACGTGCAAGTCCAAAGCCTTGCCCAACTTTGCAACCGAGCTTTGCGAGCACCCGATGTTGTTCGTCGGTTTCAATACCTTCGGCCACCGTGGACATGCCGAGTTCGTCGGCCAACGCGATAATCGCACCAACCAACTTCTTGGCCGGTTCGTCGTTGTCGAGCCTCTCGACGAAGGCTCGATCGATCTTGAGGGTGTCGAAGGGAAGGTCTCGGAGATACGCGAGCGAGGAGTAGCCAGTTCCGAAGTCGTCAAGGAGTAGTTCAACTCCGAGACTCTGTAGTTCTTCGAGCGTTCGTTGCACCGCTGGGACGTCGTTAACGAGGTAGGACTCGGTTACTTCCACTCCCAAGAGCGATGGGTTGAGCCCATGACGAAGACAGGCGTCGCTGATGACCGACGCGAGGTCGTCTCGCAAGATATGACGGCCACTGACGTTGATCGCAATGCGCAGATTCTCCATCGGGGTTCCGCGCCATTCCACTAGCTGTTTGCAAACCGCGTTGATCGTCCACCGGTCGAGTTCGACGATCAGATCGGACTCTTCGGCAATCGGGATGAAGTCTCCGGGAAGCCGGAGTGACCCATCGCTGAGCCTCCAACGAATCAGGGCTTCGGCACCACTGGCCTCATCGGTGCTCATATCGAATGCCGGCTGGAACCAGAGCTCCAACTCGTCTTCGGCCATCGCTACGAGCAGTTCGGCCTCGATGCGAGCTCGCTTGTCGCGAAGTGCCGCGAACGCCTCGTCGTGGTAGACGATCTGTGCTCCTCCGCAGCGCTTTCCGTGACGCGTCGCGATGGACGCATCGTTGATGACCCGATCGAACTGTGTTCCTTCTGCGACCCCGATCGTCGCGGACAGTCGCCACGAGTTCCCATCGACGGTCACCGGTTCTGAAACTGCCTCGAGTGCTTTGTCGACCGATTTCCTCATGTCGTCTTTTGCTGAGGCCGGGAGGAGTATGGCGAACTCGTCACCCCACAGTCGAGCGGTCATTGCGGTATTGGCAGCCCGACGTTCGATTCGTTTCGCGACCCTCTTGAGAACTTCGTCTCCGGTGGTTCGCCCTGCCGCGTCGTTTACGCCCTTGAAATGGTCGAGGGCCAGGTACGCGACCGTGATTGGCCCATCCTGCAGCAGAGTCTCGGCATGTCGCTCCATCGCCCGAAGTGAGGCGAGATCGGTGATGGGGTCATGGGAGACCTCATGTTCGAGACGCATCGTTGTTTCTCGCCAACGGCCGATGGTCCCTTCGAGACTCTTTCCAAGATTTCCTGGGAGCTTGCGCTCAAGCGCTGGGTCATCCAGCCTTCCGGAGTTAATTGCTCGGGCCTGCTCTTCGAGTGCGGTCACCGTGTCGGTAACCCGGTCGAAGGCAGCCGAGAGCGCTCGCACCTCTCGAGGTCCTTCCACGGTGTCTCGGGAAACTTCGCTGAGGTTGCCTGACGACAACGCTCGTGCGCGATCGGCGGCATCGCGCAACGGCTCGGAGATCCAGCGGTGAACGCGGGTCGCAACGAAGGCCGTCACCAAGATCGCAATGAGAAACAGCGCCGAGCTCAATGCCAACGCCCAACCGGCGTCTCGCTGGACGTTTTCGGTCGCATCCACTGCCGTATCGATAACGAGTTGGCGCTGAACACTTAGGTCTTCGGCGGTCCCAGTTAGATCGTCCCGGACTGCAATAACGGTCTCGACCTCATCGATGACCGATGTATCTCCAGGACCAGGAGCTTGTTCTATCAACCCGTCGAGGGTGCCCAGGGAGGCGAGTAGTGGTGAACGAAATGCACCCCACCCTTCGGTCGCCCCGAGGGATAGCCGATCGACACGCTGAACCGCTCGACGAGTTTCGTCCACCTGGTCGGCGAGCGAAGGCCAATCAACGCCCGCGCTAACAAAGAATCGATCTGCAACAAGGGTGAGTTCGTGTCGTAGTTCCGCCACCGAGGTATCGACGTCCCCGATCACATCGAGCGTCGCTTCAGCGGCACGAACATCAGGATCATCGCGCCCGGATGCGAAGCGGCCATCGCCGGTTTCGCTCTCCCACTGCGTGAGCGCTCGGCTGTAGAACAGGTCGATCTCGGCAGGAATCACACGCTCGGCCTCTATGCGAGCGAGGAGTGTTGTTCGACCTTCCAAGGCAGTACTCGGCTGGCTGAACCCTTCGAGTAGAGCGTCGGTCTCTGCGATTGCTTGGGCAAAGGCGCGCTCGGTCTCTTCGGCAACTGCCATCGCTCGGTCTCCCACCATGGCCGAGTCACTAACGAAGTCGTTCGAGCTAAACGCGGTCACGTCGAGGGCTGCAAGCCACTCTGCGCGCACCGCCTGAGTAATGCTGGCCCCCTCGGAGAACAGCGCTGCTTCTCCAACCGAATCGCGAGCCTGGTTCCAGGTCGAGAGGTCTTGTACCGCACTTCGAATACCGAGCGGAAGAATCGCAAGCAATGGCACGAGCGCGACGATTAACAATCTGCCGCGGATCGATCCTGTTTGCGATGTCAGCCTCATTCGTGAACCTTTTCCAACCACGACCCACTGTTTTCAATGCCCGCGCGATCGGCTCTAACACGTAAGAATCGGCAAGTTCCCGCCCGTATCAAGGGTTGTAAAGGTCCCTTCAACACTGCTGTCACCATGTTGATGGCCACATCTCACCCGCTGGGTGTCCTACCGTGGCACCACTATGAGTACTCACGGACCAACGCTCCTCGGCGCGAAACTGAGCGCTTCAGGGGTGCAAACCTTCATTGAGCGCGTGACCGTCAACGGGGTCGGTGGAGACGGCGAGCGCACGCCGATCTGCGTCTGGGGAGTTCACGGCATCGGCAAGACCGCCCTCGTGGAGGAGATCGCCCGCAGCAATGGATGGAAGTTCGGCTACGTAGCACCGGCACAGTTCGAAGAGATGGGCGACCTCCACGGTCTCCCCGTAGTCGACGGAGACTCAACCCGATTTGCTCCCCCTGATTGGGTGCCAACCGAAGACGGGCCAGGCATCTTGCTGCTCGACGACTTCAATCGTGCCGACGATCGAATCCTTCGCGGCATCATGCAACTTCTTCAACGCGGTGAGCTGGTGAGTTGGTCGCTGCCTCCGAACTGGCACATCGTGGTTACCGCGAACCCTGAAGGCGCCGACTACAGCGTCACTCCCCTAGACGACGCCATGTTGACTCGAATGCTCCACGTGAGCATGGAGTTTGAGCACAAGGTCTGGGCGAGCTGGGCGGTCGACGCTGGTGTCGACGAACGAGGCATCGCCTTCGTACTGACCTATCCGGAAATGGTCTCTGGATCACGTACTACCCCACGATCGCTCACCCATTTCTTCGAGCAGATCAAACCCATCGAAGATCTGCGGGCCGAATGGGATCACGTCCACGCACTGGCGTTGAGTGCCCTCGATAGCGAGGCCGCCACCGCCTTCATGTCCTTTGTCAACGATGATCTCAATCAGTTGATTAGCCCCGAGGAGATCTTGGGCGATGCGTGGTCAGACACCGAGGCACGTCTCCGCGAACTCGCCACCGATGATGATGGTGCTCGCCTCGACCGCCTCAATGCGATGACGGTTCGCTTGTACTTGACGCTTACCGATGACGACTTCTCTCCGACCGCCGATCAAGGGTCGAACCTAGTTTCGTTTCTCACCAGCGATGTGTTGCCGAGCGATCTTCGCCTGACGCTGCATCGCGACCTCGTTCGAGACGCGGGACCCGAGGTCGTCGAGATCATGCGCGACAAAGCATTGGCGGAACTTACCCTCGGTTCGCTGTGACCGAAGGCGACGACGGAAGGTTGCGCTCGCAGACGAGCGAGGAACTCGGTCGCGCTGTGATCGCTCTCATCCGCGAGGAACCGTTCTTTGGTCACCTCCTCTCGGGCATCAACCGCAAGATCAGCACGGAGGCGACCCGGGTCGGTGTTTCGTACCGAAACGGCCGTCCAACGGTGTCGATCGATCCGGAGTATTTCCTCAACGAGCTGACGGTACCCGGGCAACGAAGTGCGGCTATCAAGCAGGTCATGCTGTCGGCGTTGCTCAACCACCGGGGCAGGTTTCAACCGCACATGGACGCGCAGGTCTTTGAGCTCGCGTCGGACATCGTGATCAATCAGATGATGGGCGAACGCTGGCCACTGCCGCCAGAGTCGGCCACTCACGAGTCATTCGGCTTTGATCTCCCGCCGGACATGACCCTCGAGTGGTACTACGACACCCTGTTCGAGCATCGCGAAGAGATCCCCGATGACATGATGCGGGATCCAGCGGGTGAGGACGCCCCGGCTCTGGGAGACGAACAGGAAGACGCGATCGGCGAACACGAGCTTGCCAAGGCCGTACGCGATGCCCGCGATCGTTCAGGCGAAGATTTCGCGCTCGTGCCCGAGGTGATTCAGGCCCTCGTTGAGGGCCTGGTCAACGACCTCCAACCGACGGTTGATTGGCGACGGGTCATCCGACTCTTCGCTGCATCTAGTCGACGTACCCGCATTGCAAACACGCTTCGGCGACCATCGAAGCGCTATGGCACGTACCCCGGGATAAAGGTCAAGCGGCTTCATCGGCTGGCGGTGATCGTCGACACGAGCGGCTCGGTACATGATGGGTCGTTCTCGGAGTTCTTCACCGAGGTGCACTCGATCTGGCGTCAAGGGTCGCACGTCACCGTCGTTGAAGCCGACAACCAGGTGCGCAACAGCTGGGAGTATCTCGGAACCCTGCCCGCGAAGGCAAACGGTCGAGGCGGGACCAACTTCGATCCCGCGTTGCAGTGGCTGAACGACTCGATTCCCCGCTTCGACGCGGCCGTCTACTTCACCGATGGCAAGGCGGCTGCGCCAAAGGTGCGACCGGCCTGTGAGGTTCTTTGGGTGCTACCTGCCGATGGAGACGACCGTCAGCTGACAGGCCACCGAACCGTCAGGCTTGCTCCTTAGCCTTGGCACCGCCGACTTGCGGTCTTCCCCGCCGCCAGAACTTCTGGACTTTATCGATCAGCTCCGGAGGAATCTCGCGGCGCCCAGCATCATTGATGACCAACACCTCGAGGTTCGGTAGATCGACCAGTGGCGAGAGGTCGGTGATTCCAGGCGAGTTGCGAATATCGAGAACTCGCAGTGAGTGAGCCTGTCGTAGCGGCTCCAGCGAAACAGGATTCCTAACCCGTGGCATCATCAACGAGGTCATTCCTTCGAGGTCGCCGATGTTGCCGAGGTCGGTGAGCTCCGGCCCCCAAAGGACAACTCGGGGATCGATGAGTTCGGTCCCCTCCGGAAAGCGCGCTTCGCGAATCTTGCAGCTTCGAGTCAGCTTTACTTTGTCGATCGTTTCGAGCTGACCGATGTCGATGCCCAGGCTGACCTGATCCAACAATCCGACGTGGCGGAGATTGGGGGCATGGAAGGACTTAGTGCTGACGCGGAGATGCTCAACCCGTTCACATTCACCGAGGTCAAATTCGCCATGGGAACACCACATCCTCTTGAGTGCGGTGAATCCATGAAGACGCAAGTCGCCGCGAATCTCGAGTTCGTTCAACTTGGGCATGAGGTCGACATTGAGAGCGTCGCCGGATTCGATGCGGCCCCGCACGAAGCGAAGCTCGGGAAACGCAGCACCCGCCTCGAACCGAATCCGCACACCGTTGATCTCTTGGAGCTTCGGCATCGACGGCAGGGGTCCTGGCGCAAGCGCCCCCCGAAACCGCAGATGGGTGAGGTGCGGCAAGTGTTTCAAGACACTCATGTCGATGCCTTCATCGAGGCTGGTGAAGTGCAGGTCGAGATGGGTCAACTCGGTCAATCGTTCAAGGCCATCTAGCCACATCTTCCGCGGTGGCTTTGCGAACTTGCGCTTGGGCGTCCCGAGCGCGATCGAGGTCACCGATGTCCGCAGCGGATGGTCCGACGCCGCCAGAAGGTGAATCATCGCGAGGTCCAGCAACGCTTGATCACCAGTCCCTACGTCAAAGAGTGCAGCCCGCTTCGGGCTGGGGAAACGACGATGGCTCGGGAAACGTTGGTCTGGTGAGGTTGAGGAGTCGAGGCTCGCGATGCCATCGAGCAGCGCCGCGAAGACAGCTTGATCGTCGAGCGCTGACGTCAGCTCGATCCCTTGACGGATCGCGTCTGGGTCGCCTTGAGTTACGAGCGACGCAATCGCATCGACTTGTCGCTGTTGTTTGTCGGTTAGTTCCACGTTGGCAACAAGTGTAGGAACCGAGCGCGATCGGTGTTCGTCTGCGGTTCCACTGGTGTTCATCTCTGACGGGCCACACTGGATTCCATGACCAACACCGATGACCGACCTGCGGTCCTTTTCCTCTGTGTCCACAACGCTGGCCGTTCCCAAATGGCAGCAGGATTTCTTCGTCACCACGCGGGAGATTGGATCGATGTGTATTCGGGCGGATCCGCCCGAAT
>CAZTDG010000056.1:0-15251 GCA_964612655.1 uncultured Acidimicrobiales bacterium | reverse complement strand
GGTCATGGTTTGGGGAACGGGCTCGCCACTGCGCGAGTTTCTCCATGTCGACGATCTCGCCGATGCATGTTTGTTCTTGATGGAAAACTACAACGAGGCCGAGCACATCAACGTCGGAACTGGCGATGACCTCCCAATTCGTGATCTCGCAATGATCGTTCGAGACATCGTGCACCCCCGTGGTGAGCTGATCTTCGACACGAGCCGCCCGGACGGCACCCCTCGCAAGGTCCTCGATGTGAGCCGTATTGAGAAGCTCGGGTGGAAAGCGAAGGTCAACCTTCGCGAAGGTATCGAGTCGACCTATAGATGGTTCCTCGATGAATATGACTCCGGACGAATCCGGGGCGCAGCGTAAGTACGCATTTCTGGGCTGAACTGCCCATGGCGGACTGATGAATATCAGGAGAATCTAGGGCTATGCCAAAAGCACTTATTACGGGAATCACCGGACAAGACGGTTCGTACCTGGCGGAGTTCTTGCTCGGCCGTGGCTACGAAGTAGCAGGAATGTTGCGTCGATCGAGCACGCTCAACTTTGAGCGGATCTCGCACATCCAGGACGAGATTGAACTCGTCCAGGGAGATCTCATCGATGGTGCGTCGATGATCAAGGTGCTTGAAGACACCCAGCCAGACGAGGTCTACAACCTGGCAGCACAATCCTTCGTGCAAACATCGTTTGGTCAGGCTGTTCTGACGGGCGAAACGACCGCCCTCGGCGTGACCCGACTCTTGGACGGTATCCGTACGGTTAACCCAGACATTCGGTTCTATCAGGCCTCCTCAAGCGAGATGTTTGGCAAGGTCATGGAAGTGCCACAGTCGGAGGAAACGCCGTTCTACCCACGCAGCCCCTACGGCGCAGCAAAGGTCTACGGCCACTGGATTACCGTCAATTATCGCGAGAGCTACGACATGCACGCGTCGAGCGGAATTTTGTTCAACCACGAGAGCCCACGCCGTGGCCTCGAGTTCGTAACTCGCAAGATCACCAACGCAGTCGCACGCATCAAGCTGGGACTCGACAGTGAAGTTCGCTTAGGTAACCTCGACGCTCAACGTGACTGGGGTTATGCCGGAGACTACGTCGAAGCGATGTATCTCATGTTGCAACAAGACACCCCGGATGACTTCGTGATCTGTACCGGCGAGACCCATACCGTTCGCCGGTTCTGCGAGCTTGCATTTGGCGCTCTCGACCTGAACTACGAAGAGTACGTAGTGATCGATCCCAAGTTCTATCGTCCATCTGAGGTCGACCTGCTCATCGGCGACCGAACTAAGGCAGAGAACGCCTTGGGTTGGAAGCCAGAGACCAGCTTTGAAGAGCTCGTTCGGATGATGGTTGAATCCGACTACAAGGCGCTACAGCAATAGAGCGCTGCCCCGCACTCTTGTGTGGGACATCTGACATCAAAATATGCACCGCTCGTAGCAGTAGGGCCGAACGGCCCAGACCTGGTTCTTGAATGGGTGGTCAACGGAAAGGTAAGCTTCACTCTATGACTACTCCCACCATCAAAGCGCTCCGGACGAAACGAACCGAGATCGACGATCAAATCACTGCGGCGAAGACCGCTCGCCGCAAGGCACCCGATGATGCAACCAAGGCGCAATACTCCCAACGGATTGCAGCATTGCGTGTGGAACGCAAAAAGGTCGGCGATACGTTGCGTGCTGCCCGATCCCAGGCGCCTGCTGCGCGATAGTTTCATACGTTCTAGATCACTTACTTAGGCTCCGGACGCGTGCTGTACTCCCAGGACAAAGGTGTGCTCTTTCTAGAGGTGCCGAAGACCGGAACGGTCGCCGTTGCCACGGCCGTAAGAGGGATATGTCGCCAGTACCGTGCGCTTCCTAGGCATGTGCCAGCTCATCGTGCTCGCCGCGAGTTCACGCCTGAGCGTTGGAAAGAACTCAAGACGGTCGCGTTTGTGCGGGAGCCTACGGCCTGGCTTCGGTCGTGGTATCGCTATGTGAATGGAATCGGGAGAATTGGTGAGGACATATCCTTCAATTCTTTCGTTGAGCTCGTGGCCCATGACGCTCCGATCAATGGGCAAAATATCGGAGTCAAGACGCAGTTTGAGCGAATCTCAGACCGCCGCCAACGACGTGTGATCGTGTCGCGTCTGTTGTGCTTTGAGCACCTCGCTGATGAGTACAACTCCGTAAACGCGGAGCTACTCAACGGCGAAGGGAAGGACCTCACCCGCAAGAATGTGTCGCCTCGTAAGGACGCGCAAATAGCTCCTGAGACCGAACAGCTCATAAGTGAGCGATGGGCTATCGACGCCCAAATCTGGGCCGAGGTAAAGGCCAAGGCCGACCGCCGCATGGTTCGACGCGCTGCGGCAACGACCTAGTACGGGCGGCCCGAAACGTCATGCAAACTTCCTCCGACAAACCCGTTGCCGTGTACACCATGGGCAAAGTAGGTTCCTCAAGCGTTACCACAGCGCTCGCCGGTGCGGGCTTTGAGGCACTACAAGTCCATGTTCTTCAGGGAGGGGCTCGAGGAGTCAAGCGTCGCATCGAACGTCGGCCCAAGGCTCGCCACCTGCAAACAAGCCTGCGGCTGCTCGACTACATCGAGGCCGGGGAGGCCCCGCCCATGATCTCGCTGTTCCGCGAACCGGTGGCCCGCAACGTGTCGGCGTTCTTCCAGAATTTTGAACGGCTCGTCGGAGGTGACGTCGAGCAGCTGACGGTTGCTGACACCCAAAAACTGATTTGTGAAAATGTTGGACCCGAAGAGACACAGCATTGGGTCGATAAAGAACTTGCTGACGTTGCAGGCGTCGAAGTTGGGCGTCACGAACTCTTCCGAGGACCAGCCGTTGCCGATGAGGCAGCATGGCCGATGCTGTTGATGCGGTCAGACCTCGACGATGACCTCAAGTCGCAAAGCATGCGTAGCTTTCTCAAAGACGACACGATAGCGGTCAAGCGCTCATCAAACGTGACTGCCGAAAAGGCCGGCGGTGAGCTGTATGGACAGATCAAGAAGATCGGCTTGCCCGGCACCTATGTCGATGCGTGTTTGTCGCAAGCCTTCGTCTCGAGCGTGTTGTCGCCTGACGAAATCGAGATGACGCGATCACGTTGGACAGAGAGCGCCTAACACCGCCCAGGTCGCCACGACCTGCTAGTCGATGAAGATTGCGCCCGCTGCCTCGGCCATGATGCGCCGACGTTCTTCTTCGTCCTCGGGCATCTCGGTTAGCCCGAAGCGCTCAACCCACGGCTCAAGCTGGCACAACGCGACCGATTCCACAGCTCCGATGCCGGCCGGGGTTGGTCGGCTGATCTCTCGATCAGCGTTGTACAAGTTGTTCACGTACTCCAGGTTTGCCACGCCGTTACTGCGGTAGAGCGGATTTGTCATCGTCGTCGAAATACGGTCGTCTGGAATTTCGATAAGGACGAAGACGGCACAATCCGCCGAAGGGGTTCCGTCGGCCAGAACGCCCTCTGCGCTCAAGTACTCGCCAGGCTCGATTCGAAGGTGGCCTTCGACGAATGCAGGGCTGAGCCCGGTGCTTTCGTGTCCCCCGCCGACAACCTGATCAGGCAGAGCGAGCCGTTTCCCGGGGACTTCGTTGCCGTCCTCATCGATGACATACAACGCGATGCCTTGTATGTGTTGCTCAATCGCAGCTTTCGGTGAGAAATAGACCGAGAATCCCTTCACGTCGAGCGGGATTTTGCGATCCCATGCTTGGTACCACGGCCGTCCGGGCAATATGAGCTTGTCGGCGTCGGGATATTGATCGAGATACGGAATTCGAACGAATTTGTGCGCTCGGTACTGGGGATTGAGTTCGGTGTACTCAATCTCGATTCGGACTCTCGCCGTTGCGAAGTCCTCAGCGTCGAGCGAGTGCGGGCGGTGTCGCGAAAAGCAGGTTGGGATGCGCAGCTTCTCCCGGCGAGTCAGGAGCAAGGGGCAACCGTCGGGCAAGTGGAGTGACCGGTCATAGGAGCCGTTCTCCCAGAACGAAACCGCCGTGCAGTGGATCTCGCCAGCGTGGGGGAGAACCGGTGACTCGCCAAGGGCCTCCAGCGCATACTCGGATTCCTCGACGTAGATGCAGTTGTCGCCGAGGAAGAAGGGGTACTTGCCGATGGGCATGTCCCGGACGCTCACCCGTACTTCGTGAATGAGTACGTCTCGGCGTGGAGAGAAGTCCCCGATGTCGACGACTTCTTCCCAGTCGCCACCAGCTTCGAGCAGCGAACGATTCGCCTGCGTTAGCGTCGCTATTTCCTGGCCGTTCCAGACGTCATCGGTGTCGCTCACTTCGCTATGCCAGAAGTTCGATACCGCGATGTTCGTGCGGCCGGTCGAGAAGTGGCGGAAGCCGCCTTCAGCAGCGAAAATCTTCCTCGACTCGTCGCCGGCGGGGGTGGTGACCTCTCGCCCGAAACTCGTATCGGTCCACGTCTGTTGGTAAGCCGGCGGATCAACCCGTTCCCAGCGTTTCCGGATTCGCTCAACCTCACCAATAGTGAATGCGGTTTGGACCCATTGTTGGGTGATGGAAAGCGTGACGTAGCTGGCCTTGACTTGGTTGCGGCGCACGGTATTCACGTGTCTCTTGGGCGCCCCTTCTAGCTCCGCGTCTATGGAATCCAGATGGAGAGTGGGTTCGTCGAGGAACGATCGAAGCTGCTCAGCGATCGCGTCCGCTGGTGCGCCGGCTCTCAACAAAAAGACGGGATCGATTCCACCCTCGACAATCTGCGCACCTTGTTGGCGCAACGGTACGACCGTCGGGGGTTTGAAGTCGATGGCGAAGTGATCTACAAACTGCCCGACTTTGCTCGAAATTGAATGGGGAGCCACTCGCTCCATTACGAGTCGCTCGAGTTCCTCGCTTTCGACCCGACCTAGCCCGCGGCCATTGCCCAATTCCTCCCACCGGCTCAGGAGGATTCTGAGGTGAGCTTCGAGAGGATCGCGAAATACGGCGATGTGGCGAGCTTCAACGTCCCCTAGATCGTCATAGCCGACATCAAAACCGGCTTTTTCGATGGCTTCGATGAGGTCTTCTGCCCCTCCGACCCCAAAACGATGAATCTGGACGGAGCCTTTCGTTTCCACATCGTTCAATCGGCTCAAACCTCGTCATTGTGAAGGTACAGCGCTGGGCGGATTGGCAGTGTTGCAGACTGCGTCGGGGTCCGTCCCAAGGAGAATTCTAGCGATCTGATCCAAAGTGCCTGTGGTGACTGGCCAAATCTTGGGCTAACAATGGACCTCGGCGTTAGATGGCGGGCGCCGAATGTGTAGTGGAAAGGTGACGATGGACTTCCGAGCGAACGTGTACAACGTTCAGGTTGACAAGCAGGCCGTTCCGTGTGAAATCCGGGTATTGAGTGTTAGTAATCCCCGAACGATCCGGCTTGGGCAGTCCTCATCGGGAACCCACGTTGTGCCGATCATGAGTCGCGAAGACCTGACCGCCCCAGGAGCTGTAGTAACAGATAGCCCACATGTGATTACGTCGGTGGCCGCAGTCGAGTCAGCCTTTGAACCACCCTGGGTTAGCGCTCGCTCCCGTTCGCTCGAAGAAGTCGACATCTTGCCCGAAGCCGACCGTGCCGTTGCTCGTCTCGGGGAAGGTTGGGCGCCTCGTGAGATGGTGGCTGGGGCACCGGTCCGTTGGGTCGGTTCCGTCGCATCCCTTGAGCTCGATCCGTCGGCCCAGCTGAAGACGCTGATGGTTTCTGGAACGATCGGGCCGTGCCTCGGATGGGGGGCAAGTGTTTCGTTGTTGGCATCTGGCGCGGAGGTCGCGAACCATCAGTTCCATCTCGAAGATGGCCAGCCGTTTGTTATTGAGTTCAACCTGGACGGTGTCCCGCTCGATAATGGTGTTGTCATGAAGATCAATCGGCCGCAACCGCGATTTACGCCCCACGACGCCCGAACGCTCAATCTGTTGGTGCGAGCGGTGGAAGTCTCATGAAAATCGCAATCAACGTTGCGTGGATGTCACCTGGCAAAGCTGGCGGAATGGAGTGGTATGTGCGGGCGCTTATCGATGAGCTCGCAAGCATCGATGACCGGAACGACTATGTGCTGGTCACTTCTCATCTGAACGACAACACTTTCGAATTGCCAGGCCCCCGATGGGAGAAGCTCCCGTACTTTGGCGACGATGTGAGCCCTGCTGCGTATCGGCGACTCATTCCGCCTCACCCGTCACATAGCCCGCCCTATCTCGGGCAGATGCTCCGTGGTGCTCAAGTCGACCTGCTGTTTTGTCCGTTTATGTACGCCCTTCCCCTCGGAACCGGCCTGCCCGTGGTAGTCACGATGCCGGATCTGCAGCACAAAGCCCTTCCAGCGCTATTCGATGAGTTCGAACTGGGCTCTCGGAACCTTGGGTTCCCCGACACGATGCGTCGTGCAACAGCGGTACTTGGGATCTCCGAGCATGTCACCTCCGAGGTCAAAGCTGCGTACGACATTGGGCCTGACCGAGTCGTGGCGACACCACTCGGCCTCTCTCCAGACTTCGTTACCGACAGCGAGCTGCTCGCCAACTACAGCGCTAGCGCTCGGGCCCAGTACCGAATCGAGGGCGACTATTTGTTCTTTCCGGGAAACGCCTGGCCACACAAGAACCATGCTCGTCTGCTCGAAGCTTTTGAGAAGGTCCTCGTAGAGGAACCCGATGTCCGTCTCGTACTCACCGGGGAGAACGCCGTCGGCGCCCTGATTCCACCTCGGCTCCGAGCCTCGGTCGATCACTTGGGCTATGTCTCCCGTGAGGAATTGATCGGGATAATGGTCGGCGCCAAGGCGTTAGTCTTTCCGAGCCGGTTCGAAGGCTTCGGACTGCCGCTCCTCGAAGCGATGGCGGTCGAGACCCCAATTCTGTGCTCAGACTTGCCGACCCTCCACGAAGTCGGCGGTGACGTGCCGGAGTATTTCGATGGTGACTCGACCGACTCCATCGCTAACACGATCATCGGTTTCCTCCGAACTCCGGATGCCGCAGCGAGGCAGCAAGCGCTTATGGCCCAACAGGTAGCGAAGTTCTCGTACCGGTCCACCGCCGAAAAGACATTGGCGGTCTTTGATGACATAGCGAGCGGTCGCCGAACTGCCCCCCAGGAGTTGGCAACCCCAAACGTAGTCCTCGGTGGCAACTCCGAACTGATAGAGGGCTATGCCCGATGGACACTCGACGCGCCACGCCTGGCATCTATCGACCTCGAAGTATTCGCCGTTGCCTACACCCCCGATGGCCGGCCCCGCTTGCCTTCGATCGTGGCCCTGTCGGTAAATGGGGTCGTGGTTTCTGAAGTGCGTGTTGAGTCTGGCGGCAGCAGTCGCCACGTCGTCGCGAAAGTGCCCGACTGGCTCGAACTCGACCAGCTGCAGCAGATCGAACTGCACGACATTTCTGACCCGCGAGCTCGGGAGAGCAGCGAAGTCCGCATCGCTCGACTCGTCGCTTTCGATGAGTTCGACGGTGAAATGAGGATCATCTAATGCCCCGAATCAGCGTGGTGATGCCCAGCTACAACCAAGGCCACTTCATCCGTGAGGCCATCGATAGCATTCTCAGTCAAGAGGGTGTAAGCGTGGAACTCATCGTCATGGACGGCGGGAGTGACGACGGTACGGTCGAAACTCTCCGCTCGTATGGCGACCAACTCACCTTCACTTCAGGGCCCGATGAGGGCCAGTCGTGGGCGATCAACGAGGGCATGCGTCGCACGACCGAGGACATCGTCTGTTGGCTAAATAGCGACGATCTCTTCCGGCCTGGTGCACTACAAACGGTTCTCGAAGTATTTGAGAGTGATCCAGAGGTGGAGTTCGTAACCGGAGCCGGGCGCAATATCGCTGGCGACGGCACGCTCATTGGCGATGTGGGGGCCCAACCAGCGCGGCTGTGGGAGCTCATTCATCACCGCAACTTCTTTAACCAGCCTTCGTGCTTTATGAAGCGCGATCTCTGGTTTGATGTGGGAGGTCTGAACGAAGATCTCGATTACGTCATGGACTGGGATCTTTGGATTCGATTTGGTTGTGCGAAGTCCGTCTTTGTCGATGTTCAGCTGTCCGACAACCGGTCCTACGACGACAACAAAACCAACTCGGGAGGACAGGCGCGTTTGACCGAGATCGAGCAGATGGTGGCCACCTACACCCGAGCCCCGGCCCCGCCCGTTCTCGAGTTATACGGTCTCGAGACGGCCATCAAAGCCGAGGAGACCTCAGACGAAGCTCGACCTGAGCTAGGTCGTCGCTTTATGGCGGGAATGTCGGAACGCATCTCCGGGGTGGATGCCCGAGGCGCCTTCGGAGCGGAGTTCTCCTTTTCGCTGACGCCGCGCGCGTCAGATGACCGTTTGGTCGCCGAGTTCAGCTCAGTCGCTCGCTACGTTGGTGACCAACCGGCACCGATAGTGCTGCAATGGAGAAGCGAAGGCAATGGGAGCGGCGCTTTTTCGTTAGAGCCGAAGCCAGAGCAACAAGAATATGAGTTTCCCTTCACTCTGAAGATGGGAGAGGTTGCGACCATCGACGTGGTTGCAACGGGCCAAGGGTTCAGCCCCGTGGGTCGTCGAGAAATTCTCGGCTACCTCGATAGAGCCGGGAGTAAGAGATGAGCAAAGCAAAACCTGAACTGAGTCGACGGGTTGGCTATTTGCACTTCCCCAAAACTGCAGGAACCAGCCTGGCGACATCGCTCGTCGCTCGAGCGAAGGACCGGATCGCCGTTACTTCCTGGAAAGAGGCCGAAGAGGCCGACTTAACTTCGCCACAGGTGGTGCACGGACACATGCACTATGGGCAGCTCGCGGAGTGCATGGGCGATGACGGCTTCCTGATGACGAACTTCCGACATCCGATCGAACGCGCGATTTCGCTCTATCGGTTTCGTCAACGTCGCCCCGACGATCCGGAGCACGAAGCGGCCATGTCGCTCAGCCTGACCGAGTTCGTGGCGAAGGGATATGGGACCAAGACCTACCTGCCACAGCTGACCACGAAGGTAGAGCGCGACGAAGACGGAAACGCGAAGATGGTCGCCGAAGGCGAAACCGTTGCCGAACGCCTCGACCTTGCTGAGGAGCGGATCGACTCGTTCGACCATGTCGGAATTAGCGAGTATTTCGACTATTCCGCCCTGTTGTTGGCACACGATCTACAAACCGAACCGTTCTGGTCCACCGTACGAGTGAACACCGCTCCAGCGCCGACCACGCGCGACGACTTCGATCCCGAGACGATCGAGGCTGTGACACAATCGCTGGTGGCGGAGATTCGGCTGTACAACTACGC
Organism: uncultured Acidimicrobiales bacterium; assembly: GCA_964612655.1. Taxonomy (GTDB): domain Bacteria; phylum Actinomycetota; class Acidimicrobiia; order Acidimicrobiales; family SHLQ01; genus SHLQ01. The sequence continues at coordinate 5,935 of CAZTDG010000056.1, read as the reverse complement.
CCTTAAGCGGTTCAAGAAAGATCTCGCACGCCTCGTGGCGACGAAGAACTAGAAGCTGGAGTTATTGACATGTTGACGTTGCCACAAGAGCCCGGACCTCGCCATCGGTTGTACGAGACCATGGTGGAGCACATCTATGGCCAGGAGCTATCCGCGGGTGACAGCTTTATCGACCTAGGGGGCAACATTGGCCACCACACCTGGCGTATGGGACTCAAAGTCGGCAGCGAGGGCCGCGGATTCGCGATTGAGCCAGTGCCCGACTTTGCACAGCGAATCCGAAACGTGCTCGCCAACAAGAAGGTTGATTGGGTCGATGTGGTGAATGTCGCTGCGGCTGATTACGACGGCGAATGCTCGTTCTTTGTCCAACCCGACCATATTGGTTGGTCGTCGATGTTTAGCGATCATGTGCATCCGGGCGACTCGGCGGAAAGCGCACAAGAGATCACCGTTCCGGTCAAGGTCCTTGATGACACGGTAGATGTGGCTGACTCCAGTCTTCGGGTCATAAAGGTGGATGTGGAGAATGCAGAGTTCCCAGCGCTTCGCGGCTGCGCAAAACTGATCGAAGCGCACAAGCCGGTGGTTATCTTCGAAAACGACCCGGTGGGCGCCGCTCGTCGAGGCGATTATGAGATCGCCGATTTCCTAACGTTCTTTTCGTCGCTGGGCTATGAAGTGTGGTCGCTGCATGGACCGAGGATGGCGACGGCAGAGGACTGGGCGAGTTCTGATTCCAGCTATTACCTCGCTACGCCAAAGTCGCTGGGTTCTGGCGGAGTGATCGCCGAATACGAGCTTGATGAGCTCGTCGCGAACTTCACGTAAACGCTCGTTCCGAGGGTTACTTCAGATGCCACCCCTCTAGTGCCTGTGGTGCGGTAGCGCGCTGGCTAGGCTTCGAATCTGAATCGTCGGGCCGTGGTCCCTGGTCACGCTTGAGGCTCACTCACAGGGTCGACGTGAAAAGCTGAGGGTTCGTGGCTGAATTTGTTGATTCTGAAGTAATTGCTGGTGTTGTTGAGGTGCATCCTCAGGTGTTCACCGACGAGCGGGGCTCGTTCGTTGAAACGTACCGGCGCCAGTGGTTCAACCTCGGTCGTGAGATGATCCAGGCCAATCGAGGGGATCGCCAAGCCGGTGCTGTGGTTGGTTTGCACTTTCATCTCCATCAAGCCGATTACTGGTACGTTCCTTCCGGACATGCCCGCGCCGTACTGCATGACTTGCGCGTTGGCTCACCAACCGAGGGGGCAACCCAAGTGCTCGACATGGGTGAGGTGGCTGGCGCAGAGAACAACCACCTCGGTCTTTTCATACCTCCAGGCGTTGCGCACGGCTTCGCATCGATTACCGACTGCGTCATCACGTACCTCGTCGACGGCTACTACAACCCGGCCGACGAACTTGGCGTTGCGTGGAATGACCCGGCGATCGACGCCGACTGGGGGATCGAATCCCCGATTTTGTCCGAGCGAGATGCAGCCAACCCATTGCGTTCGGACCTTGTGCCCAACACCTTGCCGCCCTACCCGCCACGAACCTAGAGGCAAGCCCCACTATGAAACTCTTCGTCACCGGTGCAGCCGGTTTCATTGGATCGAATTACGTCCGCCACGTTATGGCGAACACCGACGCCGAGGTCACGGTCTTCGACGCGCTGACCTACGCAGGGAATCGGGCGAACCTTGCCGAATTCGAAGGTAGCTCGCGATTCACATTCGTCGAAGGCGACATCTGTAATCGTGATGACGTCTCGGCTGCGCTTCCCGGCCACTCTCATGTGGTCCACTTCGCAGCAGAGTCTCACGTCGACCGTTCAATCATGGGGCCCGACGCGTTCATCTCGACCAATGTGTCTGGCACGAACGTGATGTGCGACATCGCCCGGCAGAACGAAGTCGAGCGGTTCCTGCATATCTCCACCGATGAGGTCTACGGCTCGATCGAAGAAGGCAGCTTTGTTGAAAGCGACCCGCTCGAGCCACGGTCGCCCTATTCGGCATCGAAGGCCAGCAGCGACTTGGTGGCCTTGGCGTACCACGAGACCTACGGTCTCCCGGTGGTCATCACGCGTTCGGCCAATCAGTTCGGGCCGTACCAGTTTCCCGAGAAGGTCATTCCGCTGTTCGTCACGAACCTGCTCGACGGGGTGAAGGTGCCGCTCTACGGCGATGGGCTCAACATTCGAGATTGGACCTACGTCGACGACAATTGTGGAGCCGTGCAGATGGTGCTCGAAGGCGGCGAATTGGGCGAGGTCTACAACATTGGTGCGGGCAATGAGTTGACCAATAAGGAGCTCACACATCACATCCTGACCCGGGTGGGTGCAGGCGACGAGATGATCGAATTCGTCGAAGATCGGCTCGGCCATGACCGTCGGTACAGCGTCGACACCACCAAGATTCGAGCTATGGGATGGGCCCCGCAGGTGGCGCTCGAAGATGCTCTCGATCTGACCATCGAGTGGTATACCGCGAACCGCAGCTGGTGGGAACCGCTGAAAGCCCAGGTGCAGAACAGGTAGCGCTGTCACAGCCCCTACGTAGTGTCTCGGCTATGACACATGCGAGACAACGACTAGGGCGCCAAGGCGAAGAACTCGCCGCACGCTGGTACGAAAAGCGCGGTTGGATCGTCCTCGATCGCAACTGGCGCAGCGGTCGAGGTGAACTCGATCTGGTCGTCGCGCGGCGGGGCACGGTCGCCTTCGTCGAAGTCAAGACCCGTCAAACCCGCAGGTTCGGTAGCCCCGCTGAAGCGGTCGGCCCCGACAAACAGCGCCAGATACGGCGACTCGCTACGGCCTGGCTAGGCGAACACAAGAACCGACGAGAAGCACTGCGATTCGATGTCGTTGCTGTGGTTGGTCGCGATGTCGAGGTTCTCGAGGCGGCCTTCTGAAACGACAGAGTGTGTTGCAAGGGAGCCTTTTGAGCATGCTAGGTAGGTCACTCGAATCTCATTTTCACTCAACGTGTGTCCCGTTTTGATAATTACGCGATTGTGTGATTGCGTATATAAGCCGATGTCATCAACGATGGGCTGCATCTCGGTCCTGTCGGTGGTCGCATCGTCGCCGAAACCTTCCTCGCGCTCTTGCGTCTGAACAAGAATTCCTACCTGTTCCGCAATCGACGCTGGAGCCCCACGCTTCCGTACGCGGGAGACCGGTTTGCGATGACCGACCTGCTCGCGTTCGCGGGCGTCGACCCGGCGAGCAGAGGCCAGTAGATCTCAGCCGAAGAAGGCCCAAACTACGAGCGCTACGGCAGCGACGATCGAGCCGATTACGAACACGTAATCAAAAGGCCGTCGCTGGTGCTGGCGCGTCGGGTCCATTCCCATATCTCTAAGTATGGTGGATGGTGATGCGAACTCGACGACGTTCACCTCTTCGGGCCTCTCTCGCTGTGATGTTTGCAGCGATCATGCTGCTCAGCGCATGCGCCCAAGAGATCGCTCTTCCAGACGATGCCGATGAGGAACTCATTTTGGGCTCCGATATTTATCGAGCCACCTGCGCGCGCTGTCATGGTGCCGATGGCGGCGGCGGAATCGGCGCTTCGTTGCGAGGGGTCGACCAACGTCTCACCGTCGATGAACAGATCGACGTGGTCACCAACGGACGCAACCAGATGCCTCGGTTCAGTCAAACGCTGACCGAATCCGACATCGCGGCTGTCGTTCGCTACCAGCGTGAGATTCTCTCGGGCGCAGGTTCCGGCTGAAGCCTTAGCCGCCAACGGCTGCGCCGTGATTTTGGCGGCACGGGTTCAGCCCAATTATTCGCCGCAATCACAAATTCGCCTTCGGCTCGGTTTGCTCTGCGGAGAGCCTTAGCCGCCAACGGCTGCGCCGTGATTTTGGCGGCACGGGTTCAGCCCAATTATTCGCCGCAATCACAAATTCGCCTTCGGCTCGGTTTGCTCTGCGGACGTTGTCACACTGCGGTTCTAGGTTTGTGATGGGTATCGTGACCGCCCTCTCAATGGTCTCCAAGACAACAAACGGCGCGCGTCGCGCCACGTCTAAGGAGATGCAGTCATGCTTTCGATCGTTCGGTCCGCGACCCTGGTTGGGGTCGTTGGCCATCAAGTGCATGTAGAGGTGCATGCGGCGGGCGGTCTGCCCGGCTTTGTCATCGTCGGTCAACCCGATGTGGCGTGTCGAGAAGCCCGGGACCGGGTTCGGGCCGCGCTGATTTCGAGTGGGGAAGATTGGCCGAGCAAGAAGATCACCGTGAACCTTGCGCCGTCCGATGTGAAGAAGACAGGGGCAGGGCTCGACCTCGCAATGGCCGTTGGCATTCTCGTGGCCGACGGGCGAATCGAATCCCAAGCGATCGACGGTCTGGCCTTCCTCGGCGAACTCGGCCTCGACGGCTCGATCCGTCCGGTGCGAGGTGCGCTTCCCATGACCGACTCTGTTGGAGACCGAAGCATCGTTGTCGCCCCACAGAACGCCGGTGAGGCGGCACTACTCGGCCGACAAGTGCGCCCTGTCGCCACACTCGGTCGGCTGATCGAGTGCCTGCTCGGAGAGGCACCCTGGCCAGATGGCCCAACGCTGACACCGCACGTCCCATCTGAGGCAACGCTCGATCTTCGAGACATCCGCGGGCAACAGATCGGCAAGCTGGCGCTAGCCATCTCGGCCGCCGGTGGCCATCACCTGCTCATGGTGGGGCCACCGGGAGCTGGCAAGACGATGCTCGCCAAACGGCTTCCCGGGTTGCTTCCAGCGCTCGACACGGCCTCTGCGTTGGAGGTGTGTCGGGTGCACTCGGCAGCCGGGGCGCTCGACTCGGCCAAGCTTCCGATCGTTGCTCCGCCCTTCCGTGCTCCTCACCACGGTGCATCGGCGGTATCGCTTGTCGGTGGTGGTGCTCGTTCGATGCGTCCGGGTGAGCTCTCTCTGGCCCACAAGGGCGTGCTCTTTCTCGATGAGTTGGGCGAGTTCGCTCCGGCTGCTCTCGATGGGCTTCGCCAACCGCTCGAAGAACAAGAGGTTCGAGTCGTCCGGGCTCACGCGACCGCCGTCTATCCAGCCGACGTGTTGTTGGTGGCATCGATGAACCCATGCCCGTGCGGTGAATCCGGAGCGCCTGGAGCATGCCGGTGTAGCGAGGCGCAACGTTCGCGATATCACCGACGGGTTTCAGGACCGCTGCTCGATCGCTTCGACCTGCGAATTGGCGTGCAGCGACCGTTCGCAACCGAACTCTTCGGCCAGCCAACCGGCGAGTCTTCTGCCGATACCGCAGAGCGGGTGGCGATGGCACGCCAGCGCGCCATCGCTCGCACCGGGTTGGTGAACGGGCGTCTCGACCAGAGCGGCCTCGAACGGGTCGCTCCGCTCGATGACGCTGGCCGAGCGATCCTCGAACAAGCACTTACACAAGGTCGACTTTCGGCTAGGGGAGTGGGACGGGTGCGCTCGGTGGCTCGAACACTCGCTGACCTCGAAGAGGAGGCGACCGAGGTAACCGTCGACCATCTCTGTTTGGCGATGTCGCTTCGTGTCGATCCTTTCGGCGTGCTGCGATGAACACGACACGAACGAACGAACGAGTCGAGCAGAGCGAACTGCCCGAAGCCGCGTGGATTACCGCGCTTCTCTCGCTCGCCAAGATGGGTCCTCGGCGCCTCGATGCGTTGATCGAACTTACGGGCAGTGCCCGATCGGGTTGGGAACGGATCCGTACTGATGCCTCGCTGCGCGTGCCCAATACGAGTGCGCAGATAATCGAGGACTGGCGCGTGGCAACGGGTGGGTTCGATGTTTCGGATCGATGGGCGGCCATGACCCAACTCGGGATAACCGCGGCACTCCCTGGCGACGCTGGGTTTCCGCAACGGCTGCTCGAGGACATCCACCGTCCCCGCATCATCTATCAACGCGGTGTCCTGCCCGATCGCCCGACGAT